>NZ_JAJCHK010000046.1:0-39928 GCF_020554465.1 Enterocloster sp. 210928-DFI.2.20
GAATGTTGGAAGTGTGCTTTTCAGCACACCCCAACATTCAGTATAGAACCTTTTTGCTTAAATGCTGTTTGTCTCCAGAACGGCTTGTGAGGATGCATGGTTCCGTGCTATACTGGAACAAAAAAGAAAAGCGCTGGTCTGGCAGGCCGGAGCGTCTATTTCATGGCTGGGTTCAGAAGCAGGGATGCCTCGAATATTCCGTTGCTGTAATCGAATTTCAGTATGCCGTGATACCGTTCCACCAGATAACGCACAGAGGTAGTACCGGTGCCCATGTCCTCCCGTTTGGATGAAAGAAAACGTCCGTCCTTCATACGTATGAGATGGGAATAGGTGTTCTGTATGGACAGGGCAATCATGGATTCGCCGGCCTGTCCGATGTTGATGGTGATGGAGGGCGTTCCCTGGGTCTGCCTTTGGCATGCCTCCACTGCATTGGAGAGAAGGTTGCCCAGGATAGTGCAGAAGTCTATCTCCGGCACAGGAAGGCTCTGAGGCAGGCAAATGGAGGAGTTTACTGCGATACCCTGGGACTGGGCTGTTTGTATGTAGTAATTGAGCAGCGCGTTGGAGGAAGGATTCTGACAGTACTGGGTGGTGTCCAGGGTTGCATAGGTGCCCAGATAGTCATTTATGTATTCCAGGGCAAACTCTGTCTCCTTCTGCTCCAAAAGCCCCTTGAGCGTGATGAGATGATGGCGGTAATCGTGGCGCGCTTTTTTGAATTGTTCCAGATTATACTGGAGCGTGGCCATCTGGGATTTCTGGACACTGGCCAGCAGCCGGGTAGTCCGATACTGCTCCTTGGCCGCATAGCTTTCAGACAGCCGGGACAGAATCCTCAGACTCACATAGTGGACCGTGTAGATACAGGCAAACCAGCAGACAGCAAAAAAAATCATGTCAGGATGATGCTGAAGCATACGTGCGGGTGCCAGGGAACGGGATGCCAGGCGGAACATGATGAAAAAGAGCACCGGGATGGCGGCCAGATATTTCCAGACCGGAAGAAGCCGTGTGTATTCCACTGCTTTGGTCAGATATTTGTGCAGGATGTAATAGGCCACCCAGACCATGAGAAACAGAAAAATAAGATTGCTTAATAATTTGTCTCCTGTGATAAGGGAACTGCTCTTATTAAGGGAAGCAGAGGCATTGGACAGGTCCGCGCAGTATCCGGCGGTATCCGTGAAGTTCTTAAAAAGGAAAAGGGAATAGATATTCACAGGCCAGTCTGTGCGCACCATCCATTTACAGACAAGTATGTTGGTGGTCATGGTGGTGCAGGACCACGCCAGCTCCAGCCAGGGCCGGGACAGGAAAGGGCTGAAGCATGTAAGGCCTAAAAAGTATACAAAAAACAGGTATCCCATAAGAATACCTGTAGTTTTTGACATAGAGTACCGCCATTCCCTTCGGAATACCGCCAAAAAGGGAACGATAATGAATATGATTTCGGCCAAAATCACACTTATCAGCTGTATCTGTGCAAAGCTCATCCGATGCCTCCGTTTAACTTGGAGAACTGGTAATCTGCATACTGCTGGTGAATCTGCGACCGCATGGTCCTGGTAATAGGCAGATGCTCTCCGGTTGTCAAAATGAACTCTGATTTCTCCATAGAAAAAACCTTGTCCATATTGATGATGCAATTCCGGTAGCAGCATATGAACTGGGAGTATATAAGGAGCATACCGGAAAAATCTTCAAACCGCATGTAAGTGCGGACCGTCTTATCTGGAAGATGGATTTGTATGTAGTGGTTTGAATAATCGGTGTAAAGGATAGAGTCAATGGGAATCTTCTGCATGATGCGGCTTTCCTTTACCTCTATATAATGACTCTGCTTCCTGCGGGATACAGACAAAAAATACTCCATGGTCTGGCTGAACTTGTCGTAGCGGATAGGCTTTACCATGTAATCCAGCGCACGGACCTCATATCCCTTCAGGGCAAAATCGGTGCTGCTGGTGGTGAACACGATGGTACAGGAATCATCATCCCTGCGGACCCTTTCAGCGATTCTGATACCGGAGGTCTCATTCCGGAGAAAAATATCTATGAATATAAGGTCAAAGCTGCCTCTTTGCCAGCAGCGAAGGAAGTCGGCGGCGGTATTGAAGATGGTCGTCTGCTGGCAGGTATGTGTGTCGGAGCAATAGGTGGATATAAAGCCGGCTAACTGACGGGCCTCATCTATCGAGTCGTCGATGACTGCAATGTTCACGGTGCCCTTCCTTTCTTTATGTATGGTTACAGGGTAACAAAAGGTTTATAAATTATCCTGTAACGGTACGTTATGAAACAATCCATATAGGTTCAGTATAATATACAACAAATTAAATTGCAAGGGCAATTGGAATAAGTTGTAAGCGCGGTATAGGCAGGCCCCTGCCTGGGTATAATCCATTTGTACTTAATTTGTATCAGCAAGAAAGGAGCAAGAACCTACATGGGAAAGTCTAAGAAGAATGAGGCATTTGATCCTCATAATCTGAGTGCGCAGGACCAGCTTAAATTTGAGATTGCCCAGGAACTGGGGTTGGACGCAAAGGTCATAGAGGGAGGATGGAGGAGCCTGACAGCCAAGGAAAGCGGCAAGATAGGAGGCCTTATCACAAAGCGCAAACGGGAACTTAAGAAAGAGGCATTGCAGCAGGAATAATTTTCCGATATACTGTTTTATATCTGTAATCAGGAATAATACAAAGGAGACGGGAATGAAGATAGGTATGATTTGTTTTACGGCAAGAGGCACTGCAATATGCCGCCTTCTGTGCCGCCGGTTCAGGGATACAGGGACAGAGTGCACGGGATATGTGCCGCAGCGCTTCTGGAAGCCGGAATGGGAGGCGGAGGGAATCAAGCCTCAGGACAAGTCCCTTTCGGAATGGACCGGATCCATGTTTGGACAGAAGAGGGCGCTGGTGTTTATCGGGGCGGCCGGCATTGCAGTCAGGGCCATTGCGCCCTTTGTCCGGGATAAGATGACAGATCCCCCTGTGGTGGCGGTTGACGAAGCCGGGCATTTCTGCATCCCCCTGCTGTCAGGACATGTGGGAGGCGCAAATGAGCTGGCTGAAAGAATGGCGTGCTGGCTTCAGGGAATACCGGTCATAACCACTGCCACGGATATCAATGGCATCTTTGCGGTGGATGTCTTTGCGGCCCGAAGGGGCCTTTGTATAACAGATAGAAAAAAGGCCAAAGAAATTTCTGCCTGGCTGCTGGATGGCGGGAAGGTGGGATTTTTCTGCGATTCGGAGTGCCGCAGGGCGGAGGGCGCGTCTGGAGCCGGAACCACAAAAAACGGGAGTTCAGGCAGAGGAGCAGAGAACGTTGGGGATGGTACTGAGGGCATATGCAGGCATAATATATGTATGAACAGCGTGTGCAGGCATAACATATGGATCACATTCCGAAACAGTGAAAGGCCCTCCCTTTCTCCGGACAGGGAAGCGGTCTTTCTCCGCCTGGTTCCAAAGGTGGCAGTGGTAGGGGTGGGATGCAGGAAGGGAACCCCGCCGGATATCCTGGAAGGCTGTGTCCTGGAAGCGCTGGAAAGAGGAGGCATTGACCCGGCGGCGGTAAAGGCATTATCCACCATAGACATAAAGGCAGGGGAAGAGGCGGTAACCAGGCTGGCCCGCAGGTACGGGTGGGAGCTGCGTACATTTACATCCAGGGAGCTGCTGGCTGTGGAAGGAGAGTTTCAGGAATCTGATTTTGTAAGATCCGCAGTGGGCGTGGGCAATGTCTGCGAAAGGTCCTGTACAGCCAGGGGAGGAAGACTTTTAATACATAAGCAGGCCGGAAAAGGGGTGACGGTGGCGGCAGCCATAGAGCCGGTTGCAGGGAAATTAGACATTGAGAAATGCAGTTGGATATGATATACTTTTCCATAGTTTAAAAGTCAGATGTTGGACAGCAGGTGAGACTATGGGAGATTCGTACATCTATAAGAATCAGAAAAAATTGAGATGGGGATACACCACAGGTACTTGTGCGGCAGCGGCTTCCTTGGCAGCTGCCGTTATGTTGTTGCGGGGCAGGAGAATGGAGCAGGTGTCCCTGACAACGCCAAAGGGAGTCCGGCTGGACCTGGAGGTGGAGGAAATGGAGACGGGGAAGAACTGTGTCTGCTGCGGTGTCAGAAAGGATGCAGGTGACGACCCGGATGTGACGGACGGGCTTATGGTGTATTCACAGGTCCGGCTGCCGGATGCGGACAGCGGCGGCGCCGGAGATGCGAGAGAGGCCGGAGATGCGAGAGAGGCCGGAGATAACACAGAGGCCGGAGATGACAGAAATGACTGTGGGGATTATGTGTATGAGAAAGACGGATTGCGGCTGATTTTATCCGGAGGAGTGGGAGTGGGAAGGGTAACCCAGTGCGGTTTGAGCTGCGAAGTGGGAAAAGCTGCCATTAACCCGGTCCCCAGGCAGATGATATTTGAACAGGTGGCCGGTGTGTGCCGGGAATCTGGCTTTAAGGGAGTGCTTTCCATTGAAATCCGTGTGCCGGAAGCCCTGAAGGTGGCGGATAAGACCTTTAACAGCCGTTTGGGAATCCAGGGAGGTATATCCATACTGGGGACCAGCGGAATGGTGGAGCCCATGAGCGAGACAGCCCTCCTTGATACCATCCGGCTGGAACTGAGACAGAGGATCCGAAAAGGGGAGAAGAACCTTCTGGTGACACCGGGAAATTACGGTGAGAGCTTTGTGGACACTGTACTTGGCCTGGGCCTTGGACAGGCCGTGAAATGCAGTAATTTTATAGGCAGTACCATTGATATGGCGGTGGAAGAAGGGGCTGAGTCCATTCTGCTAATAGGCCATGGAGGAAAGCTAATCAAGCTGGCAGCCGGTATTATGAATACCCATTCCTCCTGGGCAGACGGGAGAATGGAAATCCTGGCAGCCCACGGAGCTGCCTGCGGCGCAAAAAGAGAGCTGGTGGAACAGATTATGGAAGCAGTGACCGTGGACGAGGGGCTGCGCCTTTTAGAGACAGAGGACGGCCTGCGTGAGCAGGTGATGAAGCGGGTGATGGCGCGGCTGGAGCAGCATGTGAAACGGCGGGCCGGCGGACGTCTGAGGGCAGAGGTTATTGTATTTACCAATGAGCGCGGGATACTTGGGGCAACCACCGGCGCAGATGATATGTTATTGTACTTTACGAACAGATTAAGAAATAGATGAAAGGCGGAGCAAGATGATACATATAGTAGGAGCAGGTCCGGGGGCGGTTGATTTGATTACGGTCCGCGGACAGAAACTTTTGTCAGAGGCAGATGTGGTCATCTATGCGGGTTCCCTGGTCAGCCGTGATCTTCTGGGCTGGGCCAGGCAGGATGCAAGGATTTATGACAGTGCCTCCATGGACCTGGAGCAGGTTATGGAAGTGATGGAACAGGCGGAACGGGACGGTCTTACAACGGTGCGCCTTCATACCGGGGATCCCTGCCTCTACGGTGCCATACGGGAACAGATGGACGGACTGGACGCCAGGGGGATAAAATATGACATATGTCCCGGGGTCAGTTCTTTCTGCGGAGCCGCCGCAGCCCTTGGAATGGAATATACCCTGCCCGGTATCAGCCAGAGTGTGGTAATAACCAGAATGGCCGGGAGAACACCGGTGCCGGAGCGTGAATCCATAGAGAAATTTGCTGCCCACGGCAGCACCATGGTGATATTCCTGAGCGCAGGCATGACGGGAGAGCTGTCAGAGGAGCTGGTAAAGGGCGGATATCCGGGAGATACCCCCGCAGCCATTGTATATAAGGCGACCTGGCCGGATGAGAAGGTTGTCCGGTGTACGGTAGCTACATTAGAGGAGACAGCAGACAGGGAGGGCATCCATAAGACCGCCCTTATTGTGGTGGGGAATACTGTGGCCCAGACAGGTTATGAGCGCTCAAAGCTTTACGACCCCGCCTTTACCACCGGATTTCGTGCGGGCCGGGAAATCGTCCCGGGGAAACTGGAGCCGGGAACACTCTATGTGGTGGGAATGGGACCCGGAGAAAAAAAGCAGATGACAGGACAGGCGCTGGAAGTGATGGGCCGGTGCCAGGTCATAGCTGGTTATACGGTCTATGTGGACCTGGTAAGGGGATTGTTCCCCCAGAAGGAGTTCCTGACCACCGCCATGACCAGGGAAGAGGAACGGTGCCGGAAGGCGTTTGAATGCTGCATGATGGGAAAGAATACAGCCATGATTTGCAGCGGGGACGCGGGGGTCTATGGAATGGCGGGCCTTATACTGGAGCTGGCTCAGCAGTACCCCGGCGTCAGAGTCAGGATTGTGCCGGGAATTACGGCTGCCTGCGCAGGGGCAGCTGTTTTGGGAGCACCGCTGATGCACGATTTTGCTGTCATCAGCTTAAGCGACCGGCTCACACCCCTGGAAGACATATGGAACCGGGTAGAGGCAGCGGCCCAGGCTGATTTTGTCATATGCCTGTACAATCCGGCCAGCAAGGGACGGCCTGATTTTTTCCGGCAGGCGTGCAGCCGGATTCTAAAGTACAGGGCAGAGGATACCGTATGCGGGCTGGCTGTGAACATTGGCAGGGAAGGGGAAGAAATGGAGGTCCTGACCCTGGAGGAGCTGAAGGATCGCCGGGTGGACATGTTTACCACGGTTTATATCGGCAATTCCCATACCAGGCAGATTGGCCCCTATATGGTAACGCCCAGAGGTTACAGGTATGAAGGAAATTAAGAAGAGTGTCATACTGTTTGCCGGGACCACGGAGGGAAGGCTGCTGGCGGAATATCTTCAGGAGCTTAACCAGCCCTTTATAATCTGCGTGGCTACCGGATATGGAAGGGATTTGCTGGAGGATATAAGCAGGCCGGACGAGAACGGATGTATGGAGATACGCCAGGGACGCCTGGATGTCACGGAAATGGAACGTATGTTTGATGAACTGCGGCCGGAACTGGTCATTGACGCCACCCATCCATATGCGGTGGCAGTAACCCAGAACATAAAAATGGCCTGTTCCAAACGAAAGGGCCTGCGGCTTTTAAGGTGCCTGCGTGAACCGGGGGCCGGGGACAACCGGCCGGGAGTCATCCATATGCCGGATGTGGAGGCAGCCGCTGCATGGCTGTCCTCTGTGGAGGGAAATATTCTGGTGACCACAGGCAGCAAGGAGCTGGCTATCTACACAAGGATAAGGGATTATGAGCAGAGAGTGTATGCCAGGATCCTGCCCTCGGCGGAGGCCGTGGCCCAGTGCAGGAGTCTGGGCTTTGAGGGCCGCCATATCATTGCCATGCAGGGACCATTTTCAGAGGAAATGAATCTGGTACAGCTCAGGGAATACGGATGTGCTTATCTGGTGACCAAGGATGGGGGCGCAGCAGGAGGCTTTTCAGAAAAGATAAAGGCAGCCCACAGGGCCGGGGCAGCGGCAGTGGTGATTGACCGGCCGGGCAGCGGGGAAGGCATATCCCTGGACGATATAAAGGGACAGCTAAAGGAGTGGATGGACCATGAAAAGAAAGGAAGCATATATGGATGATTTAAGGCCAATTGTATATCTGGTGGGCATAGGAATGGGGGGCGAGGACCAGTTGACGGGCCGGGCAATGGATTGCCTGGAGGCGGCCCAGGTAGTGATGGGGGCGGACCGGATGCTGGACAGCGTCAGCGCGTACACCGATAAGAAACGGGTATTTTCAGCCTATAAGCCCAGTGAGATGGTACAGTGGCTGGGTAGCTTCCGGTGGGACGAGGCAGCCCTGGTGCTGTCAGGAGATACGGGCTTTTACAGCGGAGCTGAGGCGGCGGCCAAGGCATTTTTGCGGGAAGGATGGGATGTGGAATTTGTTCCGGGTGTATCCAGCCTGTCCTATTTCTGCGCCAGGTTGGGAAAGAGCTGGCAGAATGTCCATCCGGTCAGCAGCCATGGAAGGGATTGTGATGTGGTGGCCTATATCCGCAGCTTCAAGAGCTGTTTTATTCTGCTGGGCGGAGCCGGCAGCGTGCCGGATTTGTGCCGTCAGCTGGTCAGCAGCGGAATGAGCAGCGTGACTTTATGGGCCGGAGAAAATTTTTCATACGAGGACGAACGCATTGCCTGGCAGATGACGCCTGCTGAGCTTCTGATGGAGGATGAGCGCCTTCCCTTTGGCAGTCTGGCTTGTGTTTTGGTGGAGAATACAGAGGCAGCGGAAGGACAGCTTTATCCGCAGCCCGGCCCCCAGGATGAGGACTATATCAGGGGGCAGGTGCCTATGACCAAAAAGGAGGTACGGAGGATATCACTGGATAAGCTGTGTATCGGCTCCCAGGCCGTGTGTTATGATATCGGGGCCGGCACCGGCTCTGTGGCGGTGGAGATGGGAATGGAGATACGCAAGTGGGGCGGCAGCGGCCAGGTGTATGCCATTGAGCGGAACCGGGAAGCCCTGCAGCTGATTGAATCCAACTGCCAGAAGTTCCACGGAAGCTGGATGGGATTTCACATTGTGGAAGGCGAGGCGCCTGAGGCTATGAAGGGGCTGGAACCTCCCACTCATGCATTCATCGGAGGAAGCGGAGGTCACATGCGTGAAATCGTGGCAGCTCTCCTTGACGCCAATCCCCATGTGAGAATTGTGGCTAATGCCATTACACTGGAGACTGTTGGTGAAATTTTGGCGTGTATGAAGGAATTCGGATTCGCCACAGGAGAGATAACCCAGATATGGGCAGCTCCTGTGGATACGGTGGGAAGCTACCATATGCCAAAAGCACAGAATCCGGTGTATGTGGCGGTTATGCAGGACCCAAAAGACGATGAGGGAGAGATACAATGGCAGGAGTTATGATAGCGGCTCCGGGAAGCGGCAGCGGGAAGACGATGGTAACCTGCGGCCTGCTGACCCTCCTTAAGAGGAAGGGATATAATCCGGCTGCGTTTAAGTGCGGACCGGACTACATTGACGGCCTGTTCCACCGCAGGGTTCTGGGAGTGGAAAATGGAAACCTGGACAGCTTTTTTGAGACCGGGACACATATGAGACAGAAGCTGTCCCGGAGCATGGAACGCCATTTTGTAGTGGCGGAAGGGGTCATGGGATATTTTGACGGCCTTGGGGGCGTGTCTGTTCAGGGGAGTTCTTTTGAGATTGGAAGTATTCTTGGTCTGCCTGCCATTCTGGTGGTGGATGGAAGAGGAGCCAGCTTATCGCTGATGGCATTGATTCAGGGATTTTTGGAGTATGATGCCATGCTGGAGGGAAAAGACGAGGAAAAAACTCACGATAAAACTGACTGTGATGCGGAATGTGCGGCTGGCATGCAATACGAAGAATGCAGGAAGAGAAGATGGAAAGAGAATGAGGAAAATTATCGCGAGAAAAAATCTCACACATCCAATGGACTGCATGGGTGTGTTTGCGGAAACACAGACTGCCATGAGAGCAAGGATAAAAAAAATAACAACATAAGGGGAATCTTTTTCAACCGCATGTCCCCCATGATATATAACCGTATAAAACCTATGGTGGAGGAACTGTTTCGGATTCCGGTCATTGGATATTTACCTGAACTGAACTTCCTTCATGTGGGAAGCCGTCATCTGGGACTGGTGCTTCCGGATGAGATAGATGGAATCAGGGAGCAGCTGGAACAGCTGGCGGACCGGATGGATGAAAATTTGGAGTGGGAACCGCTATTGAAGATTGCTGCTGAGGCAGGCGGACGGGACAGGGAGGTACCGGTCCGGGAAGAAGCAGGAGCCGGGCAGCAAACGGGGAATGTAGCGGGAATTAAGCCGGGAAACAAGCTGGGAAACGAGCCGGGAAACATACCGCATTTCCGCCTGGGGATTGCCAGGGATGAGGCATTCTGTTTTTATTATGAGGACAACCTGAGGGCTATGGAACAGGCCGGGGCCCGGCTTGTGTACTTTAGTCTGCTCCATCAGGAGAAACTGCCGGATGGGCTGGACGGGCTGATTTTAGGAGGCGGTTATCCTGAAAACCACGGGGAGGCCCTGGCGGCGAACAGGACCATGCGGGATTCGGTGGCTGCGGCTGCCGCGTCCGGGATGCCCATTCTGGCAGAGTGCGGGGGATACCTCTATCTGCTGGACAGTCTGGAGGGAGCCGACGGAACGGTTTATCCCATGGCAGGGGTCTTGAAGGGCCACGGATACAGGGCCGGGAAAACCGGCAGGTTTGGATACATAACCCTGGGGCCCAACCGCTGCCTTCCCTATCTCCGGGAAGGGGAGGAGATAAAAGGCCATGAATTTCATTACTGGGACTGCGATTGCGGGGAGGATGAATTTTGTATGACGGCTGCCAAGCCAAAGGGCGGCCGCAGCTGGCCCTGTATGAGAACAGCAAAACAGGTGATGGCAGGATTCCCCCACCTCTATTATCCTTCCTGCCCCGGACTGGTCCGGCGGTTTGCCGGACAGTGCGTGGAATACGGACAGAGACATGACCGGAAACATGACAGACAAGAGCGTAACGGACAAGAACATGACGGAGAGGAACATGAGCTATGACATTGAAGGAAGCGATGAACAGCATTAAGCCGGCCCGCCAGGCACTCAGGCAGCAGGCAAAGCAGCGCTGGGACCAGGTGGCCAAACCTCTGGGAAGCCTGGGAGTCCTGGAGGAGGATATCATACGCATTGCCGCTGCTTCCGGCAGCCTGGCAGTCAGCCTGCGTCCCAGGGCTATTGTGGTCATGTGTGGGGATAATGGCGTTGTAAAGGAAGGGGTGACCCAGACAGGGCAGGAGGTTACCGCCATTGTGGCGGGGAATATGGCCCGGGGAAATTCGTGTGTATGCCTCATGGCTCGCCAGGCAGGGGCCGACGTGATTCCTGTGGATGTGGGTATGGCCTGCCGCGACGCGGTTCCCGGCGTGGTGAACCGGAAAGTGGCATATGGGACAAAGGATTTCCTGGAGGAACCTGCCATGACCATGGAGGAGACAGTGAGGGCCATGGAGGCAGGTGCAGATATGGCCGTGGAACTGAAGGAAAGGGGATATGTGCTGGCTGGCTCCGGGGAAATGGGAATCGGCAATACCACTACCAGCAGCGCCCTGCTTTCCGTGCTTCTTAATATGGACCCGGAACTGGTGACGGGCCGGGGGGCTGGTCTGACCACTGCCGGCTACAACCGCAAGGTGCAGGTCATAAGGGAAGGCATCCGTATCCGCAAGCCGTCCGGGGAGGACCCGGTGGACGCGCTGTCCAAAGTGGGCGGACTGGATTTGGCGGCCCTGACGGGCTTTTACATTGGATGCGCGGCCTGCGGCCTGCCGGTGGTGCTGGACGGACTCATAACAGGGGCAGCCGCTCTGGCGGCCGTCAGAATCAGCCCGGATGTAAAAGGATATCTGCTGGCCTCCCACGTTTCAGCCGAGCCTGCCGGGGCAATGGTTCTGGATGCTCTTGGCCTTAAACCTGCTATTTCTGCGGGAATGTGTCTGGGGGAGGGCACCGGCGCAGCGGCCCTGTTTCCGCTTTTGGATATGGCGGCGGCTGTGTACACGCAGATGAGCAGCTTTGATGACATCCATGTGGATGCGTATGAGCATCTTCTGTAATTGGGATGTAAGGAATTTGGATGAACATGACGACACGATAATAGGAGACCTGGAATGATTACTCTGGTGACAGGCGGAAGCGGCAGCGGAAAATCAGAATACGCGGAAGGGCTTATTCTGGACTCCCCCTGTTCCCGCCGTTTTTATGTGGCTACCATGATTGCATATGGAAAAGAGGGACGGGATAAGGTGGAGCGCCACCGTGTGCTCCGAAAGGGAAAGGGATTCATCACCATAGAAAAGCCCCGGAATGTGGGAGAAGTGATGGTTGGAGAGTATGAGACCGGTTTAAGCCCCTTATCCCGGACCGGCCGTGCTCTTTTGCTGGAGTGCGTATCCAACCTGGCGGCCAATGAGATGTTTAAGGAGGGGACAGGGAAAACGGAAGCAGGAGAGCAGCAGGGCGGTCCAATCCAATGTCTGTCCCATAAGATTGCGGAGGATATCATTTCCCTGGCCGGACAGGTTCAGGATATGGTGATTGTCACCAATGAAGTGGATCGGGATGGAATCTGTTACGAACCTGAGACAATGGAGTATATCCGTCTCATGGGCTGCCTGAATCAGAAGCTGGCATCTGCCGCGGACCGGGTGGTGGAGGTGGTTTACGGCATTCCCGTGCTCTTAAAGCCCTCCGCCCTGGGACCGGCAGCAATTGGGGCTGACTTTAAAAGAAGGGAGTGTCAGGGAGAATGAACGGACTTTATTCCTGCATCATAGCAATTTCCATGTATTCCAAGATACCTATGCCCAACGTGGAGTGGAGTGAAGACCGCATGCGCTATGTCATGTGCTTTTTTCCTCTGGTGGGGATTGTCCAGGGAGCGGCCCTGGGCCTTTGGCTCCATTTTGCCCTGGATGTGCTGAATCTGTCCGTGGGTGCTGCGGCTCTTACAGGGGCAGCCATTCCCCTGCTGGTAACCGGAGGAATTCACATGGACGGTTTTCTGGATACCATGGATGCCATTCATTCCTATGGCGACAGAAGCAGAAAGCTGGAAATTTTAAAAGACCCCCATCTGGGAGCCTTTGCAGTCATTTCCTTCGGCGTTTATATGATGCTTTATCTGGGCGTTTTCCATGAATACCTGTCCCTTGTCCTGAGGGAGGACAGGGGGGACAGATATTTTCTTTATGCGGTTCCCTGTCTTGTGTTTGTGATGGAGCGGGCCTTCAGCGGCCTCTCCGTGGTCACGTTTCCCCAGGCCAAGAAAAAGGGACTGGCAGCCGGATTTGGCGGGGCAGCCAGGAAAAGGACGGATTCCCTGGTGCTGCTTCTGTGGATGCTTATGTGCCTGGCAGCAGGTGCGGCAGCCGCTAAGGTGGGATGCCACGGGGCAGGCATGCTGGCAGGAGTCCTGCTTATGACCCATCTGGCTGTGTTCATATGGTATTACAGGATGTCCGTGAAACAGTTTGGCGGGGTGACAGGAGATTTAGCCGGATGCTTTTTGCAGGTTTGCGAACTGGCCGGCCTGGCAGCGGCCGCAGTCCTTTTAAAAGCGGGCTTGATGGGAGGAATGTAGGAATGATCTTGGTGACAGGAGGAAGCTTCCAGGGCAAGAGGGTGTTTGTCAGACAGTACCTGGGGGAACAGAATGCAGATGGAGCTGTCTGGACAGAGGGAGCAGAGGCCTCCTGGGAGGAATTTATGGACGGCAGGTTCTGCCGTGATTTCCAGCTCTTTGTCAGGCGGGTAATGGAGGGGAGTGCAGGCCCTTCCTTCTGTGAACAGAAGGGACCGGCCATGGACCAGATTCTTGAACAGCTTCTGGAGGAGCTGCTGGCCGGACCAAAGGACCGTGTTTTGGTGACAGATGAGATAGGCTGCGGCATCGTGCCTGCAGATGCCTTTGAACGCCTGTACAGGGAGGAGACAGGGCGGCTCTGCTGCCGGATTGCCGGGGAGGCGGATGAAGTGTGGCGGGTGTGCTGCGGGACAGGGATACGGATTAAATAACGAGGAAGGTAGACATGGACATTACGTGGCTGGATATATGGAAATTTCACGGTGCGGCATTGTTGGCGGGATGTGTGATTGACTGGATCATAGGAGACCCCATATGGCTTCCCCATCCGGTGCGCCTTATGGGAACCATGATTGCAGGGACGGAATCACGGCTCAGAAAATGGACAGAGGGGACGGGAAGGAAAGGGCAGTCCCGGGCAGGGGTCATCCTCGCTGTATTCATGTGTATCATATGGTGGTGTGTTCCATGGGCAATCGTTCACGGGGCAGAGCATCTATGGCTGTCCGGGGCCTGGGCGGTTCTTCTTCTGGCAGAGGGGTTCCTGTGCAGTCTCATGCTGGCAGCCAGGGGACTGTATACAGAGAGCATGAAGGTGTGCCGCAGCCTGGAGGAAGGCAGCACCGAGGAGGCCAGATATAATGTATCCATGATTGTGGGAAGGGATACCGCAGCGCTGGATGAGGGCGGAATCGCCAGGGCAGCCGTGGAGACCGTGGCTGAAAATGCCTCTGACGGTGTCATTGCCCCCTTTTTGTTCATGGCACTTCTGGGGCCGGCAGGAGGCACGCTGTACAAGGCCGTCAACACCATGGATTCCATGGTGGGATACAAAAATGACAGATACATGTACTTCGGCCGCTGTGCAGCCAGGCTGGACGACCTGCTTAATCTGGCTCCGGCCAGGCTGACCGGAATCCTTATGGTTCTGGGGGCATGGGTTCTGCCGGGTATGGACGGGGCTCATGCCTTTAAGGTGTTCCTTCGGGACAGGAAACGCCATGCCAGCCCTAATTCCGCCCACGGCGAGGCCGCCTGTGCAGGCGCCCTCCATCTCCGCCTGGCCGGTGACGCCTGGTACTTCGGAACTCTTCATAAAAAGCCGTATATCGGGGATGATGACAGGCAAATCCAACCGGCGGACATAAGGCGTGCCAACCGTCTTATGTTTTTTGCGGAGGGGATGATGGTCCTTGGGCTGGCTGTGCTTATTATGATTTTGTGATACCATTCTGGTTTTGCCAAAACAGCCGGCGGGGGTAGAAAAGGATAGCTGTAAAAAAGATATATGGAGGTTATTATGGAATATCAACACGGCGGTGACATATACAGCCAGGACATACAGATGGATTATTCTGCCAATATCAATCCCCTCGGCATGCCGGAGGCGGTCAGGCAGGCTCTGAGGGACTGCCTGGAGAGGGAGGTATGCAGCCTGTACCCGGACAGCCGGTGTGAAAGGCTGAGACAGGCCCTGGGCAGGCATCACGGGGTGGAGGATAAATGGATTATCTGCGGCAACGGGGCAGCTGATTTGATATTCGGACTGGCAGCTGCGCTGCGCCCTGTACGCGGGCTGGTGACAGCTCCCGCCTTTTCCGAGTATGAGCAGGCATTGAGGTCGGTGGGATGCAGGACCGACTATTATTATCTCAGGGAAGACAGGGGGTTTGCTCTGGACGCGGCAGGGATGTGCGGCTGTGTCCGGGCGGCGGCAGAGAGGGGCGAGCCCTACGATGTGGTGTTCCTCTGCAATCCCAACAATCCCACGGGGATACCCGTTAAAAAGGAAGAGGTTAAGCAGCTGGCAGATACTTGTGAGCGGCTGGGGGCTTACCTGGCAGTGGATGAATGCTTCTGCGATTTTATGGATAATTCAGAATTATATTCTGTCATACCTGACCTGGCCCGGTTTACGCATCTGTTTGTCCTTAAGGCATTTACAAAGCTGTATGCCATGGCCGGGCTGCGGCTGGGCTACGGCCTTTGCAGCGACAGCGGCCTTCTGGAGCGGCTTCAGGCAGTACGCCAGCCCTGGTCCGTGTCCGGCCCGGCCCAGTGCGCCGGCGTGGCGGCCCTTGGAGAGACGGATTTTGCGGAGCACACCAGAGCGGTGCTTAAGGGTGAGCGGGAGAGGCTTTCTGCCGCCCTCCATGACCTGGGCTTTCAGGTATATCCATCCCAGGCCAATTATCTGTTCTTTCGGGACCGGGAAGAGGACGGAATCCTGGAAAAAGGCCGGCTTTACCAGGAGCTGCTGGGCCGGCGCATCCTGATCCGCAGCTGTGCCAATTATCCGGGGCTGGACTCATCCTTTTACCGTATCTGTGTTAAGCTGAGGCAGGACAATGAACAGCTCATCCGGGAAATGGCCCGGGTGCTTGAGAGGAGGAAACCATGTCCCAACATACAAAGTCAATCATGATTCAGGGAACCATGTCCAATGCGGGAAAGAGCATCCTGGCAGCCGGGCTGTGCCGTATTTTTCACCAGGACGGCTACAGGACAGCGCCTTTTAAATCCCAGAACATGGCCCTTAATTCCTACATAACTCCGGAAGGGCTGGAGATGGGACGGGCCCAGGCCGTACAGGCGGAGGCGGCGGGAATTGTCCCTAATGCGGATATGAATCCCATTCTTTTAAAACCCACCACAGATGTGGGAAGCCAGGTTATCGTCCATGGAATTTCCAGGGGCAATATGAAGGCCAGGGATTATTTTGCCTGTAAGAAATCCCTGGTGCCGGATATTATGGCCTCCTACCGGCGGCTGGAGGAGCAGTACGATGTCATTGTCATAGAGGGCGCCGGAAGCCCGGCCGAGATTAACCTGAAAACCGATGATATCGTGAACATGGGCATGGCGGACATGGCGGACGCCCCGGTGCTTCTGGTGGGGGACATTGACAGGGGAGG
Organism: Enterocloster sp. 210928-DFI.2.20; assembly: GCF_020554465.1. Classification (NCBI taxonomy): domain Bacteria; kingdom Bacillati; phylum Bacillota; class Clostridia; order Lachnospirales; family Lachnospiraceae; genus Enterocloster; species Enterocloster sp. 210928-DFI.2.20. Next base: position 16,239 of record NZ_JAJCHK010000046.1, read on the forward strand.
TGTTTTTGCACAGCTCTACGGTACGGTGGCCCTGCTGACAGAGGAGGAGAGAAAGCGGGTAAAGGGATTAATCATCAACAAATTCAGAGGCGACAGGTCCATACTGGCTCCCGGGATTTCCATGCTGGAGGATCTGTGCGGTATACCGGTGGTGGGGGTGATACCCTATATGGATGTGGATATCGAGGATGAGGACAGCCTGAGCAGCCGCCTGGAGACAGGAAAAGGCAAAGCACCTGCTGCGGTGGATTTGGCTGTGATCCGCTTTCCGCGCATCTCTAATTTTACGGATTTTAATGTGTTTTCAGGAATCCCCGGGGTGTCGCTGCGCTATGTGACAAGGGCTTGTGACCTTGGAACCCCCGACATGGTCATCCTTCCCGGCACCAAGAATACCATTCATGACCTGCTGTGGATGCGCCAGAACGGTCTGGAGGCGGCAATCCTTAAGCTGGCGGACCGTCAGGTGCCGGTGTGGGGAATCTGCGGCGGTTACCAGATGATGGGAGAGGTGCTGGTGGACAAAAAAGGGGTGGAGTCGGACCTCCCTTCACGGACATCCGGAATGGGCCTTCTTCCCCTTAAAACGGAGTTTGAGGAAGAAAAGATAAGGACCCAGGTGGAAGGCGCGTTCGGCCAGCTGGACGGCTGCCTTGGCGGGTTGTCCGGAAAATCCATTGAGGGATATGAAATCCACATGGGCCGCACGTACATTGACCGGGAAGAGGGGGCTGCGGATACAGCCAGAATCGTTTCCTGGCGCAGGGAACCGGAAATATGCCGCCCCATGGACTATGTGATGGAAACGGGAAAGGACAGGCTTTTATCCAGAAAGGCCAGAATGGACGGGTGGAACAGGGGAAATATCTACGGCACCTATGTACACGGAATCTTTGACAGCCCCGGAATCGCCAGGACAGTGGCAGAGGCCCTGGCCGCTGCAAAGGGCCTCTGCCTGGAACAGGCGGCGGATATGGATTACCGCACGTACAGACAGCAGCAGTATGACAAGCTCGCAGAAGAGCTCAGGGAGAATCTGGACATGGCTGCCGTGTACAGAATCATGGGCATCAGCCAAAAAGGAAAAGGAGAGGAGAAGCCGGATGACGGATATACAGTTGGAACAGGTACTGCCGGGAGACATTGAGAGGCGCAGTTTTGAGATCATACAGGAGGAACTGTCCTTACGGGGGATTTATCTGGAGCCTGAAAATGAAATGGTTATCAAGAGGGCCATCCACACCACGGCGGATTTTGACTATGCACAAAACCTGGTATTTTCCGGTCAGGCAGTGAAAAGAGGAACAGAGGCCTTAAAAGCAGGAGCTGTCATTGTCACGGATACCAATATGGGGCTGTCCGGGATCAATAAAAAAAGGCTGTCCGCCCTGGGCGGGGAAGCCTTCTGTTTTATGGCAGATGAGGATGTGGCCCTGCAGGCAAAGGAACAGGGCACCACCAGAGCTGTGGCCAGCATGGAGAAGGCGGCCAGGCTCTACGGGCTGCAGGGGCGTCCGCTGATTTTTGCCGTGGGCAATGCTCCCACGGCCCTGGTCCGCATATATGAGCTTATAGAAGAAGGACTGGCCGCCCCTGCCCTTGTCATCGGAGTGCCGGTGGGATTCGTGAATGTGGTCCAGTCCAAGGAACTGATTCTGACCCTGGAGGATACGCCGTATATTGTGGCAAGGGGAAGAAAAGGCGGCAGCAATGTTGCCGCCGCCATCTGTAACGCGCTGTTATACCAGATTCCGGTGCAGGGCGTTGCAGAAAGTACTTAATACACACGCTCCGGTCTATTTCCGGCCGCTCCAGCAGTAGGTGCAGAGCTTGCAGGGGGAGATTCCGATGGACTTTACCAGGTCATCCAGCCTGTGGTAACGCAGGGTGGTGAATCCCAGGCGCTTGCGGATTTCCTCAATCATCTCCTTGTAATTGGCGCTGTCCGGGTCCGTGTAAGTGTTTAGCACATCCCGGGACACATTGTCGCCCTCTCTGTCCCGTATGATGCGTCTGGTAATCAGATCCAGCTCTGAGGTGGAACGGGAGAAGTTGAGGTAGGGGCATCCGAACATAAGAGGAGGGCAGGCCGGGCGTATATGCACTTCCTTTGCGCCGCTCTGGTACAGGAATTCCGTTGTCTCACCCAGCTGGGTGCCCCGCACGATAGAGTCGTCGATGAGCAGCAGCTTTTTGCCGCGGATCAGCGCGTCCACAGGAATCAGCTTCATGCGGGCGATCAGGTTTCTCTGGCCCTGGTTCTGGGGCATGAAGGAGCGCGGCCATGTGGGGGTGTACTTGATGAAGGGACGGGCAAACGGAATGCCGGATTCATTGGCATACCCGATGGCGTGGGCGATGCCTGAGTCGGGAATGCCCGCAACCACCTCGGGCTGCGCGTCATCCCTCTTTGCCAGCAGCTTTCCGCACTCGTAGCGCATGCTCTCCACATTGATTCCCTCGTAACTGGATGTAGGGTATCCGTAGTATACCCACAGGAAGGAGCATATCTTCATTTCTTCCCTGGGAGGGCTGACCGTCTCCACGCTTTCAGGCGTCATATATACGATCTCACCGGGCCCCAGTTCTTTGTAGTCCGTATATCCCAGATTGATGTAAGCAAAGCTTTCAAAGGAGGCGCAGTAGGCATCATCCTTGTGCCCGATGACAATGGGGGTCCTTCCGAATTTATCTCTGGACGCATAGATTCCTTCCGGAGTCAGCAGCAGGATGGACATGGATCCCTCTATTTTTTCCTGGGCATAAAGAAGCCCTTCCACCAAGGTGGATTTCTGGTTGATAAGGGCAGCCACCAGCTCCGTAGCATTGATACGCCCATGGCTCATTTCCATGAAATGGATATGGCCGTTTTCGTAGGCTGATGCCACCAGCTCCGCCTCGTTGTTGATTTTACCCACTGTGGTTATGGCAAAGCTGCCCAGATGGGACTGTATCAGAAGGGGCTGGGGTTCGTTGTCGGAAATACATCCGATTCCCAATGTTCCTTCCAGCTCGTCCAAATCCCCGTCAAACTTCGTACGGAAGGGGGTATTTTCTATATTGTGGATGGACCTCGTAAAGCCCTGGCTGCCGTATACGGCCATTCCGCCTCTCTTAGTCCCCAGATGGGAGTGGTAATCCACTCCGAAAAATAAGTCCAGGGTACAGCTGTTTTTTGATGCAACACCAAATATTCCGCCCATATGTCATACCTCTTTTATCTATGTGTTTGTTTTATGTTATCACAGTTGATTGCGGCTCTGTCTGCCGGTTACGGACTTATCATAACATATATTAGTAGTACAGGACAATATGATTGATATATTATTTATACTTATGAGAAACTATAAGCATGCCCGGAGGGGCCTTCCGGTGAATATTCACTTGCGCGCCGGGATGACAATTCCATGCATTTGAGGTATACTTGTGATAAAACTTGTGATGAATTTTCTGGAGCTTTCAGTTATGATCCGGAAATGAGGAGGCTTGCAAATGACAGAACCAGATGGACAGAATGAGCGGCAGAGGCAGCAGGCCGTCCGCCTGACCGTGGCAAAGGACGGCAGTGGTGACTATGATACGGTAGGCGCGGCCCTGGAGGCCCTGGGAGACAAAGAGGGACCTCCGGCCTGCATTTTCATAAAAGAGGGCGTGTACAGGGAACGGCTGGAAATTAGAAGGCCGGGAATCACATTGGAGGGCCAGTCAGCCGGCGGCACCGTCATTACCGGTGGACTGTCTGCCGGAATGACCATGGAGGACGGAAGTAAGCGGGGGACCTTTCGGACTTACAGCGTGCTGGTAGACACCCATGATTTTACAGCAAAGAACCTGACCATTGAAAACAGCGCCGGTCCGGGCGAAGCGGTAGGACAGGCGCTGGCCCTGTATGCGGACGGGGACCGGATTCTGCTTAAGGGATGCAGGCTGCTGGGAGGCCAGGACACACTCTTTACAGGTCCCCTTCCTCCGAAGGAGATACAAAAGAACGGATTCATCGGACCAAAACAGTTTTCGCCCAGAATAAACGGACGCCACTGCTACCAGGACTGCTTTATCCGCGGGGACATAGACTTTATATTTGGCAGTGCCACAGCTTATTTTGACAGGTGTGAGCTGTACTCTGCCGGCAGGGATACAGAGAAAAAAGGGTACGTGACCGCTGCGTCCACTCCCAAAGGACAGAAATACGGGTATGTGTTCCGAAACTGCCGGTTTACGGGAAACAGCTCCCGTGAAAGCGTCTACCTGGGCAGGCCCTGGAGAGATTACGCCAGGACGGTCCTCATTGACTGCTATCTGGGACCCCACATATGCCGTGAGGGGTGGCATGACTGGGATAAAAAGAATGCGCGTTCCACCCTGTTTTACGGGGAATACGGAAGCTATGGACCGGGGGCGGAGGAACAGGAGGCAGTGGAACAGGGGAAAAGGGACCATTGTACATCCAGACCGGACTGGGTTTTTATGCTTACCCGTGAACAGATACAGGATTACACCATGGAGCAGGTATTAGGCGGAACAGACGGGTGGAATCCCGGGGCATATATTTAAGTTAAGAAGGAAGGGATATACTTATGGATTTATACCGTATCATACTGGTGGACGACGAGGAAGAGGTCAGGCAGAGCATCATCAGGAAAATTGACTGGACGGGAGCCGGTTTCTGCGTGGTTGGGGATGCGGAAAACGGGGAGGAAGCCCTGGAGAAAGTGGAGGCACTGGAGCCGGACCTGATACTGACGGACATCAGGATGCCCTTTATGGACGGCCTTTCCCTGGCCGAACGGGTGAGGCAGAAATATCCTTCAGTTAAAATTGTGATTTTTTCAGGCTATGATGATTTTGATTATGCCAAGCAGGCTATCAAGCTGAATGTGACGGAGTACATCCTGAAGCCTGTGAATGTGGAGGAACTGACGGCCATCTTAAAACGTATCAAATCCAACCTGGACGATGAGATTGAGCAGAAAAGGAATGTGAGTCTGCTGCGTGAAAATTATATACGCAGCCTTCCTATTCTCAGGGACCAGTTTTTAAACGAGCTGGTGGGGAGCACTGTGCCCGGAAACGTACTTAAGGAAAAACTGGCTGAGTATGATATCCCGCTGGCAGGCGCCAAGAAATGGGTGGCCGCGGCCATTGACATAGAGCCGGAGGAGATCCGGGAGGGGAATATGCTGCCTCTCCACAAGGAGAGGGACCTGATTCCTATTTCTGTCATGCAGGTTGTGGAGGAAAAGCTGGGGAACTATTGCCGTTCTTCCGTATTCACTTCCTCCAGGACCTCCTGGTCTGAGCTGGCCCTTATTGCTGCCATTGACGAGGATAACAGCCAGACAGGACTGATAGATGTGCTGGGGGATATCTGCAAGGAAACAAAGAAGATTCTGGAGGTGCCCATCACTATCGGCATTGGCCACAGCTGCCAGGACCTGGGGGAGATCAGCGGCTCCTATAAGGCGGCTGTGGACGCCCTTGGCTATAAGGCCATTGTGGGAGCGGGAAGCACCATCTATATCAATGATGTGGAGCCTGTAAGCGGGGGAAAGCTCAGCTTTGACAGCAAGGACGAAGCAGAGCTTATTGCAGCCATTAAGTTCGGTCCCAGGGAGAAGATAGAGGAAGCAGTACAGGCAGTCATGGATAAAATGAGCGATGCAAAGGTGCATTTCAGGCAGTGCCAGGCATATATGCTCAGCGTGTCCAGCTCCATAGTCCAGCTGATTCAGCAGTATGACCTGGACCTGGAACAGCTGGCGGAGGAGGGGGAGGAGCAGGGGGATACCTTTGCCGTCATCCCAAGGATGATGAAAAAGGAGGACTTTGCCCACTGGCTTCTCTCAGCCGCCTTCAGGATGAACCAGGCCATGAACCGGGAGCGGGATAATACCATGAAGCAGGTCATCCAGAAGGCCAAGGAATATATTATGGACAATTACCAGGATCCGGATTTGTCTGTGGAGAAAATATGCCGCCAGCTGCACATGAGCCCGGCCTATTTTTCCACCATGTTCAAGAAGGAGACAGGACAGGCATATACCGCCTACCTGACCCAGGTCCGCCTGGACAAGGCGGTGGAGCTTCTTAACAAGACCGATGACAAGACCTATGTCATAGCGGCCAAGGTGGGATACCAGGAGCAGAATTATTTCAGCTATGTGTTCAAGAAACGTTTCGGGGTTTCGCCCACCAAGTTCAGAGGGGCAAAATAGATACAACAGGTCTGCCGCGCCGCTTTTGGCGGGAACAGGGCAGGCAGCGTAAAGGAGCAGGGGACATGTTGTTTGAGAAGCAGAGGATTAAGCTGCAGAAGGCCAGTATACGGTATATCATATTCATCTACTTTACACTGACGGCCCTGGCCGCAAGTATATTCATAGGCATTTCCCTGTATTCCAGGCTGTCGGGCCAGATGTCCGCCACCATCCGGGAGGAGAACCAGATACTGATTAATCAGATCACCAGGTCCATGGAGGATTACCTGCGGACCGTGATGAAGCTGTCTGATTCCCTGTACTACGGTGTCGTCAAGAACGCGGACCTGGCCAGCGGTTCCATCGGGAGCGAGATGACCCTTCTCTATGACAATAACAAGGACAATGTGGAGAATATAGCCCTTTTGTCCAAGGAGGGAAAGCTGCTGGAAGCCGTGCCTGCGGCCCGCCTTAAGACAAATGTGGATGTCACCGGTGAAAACTGGTTCACCTCCACCCTGGAGAAAACGGAAAATATGCATTTTTCCACGCCCCATGTCCAGTACATTTTTGACGGCAGCGAGAACCAGTACCGGTGGGTCATTTCCCTGTCAAGGGCAGTGGAGATCACCCGGGGACCTTCCACGGACCAGGGAGTCCTGCTGATTGACATACGCTACAGCAGCCTGGAGCAGCTCTTTGACGGGGTAAATCTGGGAAATGGAGGCTATGTCTATTTAATCAGCAGCAGCGGGGAAATCATATACCACCCCCAGGCCCAGCTTATTGACTCAGGAATTGTACGGGAAAACAACCTGGAGGTATCCGGACTCAGGGACGGCAATTACCGGCAGACCGTGGATGGGGAGGAACGGACCGTCACGGTTAAGACTGTGGGATATACAGGCTGGAAGGTGGTGGGGGTGACACCCCTTGACGGCGTGTCCCTCAACAATATAAAGACAAAGCTCCTGGTGATTTTCATGATTGCCTTTGTCCTTTTTATCATGACCATTATTAATTCCTATATCTCATCCAGGATAACAGACCCAATCAAGGAGCTGGAGAAATCTGTCAATGAAATTGAGGCAGGTAATCTGGAGACAGAGGTCAGGAGCGGCGGCTCCTACGAGATACAGCATCTTGGCAATTCCATACAGAACATGGCCCGGCAGATACGGCGGCTTATGGACGATATTGTGGCGGAGCATGAATCCAAGCGAAAGAGCGAGTTCGACACCCTCCAGGCGCAGATTAACCCCCATTTCCTGTATAACACTCTGGACATCATAGTGTGGATGATTGAAAATGAGAACCTGACTGACGCGGTGCGCGTCGTGACGGCTCTGGCCAGGTTTTTCCGCATCAGCCTCAGCAGGGGAAAGAGCATCATAACTGTCAGGGATGAGCTGGAGCATGTGCGAAACTACCTTATGATTCAGCACATGCGCTATAAAAATAAGTTTACTTATACCGTGGAGGCAGAGGATGAGGTCCTTGACCTGGCCAGTCTCAAGCTTGTCCTCCAGCCGCTGGTGGAAAATGCCATCTATCACGGCATGGAATTTATGGACGGGGACGGGGAAATCCGTATCCGGGCATGGCGGCAGGATAAGGATTTATTTATGAGTGTATCGGACAACGGCCTGGGGATGACCCGTGAGCAGGTGAAACGGCTCTTCGGGGATACGGATCACATGCCGTCGGGCAGGGGTTCCGGTATCGGAGTGAAGAATGTCCACCAACGTATCCGTCTGTATTTTGGCAATGACTACGGACTGGAAATCCAGTCGGAGCCGGATGAAGGGACAACGGTCACGGCCCATCTGCCGGCCATCCCCTACGAGGAAGTAAAGAAAGAGGGATCCTATGTTAAATAAAGGAAAAATACTCTGGTGCGTATGGGCCGGCATCCTGGTCCTGCTGTTTTTGATGTCCTCCACGGATCTGATAATCAAGGAAAAAAAGATTGAGGTATATCCGATCTCCGTCATAATAGAAGGGGACAACGACGACTACTATGTAAATTTCAAAAAGGGTATGGACCAGGCCGCAGTGGAGTTCCATGGGGATGTCAGCTTTATCACCCTCTATGCCTCTGATGACCAGGACCAGCAGATGGACCTGGTAAAAAGGGAAATCAGGGACGGGACCAGGGCGGTGATTCTGGCTCCGGTAAAGCCTGAGGAGGCGGTAAGGGGACTGGAGGATATGAACCCGGGCTGCCCCGTCATCCTTCTGGGCCAGTCTCCTGATGAGGGCGGGACTCTGGATACCATCGGTGTGGACGGCAGGAAGATTGGAAGGCTGCTGGGCGAAGCGGCGGCTTCCCAGGCACCCAGGGATGTACCGGTCTATCTCTTTTGCAGGGGACTGGACTATGGGGACAGCGCCCAGGTCTACGAGGGGGTCCGGACTGTGCTGGATGAGCGGGGATATCATTACCGGCTTATTGAGAGGAAAAACCAGGACACATACCACCAGGCCATACAGGAAACGGACTCTCCCGGAGGCGGCAGGATCACCATTATAGCACTGGATGTGCAGTCGCTGGACCAGGCCACCCGGATACTGGAGGAAAACACCATATACCAGGGCCGGGTGGCAGGGCTCTACGGCGCAGGAAGCACCACCTCCCTGCTCAGGGCTCTGGATAAGGGAATTGTCACAGGAATGACTGCATATAACCAGTTTGACGAGGGATATTTAAGCGTGAAGCAGGCAGTGGAAGCTATTCAGGGTACGCGCCAGAAGCAGCAGACCATGCTGGAGGCCATCTATGTGGATGAGGATAAGCTGAGGGATAAGACATACGAGAAAATGCTCTATCCCATTGAGTAAGTGAGAGGGGCCGGAAGTAAGAGGAAACAAGATAAGGAAAGGGGCATTGCGGTGAAAGGGAAGTGGATGTATCTATTGGCAGCCTGCATGGGGGCGGCTGTCCTTATAGGGGTGTGGCAGTACATGGGAAGGGAAGACGGGCGGAAGGCGGATAAGAACTCTGTCCGCATCGGGGTTCTGCTCTACCGGGGGGATGACACCTTCATCGGCACTCTGCGCACCGGCCTGGAGGACAAGGCAAAGGAATATGAACAGGAAACAGGGATCAAGGTAAAGCTGGATATCATGGACGCCAAGGGGAGTCAGAATACCCAGAACAGCCAGGTGGAGCGTCTCATTTCCCTGGGCTGCGATGCCCTGTGCATCAACAGCGTGGACCGTTCGTCGGCCTCCATCATCATTGACAAGGCCATGGACGCAGGAACTCCGGTGGTATTCTTTAACCGGGAACCGGTGGAGGAGGATATGAACCGCTGGGAAAAGCTGTACTACGTGGGAGCGGACGCCAAGGAATCCGCTGTGCTTCAGGGAGACATCCTGGTGGATGCCTATAATCAGGATACACGAACCCTGGATGCCAACGGCAACGGCCTGGTAAGTTATGTGCTTTTGGAAGGGGAGACCAGCCATCAGGACTCCCTGATACGCACGGAGTGGTCCATCCAGACCTTAAAGGACGGGGGCGTTCCACTGGAGAAGATTACAGGAGGAATTGCCAACTGGGACAGGAGCCAGGCATCAGCCCTGATGGAGCAGTGGCTGAAGGAGTATCCGGGACAGATTGAGCTGGTGGTCAGCAATAATGACGACATGGCCCTGGGAGCCATCGACGCTATGAACCGGGCCGGAATCGGGGCCAATTCCATTAAGGTGGTGGGTATCGACGGCACCCCGGTGGGCATAAAGGCTCTGGAGGAAGGGTATCTTTTCGGCACAGTGGAATCAGATAAGGAACGCTACTCCCAGGCCATATTTGACATTGCCTGGAGTCTGTCCCTGGGCCAGGACCCGAAGGACAGGGTGCCGCAGCTGGAGGGGAATTATTACTGGTGTCCTCAGCGGGCGCTGACCCAGACTGAGGCAAAATTGCTTAAAAACCAGTGATTCATATCAGAAACACCGATGAAAAGAGATAAAATCGAAGAAATTTTATAATCATTCTATAAAAATCATATGGAAAAATGCACAACCGGGTCGTATAATAAACTTGTTGTTAAGCAAAAACAACCAAAGTCAACAAAATTATAAGGGAGGAATTAAAAATGAAGAAAGCATTAAGTGTTGCTCTTGCGTGTTCCATGGCATTATCACTGGTTGCCTGCGGAGGCGGCAGCAAGCCAACAGAAGCACCAACCACAGCAGCTGCCGGGGATACCACAACCGAAGCAGCAGCAGACACAACCGCGGCAGACACAGCAGCTGCACCGGAAGCAGGCGCAGAGGTGGCAAACAAGGATAAGCCTTTAGTATGGTTTAACCGCCAGCCCTCCAGCAGTGCTACAGGACAGCTTGATATGACGGCCCTGAATTTTAATAAGGATACATATTATGTAGGTTTCGACGCAAATCAGGGCGCTGAGCTTCAGGGTACCATGGTTAAGGACTACATCGAGAAGAACATCGACTCAATTGACCGCAACGGCGATGGAATCATCGGCTACGTTCTGGCAATCGGAGACATCGGACATAACGACTCTATCGCACGTACAAGAGGCATCCGTAAGGCTCTCGGCACCGCAGTAGAGAAAGACGGCAATGTCAACAGCGATCCTGTTGGTACAAACGCAGACGGTACAGCAACTGTTGTACAGGACGGCTCCATCGAAGTTGGCGGAAAGACATATGTTGTCCGCGAGCTTGCTTCCCAGGAGATGAAGAACTCTGCAGGCGCTACATGGGATGCTGCCACAGCTGGTAATGCAATCGGCACATGGTCTTCCTCTTTCGGCGATCAGATTGATATTGTTGCATCCAATAACGACGGTATGGGCATGTCCATGTTCAACGCATGGTCCAAGGACAATAAGGTTCCTACATTTGGCTATGACGCAAACAGCGACGCAGTAGCAGCTATCGCTGAGGGCTACGGCGGCACTATCAGCCAGCATGCAGACGTACAGGCTTACCTGACACTCCGCGTACTGCGCAACGCACTGGACGGAGTTGATATTGATACAGGTATCGGCACAGCAGACGATGCAGGCAATGTCTTAAGTCCTGATGTATATGTTTACAAGGCAGATGAGCGTTCCTACTACGCACTGAACGTTGCTGTTACTGCTGAAAACTATACAGATTTCACGGATTCCACAATGGTATACGCACCTGTATCCAATCAGCTGGATGAGGCTACCCATGCTACAAAGAACGTATGGCTGAACATCTACAACTCAGCTGATAACTTCCTTGGCTCAACCTATCAGCCTCTGCTCCAGAAATACGATAAGCTTCTCAACCTCAAGGTTGACTATATCGGCGGCGACGGACAGACAGAGTCCAATATTACAAACCGTCTTGGAAATCCAAGCCAGTATGACGCATTTGCCATCAACATGGTTAAGACAGACAATGCAGCTTCATACACATCTCTGCTTGAGCAGTAATATTCATTGAAATAAAGATGTACTGTTATTAGGGAGAAGAAATTCTCCCTAATATTAAATATTGAAACCTATCAATCTACATATACAGGAGTAAAATAATGGCAGATAAGAAAGATGATATCGTCTTATCAATACGCGGTATGAGCAAGTCCTTCGGCCGAAACAGAGTTCTGGACCATATCAACCTGGATGTGAAGCGCGGAACCGTTATGGGGCTTATGGGTGAGAACGGAGCTGGTAAGTCAACCATGATGAAGTGCCTTTTCGGCACCTACCAGAAAGACGAGGGAAATATCTTCCTGAATGGCAAGGAAGTAAGCTTTTCCGGACCAAAGGATGCTCTTGAAAACGGCATTGCAATGGTTCACCAGGAATTGAATCAGTGTCTGGAACGGAATGTAATTGATAATTTATTCCTTGGACGTTATCCGGTCAATTCCATGGGTGTAATTGATGAAGGCAGGATGAAAAAGGAAGCCGCCGAGCTCTTTAGAAAATTGGGAATGACTGTTAACCTCACCCAGCCCATGGGCCGCATGTCCGTATCACAGAGGCAGATGTGTGAAATCGCCAAGGCCATCTCCTACAATTCAAGGGTGATTGTTCTGGATGAGCCCACATCCTCCCTGACCGTGCAGGAGGTTAACAAGCTCTTCGAGATGATGAGGATGTTAAAGGAGCAGGGAATTGCCCTGATTTATATTTCCCACAAGATGGATGAGATTTTTGAAATCTGCGACGAGATATCCGTGCTTCGGGACGGCAACCTGGTCATGACAAAGAGCACCAAGGATGCAAACATGAATGAGCTGATTGCGGCAATGGTCGGCCGTTCCCTTGATAACCGGTTCCCGCCTGTTGACAATACCCCAGGTGATGTGATTCTGTCCATCCAGAATCTGTCTACAAAGTTTGAGCCTCATTTGCAGGATGTTTCATTTGACGTAAAAGAAGGAGAGATATTCGGACTGTACGGTCTGGTAGGGGCAGGGCGCACGGAACTTCTGGAAACAATCTTTGGTGTCCGCACCAGAGCCGCAGGACGCGTTTATTTTAATAACCGCCTTATGAATTTCAGCAGCGCGAAGGAGGCCATGGAGCATGGCTTTGCCATGATTACCGAGGAACGGAAGGCAAATGGCCTGTTTTTAAAAGGAGACCTTACCTTCAATACCACCATAGCCAATCTGCAGCAGTATATGTCGGGTATAGCGCTTTCCGATGCAAAGATGATAAAGGCTACGTCAAAGGAAATCAAAATCATGCATACCAAGTGCATGGGCCCCGATGATATGATTTCCAGCCTTTCCGGCGGCAATCAGCAGAAGGTCATATTCGGAAAGTGGCTGGAGCGCAGTCCGCAGGTGTTTATGATGGACGAACCCACAAGAGGAATCGACGTGGGTGCAAAGTATGAAATATATGAGCTTATCATCAATATGGCGAAGCAGGGGAAGACAATCATTGTTGTTTCTTCTGAGATGCCGGAGATTCTCGGAATTACAAACCGTATTGGTGTTATGTCAAATGGACGTCTTTCTGGAATTGTTAATACAAAAGAGACAAATCAGGAAGAACTTTTAAGGCTCAGTGCAAAATACCTATAAGGGGGATTCATGGATATGGCGAAAGGAAACAATGAGACTCTTACGGCTGAACAGGAAATGCAGCTGCGCCAGCCAATTGAGGATTATGTTGGCGAAATTCAGAAGAAAATCGACAGTCTCAGAGCGGACGGCACAAACAGAGTAGTCGCTCTGCAAAATAATATTGATGCAACAAAGAGAGACCGTTCCCTTACAAAGGAAGAAAGGGAAAACAGAATTGCGGCTAACAGCGCGGAGATGGAGAAAGCAAAGGCTGTTGAGGCAAAGAACAAAGACGAGATTGCAAAATTAATCTCCGAAGCGGAGAGTTATCTCAAGGAACATTTTGATAAGGATTATTATTTGCCGTTAAAGGAAAGCTGTGAGCGGGAAAAAGCGCTTGCAAAGGAAAAATATGGCATTAAAGTTGCGGAACTGAACAAAGAACATGAAAATACCCTCTCAAAGCTTACGGACCATCAGGAGATAAAGGACGAGAAGTATGTTCATAAGAACCGCCTGTTTGACGCAAAGATGGACCTGGACAAGGAGCTTCAGCGGATCAAAGACAGAAGGCATGCGGCATTTGTCTGGCAGTATCACCTGATTGATATGCTCCGCCTGTCTAAATTCACCTTCATGGAGACCAGAGCGCAAAAATGGGAGAACTATAAATATACATTCAACCGCAGAACATTCTTACTGCAGAATGGTCTGTATATCGCTATTATCCTGATTTTCATTGGACTGTGTATCGCTGCTCCGGTGATGAAGAATGTTAAACTGCTTACCTATAATAACATTTTAAATATCCTGCAGCAGGCTTCTCCCAGAATGTTCCTGGCCCTGGGCGTTGCGGGTCTTATCCTCCTGACCGGCACGGACCTTTCTATCGGGCGTATGGTTGGTATGGGTATGACCACTGCGACCATCATCATGCATCAGGGCATTAACACAGGTGCTGTGTTCGGACACGTGTTTGACTTTACAGGCATGCCCATAGGATTAAGAGTGGTATTTGCCCTTGTAATGTGTATTATCTTATGTACGTGCTTTACGGCTATCGGCGGTTTCTTTACCGCTAAGTTCAAGATGCATCCGTTCATATCAACCATGGCCAACATGCTGGTCATTTTCGGACTTGTCACATATGCCACAAAGGGCGTATCCTTTGGTGCCATTGAACCGGCTATTCCAAAGATGATTATTCCAAAAATAAACGGGTTCCCAACCATTATCCTGTGGGCAGTGGCTGCCATCGTAATCGTTTGGTTTATCTGGAACAAGACCACCTTCGGCAAGAATTTATACGCAGTAGGCGGCAACCCGGAAGCAGCAGCTGTTTCAGGTATCTCCGTATTCGGAGTAACCATGGGAGCATTCATTCTGGCAGGTATCCTTTACGGATTCGGTTCCTGGCTGGAATGCGCAAGAATGGTAGGTTCCGGCTCCGCCGCTTACGGCCAGGGCTGGGAGATGGACGCAATTGCAGCCTGTGTGGTTGGCGGCGTATCCTTTACCGGCGGTATCGGTAAGATTTCCGGCGTAGTAGTCGGCGTACTTATCTTCACCGTGCTCATCTACTCCCTTACCATTCTCGGTATCGACACAAACCTACAGTTCGTGTTTGAAGGCATCATCATTATAACGGCTGTAACACTTGACTGCTTGAAGTATGTTCAGAAGAAGTAGTAAGGAAGGTTAGGTGTTTCCGTCCGTGATTGAAATAAGGCCGGGGGCTGTGGATACGGCTTCGGGACTAGTAGTTCTAGGACGCTGAAAATCGGCTAAATACAAGAGGCTGGCTGCCAAAACTCGCGGCCAAGCCTCTTTCTATATTTAATACTGAGCTCAGACAGTTGTCAGCCAGCCTCTTAACGCCGCTTTCCACCGTCCAAGAACTACACGCCCCTGCAGATGCATCCACATCCCCCAGCCTTATTTCAATCACCCACTACGCACCTCCCTGCGCCAAAAAAGAGTGATGCGCCAGCCAGACTATCGTTTTTTGTCAGATATAATACCTGGCATATAAAATGATGGAAGAATTTTCACCTGGCATTTTTCGTTTTATCTGCGCCATGGATGTAAGTGATGCAGAGGCACCGGGTACGTAGTGGGTGAGGGAAAGGGAGAGGGGGGCGTGGGATGCATCTACAGGGGCGTGTAGGGGTTAGGCTGCGGGAACCGGCGTTAAGAGGCTGACTGACAACTGTCTGAGCCCGATATCTGGATACAGAAAGAGACTGACTGCGAGTTTTGGCAGTCAGTTTCTTGCATTTAGCCGGTTTCCGGAGGCTTAGCCCTGCTAGCCCCGCAGCCGTATCCCACTCCCCATCTCCCTTTCCCTCACGGACGGATGAACCTTCCCTTCCTCCGCATCCCTTACTTCCCACAAGCTAACCTGCTATTTTGATACTCCCTTGTAAACGTAACATCCCTCCCAAACCACTCCGGGGCCTGGAAGGCCATAGCTTCTTCTTCGGAGGTGAATTCCACCTCGGCCAGGAGGAGGCCGGCGTAGCGGCCTTCAAAGACGTCCAGTTCAATGGTCAGATGGTCTGAGCCATCCAGCGGGATGAGATAGCGCTTTTTGGTGAGTACCACGCCGTCGGCCTTGGGGAGCAGGTGGGCGTAGGCCTCCCGGGTCAGGGGGAGGTTGTATTCCTCCCTGGACAGGAGTCCCTTGCCCTTGTAGGTGAGATAGAAGCTGTCATCCTCCTGACGGATGCGGACCACCGGTTCCGTGCAGAGATAGGCCTGTTCAATCTGGTGGAAGGGATGGGCGTCATAGCCCTCCGGAAGACAGGGGACCAGGAATTTACGTTCGATTTCCATATGGGAAAACCTCCTTGCTGTGATTGTCGATTAGTGGATTTTACTAAGTATTTTTATTTTTTCCATTTTACAATCATATCATTTAACTCTTTTCCTGAAAAGTGATAAATGATAAAATAAAATTACTATGTGATAAATGGCGGAAAGGGAGATTATCATGGCAAAGGTTTATGCATTTCTTGCGGATGGACTGGAAGAGGTTGAATGTCTTGCGGTTGTGGACGTGCTCCGGCGTTCCGGTGTGGAGGTGACACTGGTGTCTGTTACAGGAGACAGGAAAGTAACTGGTTCTCATGGAATTGAGTTGGGGACCGACGCCCTGTTTGAGGATGTGAACCCGGATGTGGCAGATGTGCTGTTTTTGCCCGGAGGAATGCCGGGAACTAACAATCTGAAAGCACATATGGGTCTGAGGGCGGCTGTGGAGTGTGCCAACAAGCAGGGCAGAAGGATTGCGGCCATCTGCGCGGCGCCAAGCATCCTGGGGAGTATGGGGCTCTTAAAGGGCAGGACGGCTACCTGCTATCCGGGATTTGAGGACCAGCTCACAGGTGTGTCCTACACCAGCCAGGGTGTTGTGACGGATGGCAACATCACCACCGGCAGGGGCCTGGGATTTGCCCTTGACATGGGACTGGAACTGATTCGCCTGCTTCAGGGTCCCCAGCAGGCCCAGAAGATTGCAGCGGCAATCCAGTATAACTGGAAATAGTATCCGGATGAGAAAAACTCCTGTTCTGTTCTATATCATATGGATGTGGGATGGAATGGAAGTTTTTTTTGTAAAAAACGCTGGTGTTTTTAAAATGAGCATGCTATAATGGTACATTGAAGTGTAGCGCCCTCATGGATTATGGGCGAACCACATATATTTTAAGGAGGAACCCGTAAAAATGAGTGTACAAGTAGAAAAATTAGAAAAAAACATGGCCAAACTGACAATAGAGTTAAGCGCAGAGCAGTTTGAGGATGCTATGAAAAAAGCCTTCAATAAGAGCAAGAACAAGTTTAATATTCCAGGCTTCCGTAAGGGCAAAGCACCTCGCGCCATGATTGAAAAGATGTATGGCGAAGGCATCTTTTATGAGGAGGCTGCTGATGAGGCCATCAACGCAACCTGCATGGAGGCAATGAATGAAAGCGGACTGGAGATCGTTTCCAGACCGGAAGTTGCCGTAGAGCAGATTGGCAAGGACAAGCCGTTCATCTATACCGCAACTGTAGCCGTAAGGCCGGAAGTGACCCTGGGCGAGTACAAGGGCATTGAGGTAGAGAAGGTGGATGCAGCTGTGAAGCCTGAGGATGTGGAAGCAGAGCTCAAGAAGGTTCAGGAGCAGAACGCAAGACTTCTGACCGTAGAGGACAGACCGGTTGCTGACGGCGACCAGACAGTCATCGACTTCGAGGGATTTGTTGACGGCAAGACATTTGACGGCGGCAAGGCAGCTGATTACCCATTGACCATTGGCTCCCATTCCTTCATTGATACATTTGAGGAGCAGCTGGTTGGCAAGAACATCGGCGAAGAGTGCGAGATTAACGTAACCTTCCCGGAGGAGTACCATGCGGCTGAACTGGCTGGAAAGCCAGCAACCTTTAAGGTGACTGTAAAGGAAATCAAGGTAAAGGAACTTCCGGAACTGGATGATGAGTTTGCAGGAGAAGTTTCTGAATTTGACACGCTGGATGAATACAAGAAGGATATTGAGGCAAAGATTCTTGAGAGAAAGCAGAAAGAAGCTGCTTCCGAAAACGAGAACCGTGTGGTTGACAAGGTAGTGGCAGGCGCTTCCATGGAGATTCCTGACAGGATGGTGGAAGGCCAGATTGACAACATGGTTCAGGATACAGCCCGCCGTATGGAGAGCCAGGGTCTGAACATGGATCTGTACATGAAGTATACAGGCATGACCATGGAGCAGATGAGAGAGCAGATGAAGCCACAGGCCTTAAAGAGAATCCAGACCAGACTGGTGCTTGAGGAAGTTGTAAAGGCTGAGAACCTGCAGGTTTCCGACGAAAGACTGGATGAGGAGATTGCCAAGATGGCGGCCGCTTACCAGATGGAGGCTGACAAGTTAAAGGGTTATATGTCAGACCGTGATAAGGACCAGATGAAGGAAGATATTGCTGTTCAGGAAGCGGTTGATTTCCTGGTAGCAGAAGCAAAACTGGTATAATTCACATATGATACGGGGGGTTCACAGCGCTTATTTACCTGGCTTTGAATCTCCCTGGTTTCTTATAAGTGAACTGGTCACCGCACCGGACTTGTGAAATACCTGGCCGGGAGACGGTGGCATGTATCGCACGTAAGTGTCTGAAAAACAGACGTTTAGTGCTCATAACTAGGAGGATGGTTATATGAGTTTAGTACCTTATGTCATTGAGCAGACCAGCCGCGGCGAGCGTTCTTATGACATTTATTCAAGATTACTGAAGGAGAGGATCATATTCCTGGGCGAGGAAGTAAACGATGTGTCCGCAAGCCTTGTGGTGGCACAGCTCTTATTCCTGGAGTCAGAGGACCCAGGCAAGGATATCCATTTGTATATCAACAGCCCGGGCGGTTCTGTATCTGCGGGATTTGCTATCTATGATACCATGAACTATATTAAATGCGATGTATCTACCATCTGTATCGGCATGGCGGCCAGCATGGGCGCGTTCCTTCTTTCCGGAGGGGCCAAGGGCAAGCGTTTCGCGCTGCCTAATGCTGAAATCATGATTCATCAGCCTTCCGGCGGGGCCAAGGGCCAGGCCACAGAGATTAAAATTGTGGCTGAAAATATCTTAAAGACAAGAAAGAAATTAAACGAAATCCTGGCAGCAAACACAGGAAAGCCCCTGGAAGTAATTGAGCGCGATACAGAGCGTGACAATTATATGTCTGCACTGGAGGCCAAGGAATACGGCCTTATTGATGAAATCATTGCACATCATTAGTGCTGCAGTACAGCGCTGAGACATCAGGCCGGTAACGTAAAAAAGCAAGTAAAGGATATGAAAGGTTAGGTATCGTATGCCAATGAGACCAGATGACACGATTCGGTGCTCCTTCTGCGGAAGGACACAGGATCAGGTACGGAAGATGATTGCCGGAGCTGGCAACAACAATGTGTATATCTGTGACGAGTGCATAGAATTGTGCTCTGAGATTCTGGAAGAGGAGCTGGAAGGCCAGGATGAAGGGGAGAGCCCTGCGCTGGCCGATATACGTCTCCTGAAGCCAAAGGAAATCAAAGCATTTTTAGACGAATATGTCATCGGACAGGATGACGCCAAGAAGGTGTTGTCCGTTGCGGTTTATAATCACTACAAGAGGGTGACGGCATGCCAGAACATGGATGTGGATGTGCAGAAGAGCAACATCCTTATGGTGGGGCCCACAGGCTCAGGTAAGACCTATCTGGCCCAGACCCTGGCTAAGATTCTCAATGTTCCCTTTGCCATTGCAGACGCCACTGCACTGACAGAGGCAGGATATGTGGGCGAGGATGTGGAGAACATTCTGTTAAAGCTTATCCAGGCTGCTGATTATGACATCTCCCGTGCCGAATACGGCATTATATATATTGACGAGATTGATAAGATTACCAAGAAGTCCGAAAATGTATCCATCACCAGGGATGTTTCAGGCGAAGGCGTCCAGCAGGCGCTGCTTAAGATTCTGGAGGGTACAGTTGCCAGCGTTCCGCCTCAGGGCGGCAGGAAGCATCCGCACCAGGAGCTTCTTCAGATTGATACCACCAACATCCTGTTTATCTGCGGCGGTGCCTTTGATGGCCTGGAGAAGATTGTGGAGCAGCGTCTGAGCGCCGGTTCCATTGGTTTCAACGCCGAGGTGGCAAATAAGAACGATCTGAACATAGATGAGCTGCTCAAGAAGGTGGAGCCTAAGGATCTGACCAAATTCGGACTGATTCCCGAGTTCATAGGCCGCGTGCCGGTGATGGTTTCACTGGAACAGCTTACAAAGGATGCCATGGTGCGTATCCTGTCAGAGCCGAAAAATGCCCTGATGAGACAGTACCAGAAGCTGTTTGAGCTGGACAATGTAAAGCTGGAATTCACCCAGGAGGCTCTGGAGGAGATTGCACAGCTGGCAGTAGACCGCAAGATTGGCGCCAGAGGACTGCGCTCTATCCTTGAATCAGTGATGATGGACCTTATGTATGAGATTCCGTCCGACGATTCTATCGGAATCTGTACCATTACCAGAGACGTAGTGAAAAAGGCAGGACAGCCGGAATTAGTATACCGCGATATGCCTCCTGCATCTGCCCGGAAGCCGTTGTCAGAACGGCTCAGAGGGGACAGTAAGACAGGAGAAATTGCGTAGGCTGTCATGCTCCTGTGACAATTTAGAAGAGAGAAAGGGCCGCTGCAAATCAGATATGACCCGGACCAGAAGGCCTGTTTTCCGGCCGGTCCGGCACCTGCATTGCAGCGGCTTTTCAAATGGTTAAGATACAAGAGGTGAAGATTGAGAATGGGAGAACAAGTGATTACGATGCCCGTGGTGGCTCTCAGGGGTCTGACCATACTTCCGGGTATGGTATTGCATTTTGATATAAACAGGCCGAAATCGGTGGCAGCCGTAGAGCGGGCTATGGTGGGAGACCAGAAACTGTTTCTTGTGGCCCAGAGACATCCTGAAATTGTGGAGCCTGAGCAGGGGGATTTGTTCCAGGTAGGTACTGTGGCAGTGGTGAAGCAGCTGGTGAAACTGCCGGGCAAGGTGGTACGTGTGCTGGTGGAAGGACTGGAACGCGCTGAGCTTTTATGCCTGGAAGCTGAGGAACCGGCTATGATGGGCGAGATTGCCGCCATAGAAGCGGAGGAGGATGATCTGGACAGCCTGACTCAGGAAGCCATGCTGCGTATCCTGAAGGATAAACTGGAAGAATATGGGAGAGTTAATCCGAAGATTACAAAAGAAATTCTGCCTAATCTGATGATTATTACAGATTTAAATGAGATGCTGGACCAGATCGCCATTCAGCTGCCATGGGACTATACCATCCGCCAGACCGTGCTGGAGAACAGTTCTCTGTCAGCCAGGTATGAGGTAGTGATGCATACGCTGCTGACCGAGATGGAGATATACAGAATTAAGAAGGAATTTCAGGAAAAGGTAAAGGCCGATATCGACCAGAACCAGAAGGAATATATTCTCAGGGAGCAGATGAAGGTCATCCGCCAGGAATTGGGAGAGGACGCTGTGTCGGACGCAGACGAATATCAGAAAAAGCTGGATACTCTGAAGGCCGACAAGGAAGTAAAGGAAAAGCTCCACAAAGAAATAGAGCGTTTCCGCAACATGCCGGCCGGAAGCCAGGAGGCCAATGTGCTGCGCACCTATGTGGAAACCCTGCTGGACCTGCCCTGGAAGAAGATGTCCAAGGACAATGACGACATCAAACATGCCGAGAGGATACTCAACGAGGATCACTACGGGCTGGAGCAGGTAAAGGAGAGGATCCTGGAATACCTGGCTGTCCGCGCCCTGACGAAGAAGGGCACCAGCCCTATCATCTGTCTGGTGGGACCTCCAGGAACCGGCAAAACATCCATTGCCAGGTCCGTGGCCAGGGCTTTGAATAAGAAATACGTGCGCATCAGCCTGGGAGGTGTCCGGGACGAGGCGGAAATCAGAGGCCACAGGAAAACCTACGTGGGCGCCATGCCGGGCCGTATCGTGGAAGGCATGCGTCAGGCCAGTGTGAGCAATCCCCTGATGCTTCTGGACGAGATTGACAAGGTCAGCAGCGACTATAAGGGCGATACCTCCTCCGCGCTTTTGGAGGTGCTGGACGGGGAACAGAATGTAAAATTCAGGGACCACTATGTGGAACTGCCCATTGACCTGTCCCAGGTCCTGTTTATTGCAACGGCCAACACCACCCAGACCATACCGGGGCCTTTACTGGACCGCATGGAGCTGATTGAGGTCAACAGCTATACGGAAAATGAAAAGTTTCACATAGCCAGAGACTACCTGGTGACAAAGCAGATGGAGCGCAACGGCCTTAAGGAGGGACAGATTACATTTTCCGATAAGAGCCTTGAAAAAATAATACACAACTATACCAGGGAAGCTGGCGTCAGGAATCTGGAGCGCCGCATCGGGGATGTATGCCGCAAGGCTGCCAGACAGTTCCTGGAGGATAAGAAGAAGTCCATCAAGATTACGGAGAGTAATCTGGAGAAATACCTGGGCAAGGAAAAGGTGACCTTTGAGAATGCCAATGAGGAAGATGAAATCGGCATTGTGCGCGGCCTGGCCTGGACCAGTGTGGGAGGGGATACCCTTCAGATAGAAGTCAATGTAATGCCTGGCAAGGGAAGTCTCCTGATGACCGGGCAGCTGGGGGACGTGATGAAGGAATCAGCCCAGACAGCCCTGACCTATGTTCGGTCCGTGTGCCCGGAGTACGGGATTGACGACGATTATTTTGAGAAGCACGACCTCCACATCCATATCCCGGAGGGAGCTGTGCCGAAGGACGGACCTTCTGCTGGAATCACCATGGCCACAGCCATGCTGTCCGCGGTGACAGGTAAAAGTGTCCAGGCCAAGGTGGCTATGACCGGGGAGATAACCCTGCGTGGACGGGTCCTGCCCATCGGAGGACTGAAAGAAAAGATACTGGCAGCCAAGATGGCCCATATAGAGAAGGTGCTGGTACCTGACAAGAACCGTCCGGATATGGCGGAGCTGTCCAAAGAAATCACCAGGGGACTGGACATTGTGTATGTAAAGGCCATGGAGGATGTGGTTTCGGAGGCCTTTGTTTAGATCGCGGATAGGAATTAGGAGAAACAGATATGATAATAAGAGACGTGAATCTGGAGACAGTATGCGGCGTGACCAGCAAGCTGCCGGAGAATACACTGCCGGAGTTTGCATTTGCGGGCAAGTCCAATGTGGGAAAATCATCCCTCATCAATGCGCTGATGAACCGCAAAGCCTATGCAAGAACCTCCTCGCAGCCGGGCAAAACCCAGACCATCAATTTTTACAACATCAACGGAGCATTGTATTACGTGGACCTGCCGGGGTACGGCTATGCCAAGATAGCGGTTGCGGTCAAGGAAAAATGGGGCAAGATGATAGAGCGGTATCTCAGGAATTCACAGATGCTCAAAATGGTGTTCCTGCTCATTGATATCCGCCATGAACCCTCGGCCAACGACAAGCTGATGTATGAATGGATTATCTTTAACGGATACCACCCTGTCATCATTGCCACCAAGCTGGACAAGATTAACCGCAGTCAGGTGCAGAAGCACGTAAAGATGGTGCGGGAAGGCCTTGGCATGGAAAAGGACGGTATCATTATTCCTTTCTCGGCAGAGACAAAGCAGGGCAGGGATGAGATATGGGACCTGATTGAGGGCAGCCTGTAGTCTGTTTGTATTCCTGTTAAAAAGCGGATTTCATAAAGTGAAGAAAGGCCTGGTTTCCTGACAGACGGGTATTGCCCGCAGGAAATCAGGCCTTTTTGCTACCGGTAATTCTCCTTTACCAGCTCAATAAAAGGCTCTTTGTCAATAGTTGGGGTGTGATTTGTTAAAATCCCGCCCCAATTCTATGAAAAGGGCCCTTTTTATGTTTAGTT
>NZ_JAJCHK010000047.1:0-37992 GCF_020554465.1 Enterocloster sp. 210928-DFI.2.20
TTCAATGCCAGAGTTTTGCTGGCATGATCACTCAAGATTCCGAGAGATCATTGATTGTATTCATGGACTGTTTCTGTACTTCCTGTATGCATTAAGTATAGCAATGCCACAATTGCAAAACAATATCAGCCGGGACTAATAAAAAGAGGTGGTTATTATATCAACTGCACACTCCTTTATCATGTGCAGGTAAAAATATGCTCTTTTTCGCCGTAATCTCCCCCCTCTTGTATATATTTCAGCAATTTTCTGTGTATCTCTCCCAATTTATCTTTTTATTTATTGTATCAAAAGCACATTTTTATATTATGTAAAACTTGATATACTTAAAATAATAACAGACAGGAGGGACACATTTATGTATCTTGAAGAACTGGACCTTCAATATCTGATAAACAGCGTCCGCAGTGTATGCGGTAAGCCCATTTTTATCCTGAATCCAAACTGGTCCGTCATATCCTGCACACACCAGGGATTCACCGAATATGCGCAGGAGATTGCGGCCTTCTGCGCGTCTGACAATGACTATGGGACGGCTGCCTCCCGATTTGGCATCATAATAGAACCGTGTATCCTGGAGGAAACCCTCATATGTTACTTCATGATACTTGACAAAAAGTCCGGTTACATGATTCCCTATCTGAAGACGTTAACTGAATTGCTTATTTCTCCCCAGATATCTGATATCCAAAATCAGACAGCCAGTTCCAGAAGCATGTTAATCAACCAGATTGCCAACACTGGTCAGAAGAGCCCTGAGATTGACACCTTCATGAAGGAGTTTGAATACTCATACGACTGCCCCAGATGCGCTCTTTTGTTTGAGATTAACCGGCATGGAAAAGAACACTCCCATTACCGTTTTGACTCCTCGGAATCCTATCTCAAACAGCTGATTACCTCATCCTCATTGTATTCCGAAGAGGATATATATGGCTTCCTAAGTTCGGACAGGTACCTTATTTTCAAAGATACCAGCTTTGCGTCCACTATGTCTGTCCGTGAAATCAATGATTACGCCGATTCCATGGTCACCTCCTTCCGTGATTATAACGGTGAGGAACTGCACTGTACCATAGGCAGTACTTATACGGATTTATACAAACTGCGCCAAAGCTATCTGGAAGCCCTATTCCTCATCGCCAACTATGATTACCTCAATGTAGAGTCCTCACACGCGCTCAATATACATGATTTTATTTTTGAATACGCCGTAAGCCTGATTCCCAGAAGCTACTGGAACAACCGCTTCCAGAACCTGGCCCAGGACCTGGGCAGCTCTCCCGCCCTCATGGAGACAGCCCTGGCCCTTTCCAGGGAAAACCTAAACCTGTCACAGGCAGCCAAGGCCCTGGGACTCCACAGAAATACGCTTTTGCAGCGCTTTGCAAAAATAAAGTCCCGGACAAAGCTTAACCCGCTGGAAAATGACCATGACCGCATGGTACTGCGGGCGTTTTCCCTTTATCAGAACCAGAAAATCACCTTACAGGCCGGTATCGTAATACAGCCAAACTCCGTACTCCACCAGGGTATGCAGAAAATGGCTGATTTGGTAAACAAAAACTCCTGTGGGACTATCAATATAAACATCCACACCCTCTCCACCTCCGGCAATAACGCGCACCTGTTTGAGATACTCCGTTCCGGCTCCATCGACCTTGTGGTAGCTGCCACCGGAGTCATGAACAAGTTCACCAACAACCGCTCCCGGGTGCTGGAATTCCCTTTTTTATTCCAGTCCAGCGCCGAAGCAAAACACATACTGAATACAATTATCATAAAAGATGTAGAACATTCACTGGATTCCATCGGTGTTAAATGCTTAAACATATGGACCATGGGATGGCGGTACCTGACCAGCAAGGAGCCCATCCGCCTTCCCCAGGATATGGCAGGGAAAAAGGTGCGTGTCATGTTTACCGAATCCCTGGATGAATATTACCGTAATATGGGGGCTGTCCCCATCAAGATGAATTACGGTGACGTAAAAGACGCCCTGCACTCCGGTATCATTGACTGCCAGGAGAATCCCTACAGCAACACACTGGGAATGAAATTTTATGAAGAACAGGACTTCATCACGCGGTTAAAATACTATCTGAGTACAGAGGCGCTGTATATATCAAAAACCGCCTGGGAAAGATTAAGCCCTTCCCAACAAGATATCATTGCTGCTGCGGCCCGTGAGACCACGGACTGGATTTTTACGGAACAGCAGTATGTGATTAACCAGCAATGCAAAAATATCCTGCTGACAGAAAAAGGCATGCATATCATAGAAGTCTCTGCCGGCGAGGCAAAACTCTGGAAATCCTATTCCCAGAACCTGTATGCCTCCTTTCCCCATCAGGATTTACTGAAAGAGATAGAAAAGGAGAAAACAGAATACAATGCAAAACACAGAGCTCTCCCATCTTTATAAATCCTTTAAAAGCATATTTCCAACCGCCCATATCGTGATTATCGACCATACCGGCAGTGTAATAATGGCATGCGAAAACCGCTGCCTTATTCCCCAAACGGAACAATACAGCGGTTTTAAAGAAATCCTTACGGTTCATGCCCCAACGGGCGGTACTTTTTATAAACTATCCTTCCCCCTTCCGCTGTCAAATCAGCTGTTCCTCTATATACCCTCCAAGGATATTGAAGATGTTCTGACAGCTGCCAAAATGGCTGACTCCGTCATACAATTATTCCTGTCACGTCCAAGCCAGTCCGTGCAATCTGTACGGCAAAGCGATACCATGCTGCTTTTGGATCATCTGTTCCATCCTTCCACCGCAGAAGAAGATACTTACACCGCCCTGCTGGCCGCGGAACTTGGTTTTGATATGTCTCTGCCCAGGGCTGTGTGCATATTCCGCATAGAACAGGACCTTAAGAATCCGGCATCAAAAATATCTTCTACCCGTTCCATTCTGCAGACCATACACAATTTTGCGGCCTCCTCTGGCAGTCAGGATATCATCGGAGCATTTGGAAACAGTGAACTCATACTTTGTCATGTAATGGGGGCAGAGTCTGACAAAGATATAAAGCTTCTTGAAAATATTTATACGTATATCAATAAAAATTACTTTGTTTCCTGCTGTATCGGGGTAGGGCTCACCGTAACAGATATTGGACATTACTGCGACAGCTTCATTTCTGCCCAGGCTGTTTTCAGGTACGCACAGAACCGGCCGGACAGAGAAAAACGAATCTATTATATAGATGACTTTTTGGCGGAACACCTTGTATACGAAATCCCGGAACACTTTTTTGAACACTTTTTCAAAAATGAACTTAACTATGTCAAAGCTACTCCCATTGCCCAGGAGACCATAGGCGCCCTGGTTGCCTGCAATATGGACATATCCATGGCTGCGGAGGCTCTTTTCATACACAGAAACACTATGGTATTCCGCTTAAACCAGCTGAAGAAGCAGCTGAATCTCAACCCCTTTCACAAAGACAACGACAGGTTCAAGCTGATACTTCTCTATCATTATTTTACAAAAAAGTACAATGGAAACCATTCATCAGGAGAGATGCCGTAAACACAAGAATGTAATGATTCCATGACATCGGGTATGTTTTTCATTCTTCTGTTTTCTCCCCGGGCGCCCACACTGCCAGCTCCTTTACCAGCATGATGCGCCCAATTATTACACACACAGCTCCCGCGGTATTCCACCCGCTGCTTCCCAATACAACCGAGTATTCATAGGACGCCAGCCCTGCTGTCATCCATATGAGGTATCCAAGGGAGGAAGGTCCTTTTTTGCAGTTTTGCGTATACTGCCTGCCAAGCTCTCCGTAATGATTCAACGTACTGCACCCGCAGGCTGTCTCTGCCAGCATAAGGACTGCCGTGATCTGTATGGATATCCCTGTGCTCTGTCTCATGAACACTGCCAGAATCAGGTCCAGGATGGTAATGCCCAGCCACAGTCTGCCTGTCTGTTCCATCTTACGGTTCCACTCAAATCCTTCCCCGTCCCCCTCCCGTTCCAGCATCCTGAAACCGCTGCGAAACACAAGGCAGCCCACAATCCCCGGAACTATGGGTATCCCCATAAAATCAATGTGAAATGACAAAAGAAACATTCCCGCCATCATCCATTTTACGGCCTCATTCACGGTTTAATCCCCCTTTCCTTCAGGTAACGGTATGTCTGCTTAAACCGGTCTGTGTTTCTGTTATTTTGCCGGTCCAGGTTCGTGGTAAACCAGGACTCTCCTCCTGAGCCGTCAGAACATTTCCACTGAATCAGAGCGGTATAGGGTTCAAATTGTTCCCTTATATCTCCGGTCCCGCGCCATGTAGATTCCACCAGAAAGGTATCCCCTTCTGTCATTGCAGCAGGCTCCCACTCCCATATATCCGTTCCGTCCACTGTAACCTTGAATTCTCCTCTTACCTGTTCCGGGTTTCGGATCTCAAAGCCTTCCAGACGGCAGTCCCTTTGCACAAGATAGCGGGTCATGGAGGTTCCGTCGGAACTGGACGAGCCTCCTGTGACCGTAACATATTCCATGGGCTTATCCAGAGTAAGGATGATTTGGCCTATGGACACCTCCTCCTCTGCGCCATCGCCGTATCTGACTTTTATGGTATCCAGAGTGATTCCCCTGGCTCCAAGGCTTCTGGCCGGCAGCATCATCTTGACAAACAGCTGCTTAAACTGGTACCGGCCGTCCTGCACAGAGCCCGAATAGGACTGAAACAGGCCGCCTGCTCCGTCGTATGGGGTCATCCAGTATTCCCCTATGCCTTCCAGCTGGGGAAAGGTAATTTCCGCCACTTTGGAGGTATCCTCACTGTCCTGGATATAATATATGGGAAATTCCTTCCACACATATCTGTCCTCACCGGCAGGGCTCTCTGCATCTACATCCGCATTCCCATCCGTACTCCCCATCGTATCCTCATCCATACCGCCATCCCAGTACATCTCCAGCTCTATGTGCATGGGAATAAACACAGGATGCCTCAGCGCAAAATAATGCTGCAGCAGACTGCCGGCCGCCACGATTAAAACTCCGGCTGTCATAAAAAAATAAAACAAAAACGCGGACTGATGAATGAATCGGTCTTTTGGCCTGTCCATACTGCCCTCCTCTTCTTTTTCTTCCTTAATTTTCCTTCCCTTTCTAATATTGTATATAATACAGGCCCGGGAAGCAAATTCATTTCCCTTTCGTTTCCCTTACATTTTACACAGGATTGCATACTCTGTTCAAATAGTATATCCTTAGTTATAAGCAGCAGTGCTTATACTGCACCATATACAAATATGATTCATGGGAGGAAATAAAATTGAAGCAGGCATTGATCATCGGTTCCACTGTAGCGGACGTGACCGTCAGACTGCCCCATCTGCCCGTTACCGGCGAGGATGTGATTGTGGAGAGCCAGTCCATGTCCCTGGGAGGATGCGCCTATAATGTGTCGGAGATCCTCCGCCAGTCCGGTGTCCCATACACCCTGTTTTCTCCGGTTGGGACAGGGATTTACGGCAACTATGTAAGGGAACATCTAAAACGGAAGCAGATTCCCATTCTCATCCCCGCGCCTGCGGCAGATAACGGCTGCTGCTACTGTTTTGTGGAAGAATCAGGTGAGCGGACCTTTGCGGCCCTTCACGGCGCGGAATACCGTTTTGAAAGGCAGTGGTTCAGCCTGGCAGAATCCCTGTCTGTCGGCTCTGTCTATGTGTGCGGGTTGGAACTGGAGGAGGATACAGGGGGCTTCATACTGGATTACCTGGAAGAGCACCCGGAATACACTGTATACTTTGCGCCGGGTCCCAGAATCAGCTTCATCCCCCAAAGCAGTCTAAGACGCATGTTTTCCCTGTCTCCCATCCTGCATCTCAATAGAGATGAAGCCCTGGAATATACAGGCATCACAGGAAGCCCTGAGAATAAAAAACCGTGGAACAAAGCGGACCTCCCCTGCCGGGAATACAGGTTAGAAGCATGTCTGCCGGAGGCTGCCTCCCGTCTTACAGCCCTTACCCGCAATCATGTCATCATCACCCTGGGAGCCCATGGCGCGTTCCATATGGAGCCTTCGGGAAAGCATGCCTTGATTCCCGGCTGTCCGGCACGGCAGGTGGATGCCACCGGGGCCGGGGACAGCCACATGGGTGCAGTGATTGCATGCCGCATGAAGGGTTTTCCCATGGACAAAGCCATCCGCACAGCCAACCGTATATCTGCCGCTGTGGTGGAACACGCCGGAGCCGGGCTGGACGATGAGGATTTTCTGCGCCTGAATGCCTGAGATGCTTTGATTGCCCGGGGTGCTTCGATTGCCTGGGATGCTTCGATTGCCTGGGATGTTTTGGAAGAAAATTGTAAAGATACGTAATAGGTTTGAAATTGAACTACGCTATCTCATGGAATATAATAAAAATGGAATATAATAAAATCATGACAGGAACCACTGCGGCCCAAGCAGCCTCATGGTTCCGGGGAGAAATGTTTGAGGAGGAAAAGAATATGATGACCAGAGATTGGAATGCCCGCGGCACAAAGGCCTGCGTCCGGCCTGTTCTGCGCTGTTTGTTCCTTCTCATGATATTCACTGTTTTCATGGGAATTACGGCATTTGCAGCTGCAGAAAAAATTGACACGGTAAAATTATCATTCACATGCGATCCTGTCCCAAAAGCAGGAGAAGCACCGGGGACCGTGACTGCCAAGACCGGCAGCAGGGAGTTCACCGTAAAAAGCACTGAGTATACCAATGATGTGGAGGTATGGAGCCTGGGAGACAAACCCAGGGTCAGGGTGGTTCTGGAGGCGGCAGACGGATACCGTTTCTCCTACACCACATCCAGCCATTTCAAGCTCAGCGGACGCGGCGCGGATTTTATCAAGGCCAAGATATCCGACAGCGGCAGCACCCTGAACCTGGAGTGCTATCTCAGCCAGGCAGACGGAAAACCCGGTAAAATACAGGGACTGGACTGGAGCGGATTCCGCGCCAGATGGGATAAGGCAGAAGAAGATATAAAGCATTATGAAGTCCGCCTGTACCGCAACAGGAATCTTGTGACCACTGTCACTGCTTCCGGCACCTCTTATGACTTCCGAAATGAAATCACCCGGGCCGGCGATTACACCTTCCGGGTGCGGACCATTGCCCGGTATGCGGACAGAGCCGGGGACTGGTCTGAGTATTCCGATGAAAATACGGTCACGGAACGCCAGGTTTCAAGCAATGGAAACGGCTCCTGGATCCAGAACCAGTATGGCTGGTGGTACAGATACTATGATGGGGGATACCCTTCTAATACCTGGGAAAAAATCAATAATACATGGTATTATTTCAACAGGGACGGGTACATGCTGAACGGATGGCAGCAAATAAGCGGCTCCTGGTATTATCTTGGCGCAAACGGAGCCATGACCCGTGGCTGGCAGTCTGTCAACGGACGCTGGTACTATATGAACGGCGACGGCGTCATGCTCACCGGGTGGCAGTATCTCGGCGGACGCTGGTATTTCCTGGACGGCAGCGGCGCCATGCTCACCGGATGGCAGTTTATCAACGGACGCTGGTATTTCCTGGACAGCAGCGGCGCCATGCTCACCGGATGGCAGTTTATCAACGGGGCCTGGTATTTCCTGGACGGCAGCGGCGCCATGCTCACCGGGTGGCAGTTCATCAACGGACACTGGTATTACATGAATGACAGCGGCATCATGCTCACCGGGTGGCAGTTCATCAACGGGGCCTGGTACTACCTGGATGGCAGCGGCGCCATGTATGCAGACC
Source organism: Enterocloster sp. 210928-DFI.2.20 (assembly GCF_020554465.1). Taxonomy (NCBI): domain Bacteria; kingdom Bacillati; phylum Bacillota; class Clostridia; order Lachnospirales; family Lachnospiraceae; genus Enterocloster; species Enterocloster sp. 210928-DFI.2.20. The sequence goes on from NZ_JAJCHK010000047.1 coordinate 7,778, forward strand.
AGACAACACCGGACGGTTATTATGTGGACGGCAGCGGAAAGCGGAATTAGTATATACCAAAGGCAGTTGTAAACAAAACCGCACAGCTTCAGGGCGCCCCGGAGAGAACCTGTTTTACTCTCCGGGACGCCCTGTACATTTTACTCCCCACAGGACGCCTCCCGCTGTGCCTGCAAAGCTGCAGAACAAACACAATAACAGCCTGCTCTTCATCTGCGCCAGCCACCAGACATCCCCAGCCTCCCCCACGGCCGCCATATCAGAACGCAGTTCCTCTATTTTCCCGGACCAGAATTCAAAATCAGACCATCTGCTGGGAATCAAATCAGGAGGTATCTTAAGCTCCAGCTTCCATGCCAGGAATAAGCCCGCCAAAAAAAATACGGCAGCCAGGATGAATGCCTTTGCCCTCGTCTTTGCCCTCATCTTTGCTCCCGCCTTTGCCCCCCTTCTTCCCATCAGGACGGAGAGCGCCCATACCGAAGTTATCCACAGGGGCAGACACGCTCCAAGGCCGGCGGCAGCGGAAACATACGCTCCGTCCACCAGGACCTTGCCGGACTTAATCTCATTCCTGTAAAGAAAATTTACCGCTGCTGCTTTTCCTGTCTCCATCCCATGGGATGTCCCTTCCTCCCCCGTACGCCCTTCTCCGCTCCTTGCGTATGTAAACATCATATACCGCATGGCGTCTTTGTCCTTGGCAGGCAGCAGTATGACATGGGATGAGTCATCTGTGACGCCCCGTATCTTGTAAGGTTTCTGCCTGCACCAGATGTATTTTCCCGCTACATCCAGACCTCCGAACAGTTCCATGGCCAGACCGCTGCTGATAAGGCATCCGTCCTGGTCCGAGCGGTAGCCGTATGTTCCTCCAATCAGCCTGGAATATGACGCCATTTCCATGAGTCCGTATACAGCGATGCAGTCCGCCTCCCCGGACCTTCCCAGTCCGGGGTTCATTACCTTCAGCCTTTTTGCACGGGACCATGCTGTGATTTCAGGCAGCATATTCCTGCCTTGTTCCTGTTCACTGTCCAGTGCATGGGTAATCAGCTGTTTCTCTACCGCGTCCCCTTCCCCAAAGTACATGAATACATGGCAGCCGGCATCCCTCATGGTCCAGGCCAGGATGGTCCCAAAGCCCCATAAGGCGGCAATGAGTATAAGTATGATCCATTTTTTCATTCTTCCACCACCCTGACCCGGTCTCCTTCACTCACTGGTTTGCTGGATTCTGTAATCAGCTTCATATCCTTTGTCACAGGACCTGACACAGCAGCGGCAGAACTGCTCTTTTCCAGTACATCCACCTGGATTCTCACCGCCTTTTGTTCGTCACCCAGTATGGTTTTTTCCGGCTCTGCAGCCAGACAGTAATATCCTTTATTATCCTCACGCAGTGCCTCAATGGGAATGACACAAGGGTATGCCCCGGACTCCATGTTCACGGTAAAGGATACCAGGTCTCCCAGCCTTCCCTCGCCTTCCTGTATCCAGGCTGTTACCTGGATTTTCCCGTCCTCTGCCATCTGGTCCACGGATTCCACCTCTGTTTCCACATTCTTTGACTGTCCCACCATCTTCACCTGCATCATGACACCTTTTTTCAGAAGACCTGCCCCGGCTGTCTCCTTGTCAATCTGTGCCCTCATCTCCAGGCCCCCCACAGCCAGCCTGAGCTGGTGTCCGTCCTGTATCCTGTCCCCTGCCTGTAATCCGGTATCCACTACAACCCCATCCACCGGTGACTTGATTTGTCCTTTGTTATCTATGAATTGCTCTATCTTTCCCAGCTTTTTCTGAATTTCCTCCATGTCAAGCTTCATGGACTCCTGTTTCAGACCGGACATCTCCCTTCCGGCAGCTTCCCCTGCCGCTGTACCGGCATCCGATACCCTCGCATTTTCCACCTTTTCCATGGCCTGATACAGGCCTTCCTCCAAATCCTGAACCTTTCTTCCAGCTTCCTTAAGCTTCTCATCCTCAGCCTTTAATGCATCCTCATACGCCTTTAGCAAGTCGTCCTGATTTTCCCTTTCCCCGTAATCCACATCCTCATAATCTTCCTCGGCCGCATACATTTTTGCCCTGGCCTCCTCCACCTTCAGGTCCTCTTCCTCCCGGATGTCCTCCAAATCCTCCCCCGCTCTCTCAAGTTCCAGCTCAGCCCGTTCCAGCTCTTCATCGGACCCCCCTTGCTCCTCCAAACGGTCCAGTTTTTTCTGTTTATCCTCCACCTCCCGCTCCGCCTTTCTCACAGCAGAATCCCTGGATTTCTGGGCTGACTCATATGATCTTCTGGCACTTTTCATGGCCTTGCGGTTATCCTCCTTCACCTGTTCCCTGGTTCTGTTCTTTTTCTGCACATAATCGTGTTCCAGCTCAATGGATGCCTGCTCATGGTCCTCCTTCGCCTCCGCAAAATCCTGGTTTCCCAGCTCCAGGGCTATCTGGGCAGCGGCCAGCTGCTGCAGAGCCAGGGTCTCTTCAGTCACCCGCGGCACTGAGGCAAGGGACATCTGTTCCTGTTTCAGCGCCAGCTCTGCCTTTTTGTATTCCAGGGACAGGGCGTCGCGCTCCTCCTCAAGTCCTTCCATCTGAAGGGTCAGGACCGTGTCTCCTGCCTTAACGGATTGTCCGGGCCTGGCTGCAATTTCCTCCACCTGCATATTCTCCGGCAGTGATATGTATACCGTTCTTCCGGCAGTAAGCTCTCCCTCTCCCTGTATTGTGTAGAGAACCACATCCTGCTTTCCAAACCCTGTATTCACCCGTATGACGGTAAAGGAGTCCATGGCTCTGGACAGAAAGGTCAGGGCAGCCATGAGGGCCAGGAATATGGCCGCTGCTTTTTTCACGTTCATTGACTCTCACTCCTTGATTCCTGATGCGGCAATCCCCTGCTCCAGCGTCTCCTGTCCCATAAGGAACAAAAGAACAGGAAGCACCATCATAATGACCGAGGCAGACCAGGCAGCACCTGCCTTATCAGCCGTAATGTCCGGCAGGTAAAGGGACAGCGGCCAGAGTCTCTGCTCCTTTAAAAATGTCATGGGCTGTTCAATGGCATTCCAGTATTCCAGGAACCCCAGCACCAGCATTGAAATGATTCCCGGCCGTCCCACCGGTATTCCTACCTTCATAAATATAGAAAAGTCACCGGCTCCGTCCAGCCTGGCCGCCTCTATGAGAGGCGTTGGGATGGATGCAAAGAATTTTGTCATGATAAAGACGGGAAAAGCGGAAAAGATTCCCGGCAGAATGACAGCCAGATGGGTATTTAAAAGATGGAACCGCTTAAGGACCAGATAACTCGGGACCATGGTCACCTGAAAGGGCTGCATCATGAGAATGATATAGAAAAGAAACAATGCCCTCTTTCCGGGAAAACAGAAATGGGCAAAGGCCCAGGCGCCCGGAAGGGCTATAAGCAGCTGCCCTGCCAGCACCAGCCCGGTCTGCAGACAGGAATTCCAAAACATAACATAAAATCCCGGTGAATCCAAAAGCAGCTCCACAAAGGGGCTCAGGGTTGGGTAGGAGGGAATAAAAGCTGCCTTTATGGGAGCGTTTCCCATGCCAAAGACAGCGCCGAAACGTTCCAGCATTTCCCCTTCGGACATCAGCGCGCTGCCTGCCATGAGTAAAAGGGGAAGCCATATAAAAAGACACAGCAAAACGAGGACCGCATGTATTAAAATACGTTTTATCATCTCTTTTTCCTTTTCCAGGTCCACAGCAGCACCGGAATCATAATGGATACCTCCACCATCACGGATGCCGCGCTCATCTTCTGAATGTCCAGGGATACGAACCAATGGTTGAACAGGTGCTGGAGCATATAGATACTCTCATGTGGGTAATCCCCTGATATCAGGTATGCCTCCCTGAACACCTTAAAAGAATTGATAACAGACAACACCAGCACCAGAAAGGCCGTACTTTTCAGCCCCGGCAGAGCAATATGGAAAAAGCTCTGCCAGGAACCGGCTCCGTCCACCTTTGCTGCCTCAAAAAGCTCTTTTGGAATTCCGTCCAGTCCGGCCAGCCAGAGCATCATATCGTAGCCTGTGTTTTTCCATATATAGGTCAATACCAGGATATAAAAAGCACTTCCCTGATTCAGCCAGTCCTGGCTGCTCCCGCCTGCCCATACCACCATCTGGTCAAGAATCCCCTGGGGATAAAACAACAGCTTCCACAACAGTACAACGGAGGCCACCGGTATGGCCATTGGAAGCAGAATGGTTGTTTTATACAGGCTCCGGCTGTCCGCAGCTCCCGTCATAAGGATGGAAACCCACAGTGAAAAGGCCATCAGCACAGGGATGCACACCAGGATAAAATGCAGGGTATTCTTTACAGCCAGCCGGAATGCCTGGCTGTGAAAGACCTGTATAAAATTCTCCATTCCCACAAACTGTCCGCCCACTGCCTGAAAAAAGGAGCGGACCACCACATTCACAAAGGGTATGAGCACAAATACGGCTGTCCCCGCCAAACTTGGGGCCAGGAACAGCCATGGCCTCAGATTCCTGAGATAAATGCCAAATCGGTTCCCGGAAGATTGATTTATAGCTTTTCTACTCCGAAAAATACAGCATTGCCTTGTTCTGCGCATTCTGAGCCGCCTGTTCCAGGGACAATCTCCCCTCAAAATATCCCTTTGTCTCATTGATGATAATATCCGTCAAAACCCGGTCCATCCGAATGGGGTGATCCGCCTTTGCCGCCACATCAAACACCAGCTGGCGTTCTTCCTTTGTAGGCCAGCTGCCGGTCAGCTCGTAACCGTCATCTCCGCTGACTGCAACGGATGTATCCTTATTATCTTCCCGATCCACCCAGTCCCGGACTGCCAGGGTATTGACCGGAAGACCGTCTGAAAGGTCCTTTGACTGGACGTCGCGTCCCAGCACAAAGAGAATGAATTCCCTTGCCATCTCCTTATTTTGGCAGGCCTGGTTGATTCCCATGGTGCCTGAGGGCAGGTAGGAGGCGTTTACATTTTCCATGGTAAATCCGTGTTTTCTCTGTACTGCCAGAGGCAGCAGGATATTGTACATGCCATCTATCTTGTCGATTGCAACGGCACTCATCCCCTGGTCCACACGGCTATATTCGCTGCCCAAAAGTCCGTCCAATCCCGGCATAAGGTTATAGACATTGCCCCGTCCCCCATCCTCGGATTTATCAAAGGCAGACTTGGCGCCATTTGCCTCTCCCAGGACCTTCACTGTCTCCAGCAGCTCCTTAATTTTATCCGGATACGGCTTTCCTGTCCGCATATCCACGACTTCATCGTACCGCAGCATCAGTATCTGGCGCAGCAGACTTTCATAATTGGTTTTGGGCCGCAGGGGAAGATGGGACGGATCCTCCTGGTAGGCCCTCATGGCTTCCATGGACACCAGGCTGGCTGCGGCCTGGCTGTCCCCATAGGCAGCCAGCAGCGTCATCCTGGTGGGAATCTGGTAAATACTCCCGTTTTCCTCTGTATAAGGCTTTGACACCTGCTCTGTCAGCTCTCCCGAAGCTATCATGGGGCTTAAGAAATCCTTCATATCCTCAAGAATCCCCTTTTCTATATAGGATTCCGCCGGGAGACCGTCAAGAACCAGCAGGTCTGCACCATTTCCGCCTAAAAGCTCTGTATTGAGGGCTCTTATGGTATCAGATACCGTGGTGCTGCCCGACGTGATCTGGCCGTCAATCAATTCCACCCTGACATCCGGGTGTTCCAGCTGGAACATAGATGCAGCCTGGTGAATGGTATCTGTCTGTTCCAGGTTCAGCCCATATACAGTCAGCGTCTGGGTGGGCACGGAAGGCATCTGAGGGTCATAGGTATAATGCTTCAGCTCTTCCTTGTCATCCTGGGACATCCAGACATAAAAATCATTCTGGTTTCCCGCAAACAGCTTCCTGAGATTGGCGCTTGGAAGGCTCAGGGAATTAAGGGTGCCGTCAGCCACAGTCTCCCACAGGCTTCCCCCCTGGTTCATATGGTGGATTCCCCGGGGATTGGCAATGTATATTCCCCCGCTGCCGTCCGATGCCATGGGGGCCCACATGTCAAAATCTGGTGACTGAAATGGTATCTCCTCTTTAGCGGACGCCGACATGCCGGAAATATCGTAGCTGATATAGGAGCTTTCGCTGTACGTGATATACCGGTTTCCCTTGAGCAGGCCTGTTCCCTTCCATTCCATGGAACTCCACTGCTGGGGCAGTGAAAGAACCAGTTCTCCTTCAGGCGTGTACACATCCGTTACCCTGCTGTGAGACAGGAAAATAAGTCCCTCCTCGGACACCGCTGCAAAATCAGGCCTCACATCGTAATATCCCTGGTCATTTTTAACGGAAAACACCGGGTCCAAAAGCATCATGGGTTCCTGTCCCTCTGTCAGCTTCATCATATATGTCTTATAATCATCCCCGCCCTGGTACAGCACATACCGGTTTTTGTCCTCTCCCCATATCATATGCAGGGTCCCGTACGGAAACTCCAGTCCCTCCAGCAGGCTGTTGTCCTGTTTCTCCCACTTTTCACCCGTCCATATGTATCTGGAAGCTTTTTTGTCTTTGACCGTATACAGCTCCAGCACCTGGTCCCCTGTCTGGATGATATCGGCGGCTGTCTCCCCTTCTTCCAGGGAAATGCTTATACTGCTCTCCGCATATCTCCCCATCGGTCCCTCCTGCTGCTTTTCCTCCTGTGTCTTTGATTTTGTCTGCTGTTCACCTGTGCTGCCGCCTGCTGTACCGGACGGCGCAGCGCAGCCCCACAAACATCCTGACAGTATGCTGACAGCCAGACACAGGCTCATAAGTTTATTTTTCATTGTCATTTCTCCTCCCGGACAATCTTCATGTCCCCTGTATCATACCAGACAAATCTCTAAAAAAACTTAAAATTTGGAAGAATTTCTTTTAGGTTTTTTAGAGATTTGTCTGATATAATGGTTTTATATATCAATAACAATGAGGATGGTACAATGCGGATTCTATTGGTTGAAGATGATAAGGAATTATGTGACGCCATAAAGCTCCAGCTGGAGCGGGCGGGATACGAGACTGACTGCTGCGGCCAGGGGCAGGAAGCCTTTTATTATGCATCGGAATACCCCTACGATGTGATCATACTGGACCGGATGCTTCCCCAGATGGACGGGCTTGGCGTCCTGGGCGGCTTAAGGAGAATGAATATTACCACACCGGTCATCATCACCACTGCCCTGGACGGCATCAACGACAGGATTGACGGCCTGGACGCAGGCGCCGACGATTATCTGGTGAAGCCTTATGCTGCCGGGGAACTGCTTGCCAGAATCCGGGCCCTTACCAGGCGGCCGGGAAATTTTAAGCAGAGTCCCTCGGCCGCCTGCTCCAACATCAGCCTGGATCCGGAGAAAAGGGAGCTCACAGGACCCCTGGGAACCCTGCAGCTGAGCAAACGCGAATCCGCCCTGATGGAATACCTGATTCGCAATAAGGGCCAGGTCCTCCCCAGGGGGCTGATTCTCTCTTACATATGGGGTCCTGACTCAGATGTGGAGGAGGGGAATCTGGACAACTATATCTATTTTCTGAGACGTCGTCTCAAATCCATAGGAGCCCTGCCCCAGATTAAGACGGTCCACGGAATCGGATACCGCCTGGAAATCGGAGGGACCCATGATTAAGCGGCTCCGGCGGCAGCTTACCGCCCTTTTTACCATTACCACCGGACTGATTCTGACCCTGGTGGTCATCGGCATCCTGGTCATAAGCGCCAGGGAATTCAATAAAAAAAACCTGGACTCCTTTCAGAACCAAATCCTGAACATCACCTCACGGCTCCAGTCCGGCTCCACCGTCAGCTGTACCTGGCTGTCCAGGCTGGAAAGCGATAACCGCCTGATTATACATATCGAGGACAACGGCAGGCCTCTTCTCTACCACGGTTCCTGGACTCCGGACACCAGGCGGGACACCTTAATCATGCGGGCCAGGGAAGCTGCCATGGCCGAGCGCATTGACCCGTCATCAAGGCCGGTATCCTCATCTCTTCTCAGAAGCTCTGTATTTACAGTGACAGGAGACAGCAATGACACCTATCTGGGCAGCGTGCTTGTTCTTCCCACGCAGACAGGATTTCAGAGCCTTACACTGCTGGCCAGCAAGGACTCCATGGGATTCGGCCTGTTCCGTCAGGGTATCCTGTTCCTTCTTCTCAATCTGGCTGGTATCGCCGCGCTGATGTGCGTCAGCTGGATATTGGTGGGGAAGTCCTTAAAACCGTTGGCAGAAAGCCAGAAACAGCAGAATGAATTTATAGCGGCGGCATCCCATGAGCTGCGGGCTCCCCTTGCCGTCATCCGCTCCAGCATATGCGCTGCACGGACAGCTCCTGACCAGAGAGAAAAATTCATGGCTAATATAGACCGGGAATGTTCCCGCATGTCCTGTCTGGTGGGGGACATGCTGCTTCTGGCCTCGGCCGACACCGGACAGTGGAGTCTCAGGACCTCCTCCCTGGACATGGATACCCTTCTAATCAGTATCTACGAACGGTTTGAACCGCTGTACCAGGACAAGGGCGTCTGCCTGAAGCTGGACCTGCCCGAAGCCTCACTTCCCAGGATATACGGCGATGAAAACCGCCTGGAACAGATTTTTGCCGTCCTCCTGGACAATGCCCTGCGCTACACGCCAAAAAAACGCAGTGTCACTGTTGCCGCATCCGTACAGACAGATAAGCATCTGCTCTCCCGCAGCCGGAGCATAGTCTGCCTCACCGTGTCAGATCAGGGCAGCGGCATGGATGACGAGACCAAGAAGCATATATTTAACCGGTTCTACCGGGGAGACAGCGCCAGAAGCCACAAGCAGAATTACGGATTGGGGCTCAGTATTGCAAAGGAGCTGGTACAGCTCCACAAAGGCACCATAAGCGTGTCGGATTCACCGGACGGAGGCGCCTGTTTCCTGGTCCGTCTGCCCGCCGTACCCGAATCTCACGCTTCCAGCAGGTAACGGTCCACTGCCTCGGCGCAACCGTCGTGGTCATTGTCAGCCACCACCACATCGCACAGTTCCTTTATGTGCGGCAGGGCATTGCCCATGGCAACAGAGAGACCGGCAATCCGAAGCACCTGGGCGTCATTATCGGCATCTCCCACAATGATGGTCTTATGAAGCGGTATGTCCAGATGTCCGCACAGCCACACCAGGCCGCTGGCCTTACTGACATTACGGGGGGACAGCTCCAGGGAAGCGCCTTCCGCAAAGGCAATAGCAAGGGGAAGCCCGCATATCCTGGAATGAAGCCGTTCCCGGATGTCAGCGGAGGCGGAAAACAGGTTCAGCTTCTCCACCGGGAAGGGATGTTTCCTGTAAAGGGCCCCAATGTCATCCGTCTTATTCACCACCCGGTCCATCATCTCCTGGTAGACGCCCATATGGTAATGACTGGTATCCGCCACCTGGCTTGCGTTTGCCAGAGCCTGTCCGCCGCTCATCATGTATACCATCACATCCTCATGGGCAGCTGTTTCAAGAACCTGTTCCACCAAATCCCGGGGCAGGGTCTCTGAGTGGAGGATGCTCTGGTTCACCGCGTCGTAAATCAGGGCGCCGCTTTCGCATACATAGTGGCTGACATTGGCAAGGACATCCCTGAATTCCTCCAGCTCGCTGATACAGCGGCCGGTGGATAATATGACGCGTTTTCCCATACGGGCGGCGCGGTTTACGGCTTCAAGCGTACGGTGTGATATGGTCTTTTGGCTGTTCAGTATGGTGCCGTCCATATCAAAACCAATTAATTCATAGTGACTCATGAAGGTTCCTCTTTCATTTCCATTTTTCTCTCCTAAAGAATACACCCCATTTCCCAAAGTATCAATAACAAAATCACAGCTTCCCTCATGTTTTTTCCCATTCCCCTTTCTCATGGAATCGTAAGAATTTTTCAGCTTTTCTTCAAGTCTTATGGAGCTGATTGTATTATATTGGTTGTATGGAAGTATGATGGTCCGGAAATATGATTGGCCTTTATTGGCAGGAAGGGAGCGTTTCATGAAAGAAAAACACAGATTGATTCCTGTATTGATTTTCGCATTTATTTTGACTGTCCTGTGCACGGCTGCCGTATCACGTTGGTACCTGCTGCACCAGAAAGGCGGTACCTATAACTCCATTCTCCTGGGAAAGTTGGTTTCCAGCGACGGCAGGAAGCTGGTTTTACAGGGAAATATCACAAATCCCCAAGGCAGGAACGGACAGTATGCCATCACATACAGCCCCGGTATAACCGCGGCTGACAAAACCAAGGATTCTCATATAACACCGCCCACCGCCATCCCGCAGCTCCTTGTCACATACGGACCGGACAAAACGGAAATTCCTTCTTTTTCAGGAGGATATCAATTATATACGCCGGATGATGAGGGGACAGCAGAGGCTGTCATTGCCTGCGGAGCCGAACCTCTCTCCTATCTGGTCGGAAAGGTGCCGGACATTCCCTACGTCAAATTGGGGACAGATATTTCCCTGGATTTCAGGGAAAGCACGGTCCCAGATTCGGTCACGGTTCAGGACCTCATACTCCGCGGCGACGGCTCCCCGAAATACACGGAACAGGTCACAGAGGAATTCACCCTGGCCTGTTCCGGCAGCGCGGCCTGTTTTACCCTGGATATCAACAGCGCGGCTTTACTGAGTTCTGATATGTCTTCGTATGAAGAAGCAGGTATTTTGAGAGGTTTTCGTGTAAACTGCCGGTGGGATGACAACAGCACGGCGGAATACGGCTTTGTCATCCGCACTGACGCTTCATCCACAGAAATCCGTAACCAGGCAGACTGACACCGGATGCTTCCATGAGATCTCCTGTAACCATATCCCCATACATTCCGTCCCTTTCATCAACCCACGCAGTACGGCGTTCGCCGCTGAAATTAAAGAGACCGATGAGTTTTTTGCCTCTGCCGTCCTGCCTTACCATACCCAGGACAGAGTTGTCCCAAGTCTCCAAGGTGCGGAAAGGACACCCGGCATCCAATAGGGGTTCCCCGGCCCGTATGGCCTCCAATTGTTCCAGATTATGGAAAATACGATTCTGGACTGTTTCTGGTTCATTTATCCGTTCCACCAGATCCCATTGAAATTCTCCCCTGTGTATATACCGGGAGTCCGGTGCCTTTTCGGGATTGTCCTTATAGGTGTAGTCATTGACCTGTCCCACCTCGTCCCCGCTGTAAAGCACAGGGATGCCCGACTGAAACAGCATGAACGCGTGGAGCATGGTATCCAGCCTGACAGCCTCCTCCATGGCCTGCCTGTCATGGCAGAATCCTGCTTTTTCCACACCGCACATGGAGGCGGTGGTTCCGCAGAACCGGGCGTCGCCCGTGGCCGGGTCGTCATTGTACAGGACGCCCCGGCTGAAACTCTCCGGTATCCTTCCTGTAAAGAAATCATTCAGAAATTTCTTATGGGGAACCTGCCTCATCCCCCACCTTTCCAAAAGAGGATAATCCAGTCCCCAGCCTATATCATCGTGACACCGCAGATAATTGAGGAAGGTACAGGCGGAGGGCAGGGAACTGACCGTCTCCATCTGGCTTTTTAAGAGCCTTACATCCTTTGTGGCCGCCGTGTTCCAGATGGCCGCCATGGTGGTCACATTGTAGAGCATATGACATTCCGGCTTTTCCACGGTTCCGAAATAAGGAGCCACCTTCTCCGGCTCCATGACCACCTCCCCCAGCAGCAGGATACCGGGACACACGATTTCGCCAATCATGCGCATCATCCTTACAATGGTGTGGACCCTGGGAAGATTGCGGCAGTCCGTCCCCAATTCCTTCCATATATAGGGAACCGCGTCAATCCTCAGCACATCCACCCCGCGGTTTGCCAGGTAAAGAAAATTGAACATCATCTCATTAAAGACAACAGGATTTCTGTAATTCAGGTCCCACTGATAAGGATAAAAGGTGGTCATCACATACTGCCCTGTTTCAGGCAGACAAGTGAAGTTTCCCGGCGCCGTGGCGGGAAATACCTGGGGCACCGTCTCCTCAAACATAGAGGGAACCGTCCAGCTGTCAAAGAAAAAATATCTGTCCTGATATTCCTTTTCCCCTGCCCTTGCCCTTTTCGCCCACCCATGCTCCTCCGACGTATGGTTCATCACAAAATCCAGGCAAAGGCTGATGCCTCTGTCGTGGCATTCATGGGCCAGCTGCTCCAGGTCCTCCATGGTTCCCAAATCCTCCCTCACCTTTCTGAAGTCAGATACGGCATAACCTCCGTCCGAACGCCCCCTGGGGGTATCTAAAAGAGGCATCAGGTGGAGATAATTCACATGGCACTGAGCAATATAATCCAGCTTGCCTTCCACGCCCTTCAGGCTGCCGGCAAAATGATCCGCGTACATCATCATGCCCAGCATGGAGCTCTTTCTGTACCAGCACGGGTCCTCCTCCCTGGCAGCATCCAGCGCTCTGAGCCCCCCTGCGCGCTCCTTGTAAAACCCTTCCATTCCCTTTAACAGCCCGTCAAACATATCCTGACTGTTGTAGAGCTCCATATACAGCCATTTCAGTTCGTCCATATGCTTATCCAGACGTTTTCTGTAGATGTTATCGCGCTTCATCCCCTTCATATCCTCCTTAAATGTACCTGGAACGCCTGGTATTCCCCTGTCCCGGACGGAATGGGGATTCCGGCCGACATAAGGCCTGCTCCCGGATATTCGGTCCCTGTATCCTCATCCCTGTACATGGCCTCGGGATCCAGCCCCTCCATAGGAATATACAATGACAGCGGATTGCCGTGGGTCTCCAGAGCAACTGTATTTAACAGCGCCTCCCCCTTATCCTCACTCACAAAGAGCCATGCGGCCGCTTCCCTGTCCTCAAAGGGATTCGTCAGCCGGTAATACGCCCCGTCATGAATCAGATGCCAGTATTTATGGTACGCGTCTATCTGCTCCCTCACGCAATTCTTGTCTTCTTCCGATATGGCGCTTAAATTCAGCTCATATCCAAAACTTCCCGCCATGGCAACCACTCCCCTGGTTTTCATGGGCGTAATTCTGCCTGTCTGGTGGTTTGGCACTGCTGATACATGGGAACCCACTGCGCTGATTGGGTAGCCAAAGGAAGTTCCGTACTGAATCCGGATGCGGTCCACCGCATCGGTGTTGTCACTGCACCAGATTTGGGGCGTGTAATACAGCATGCCTGCGTCAAAACGCCCGCCGCCGCCGCTGCACCCCTCAATCAGAAGGTCCGGATAGCGCTTTGTCAGACGCTCCAGGAAGTCATAGAGTCCCAGCATATACCGGTACAAAATACTGCCCGGACTGTCTCCACCCGCCATTTTACCTGCCGCGGAATATACGTCCGCTATGCTGCGGTTCATATCCCATTTCAGATACTCTATATGGGCGCTGTCAAGGACCCGGCAGATACTGTCAAAAATATAATCCGCCACCTCTTTTCTTGAAAAATCCAGCACCAGCTGGCTTCTGCCCCGGACCGGCTTTCTTCCGGGCACAGCAAAGGCCCAGTCCGGATGTTCCCTGTAAAGACTGCTGTCCTCAGACACCATCTCCGGCTCCATCCAGATTCCGAATTTCATTCCCAGGCCGTTAATCCGGCTAACCAGGCTGCCCAGGGAACCGCCCAGCTTTTTTACGTTTACCTGCCAGTCTCCCAGACCGGAGCAATCCGAATCCCGCTTTCCGAACCATCCGTCGTCCAGCACCATCATTTCCACGCCCAGTTCCTTTGCTTGTCTTGCGATATCCAGTATCTTTTCCCCGGTAAAATCAAAGTAGGTGGCTTCCCAGTTGTTGATCAGCACAGGCCGGGGAATGGTCTTGTACTTTCCCCTGCAAAGGCTGCGGCGCATGGCCTTATGGATGCTGCGCGACAATGTACCCAGCCCATGGCCGCTGTACCCCATGATAACCTCAGGCCCAAAGAAAATCTCCCCAGGTTTAAGCTCATAGGAAAACATCTCATCCTGAAGCCCCATAGACATCCTGGTCTGACCGTACTGGTCCGTCTCCGCCTCTGCCTTAAAGGCCCCGCTGTACACAAAGGACATGCTGTAACAGGGGCCATGGTTTTCGGTTGTCTCCCGTCCTGCCAGTATCAGAAATGGATTATACTGGTGGCTGGAAGTCCCTCTGCGGCTTCCTATGACCTGGGCGCCGTGGCACAGGGCGGTTCTCTGGAAATTGCGCTCCATTGCGTGGCGTCCGTAAAACTGAATCAGATCGTATTCCCCGTGAAGGAAGTCCAGACATGCACTGTATACCCGTTTCAGGGCTGCCGGGCCATTCCCTTCATTTTTCACACAGACTGCCCTGGTAATAATGTCGTATCCGGGGAATACGCCGTAGAGCAACGTAACCGCCAGTCCGCTGACCTGGTCTGTCAGGTGTATCTTAAGGCTCTCTGCGTCCTCCAGGCCCTCCCCATACATGGAAGGAAGGCCTGGAAGGCTGTATTTCCCTTTGCTTATTTCATATCCTCCATAGCGCAGATTCAGCCCATAGGATTTGTCAGCCTGTTCCACTGCAAGGGCAGGGCTTCTGAAGTCCCCTGAGCCCTGATATGGATATTCCTGGGGAAGGGCGTCCAGGGAATAGGTTCTGTCGTCACCTGCCTCATATGGATTGGGTGAGAACCCCCGGTCCCCAAAGGTAAGCAGATATTCCATGGAGCCCTCTGTCCTGTCCCCGTAGTACAGGTGAAGCAGATTCCCATAGTAATCTGCCTTCATCTGATATGTGGAGTGGTCCGTGTGAAGGGTGAATATCCTTCCATTTTCCTGATACTGTATTGCCATGTGTCATCCTCCGTCTCTGTTATCCGTCTCTGTTTTCTATCTTTATCTCCATCTCTATTTTCCGCCTGTCATTGCAATTCCTTCTATAAACTGCTTCTGGAATACCAGATACAGAATCACCATGGGAACCATAGCCAGGACAGAGCCTGCCATCAGCACCGGATAATTGGTGGTGAACTGCCCTCTCAGGGTAGAAAGACCGGCAGACAAGGTCATCATGTTCAGATCCGTGTTGGCAATCAGAGGCCACATCAGATCTGCATAAGCGAACACTGCAGTGAAGATGGTAAGGGCAGCCATGCTGGCCTTGGTCAGAGGCATCATGACCTTGGTAAAGGTCTGCCACTTGGTGCAGCCGTCCAGGTATGCGGCCTCCCCCAGCTCATCCGGAATGCCCATGTAAGCCTGCCTGAGGAAAAAGGTGCCGAACGCGCTGACTAACCCCGGAAATACCAGCGCAAACATGCTGTTTGTCAGTCCCATTCTGGCTAACATCTGGTACTGGGGAATAATAAATATCTGGGACGGCAGCATCATCTGTACAATCACCAGGGAGAACAAAAGATTCTTTCCCCTGAATTTAAGCTTTGCAAATGCGAACCCGGCTGCTGAGGAAAACGCCACCGCGCAGAGCACCCGAAACAGAATCAGCAGCGCCGTATTCACATACAATTTCATAAAGGGCAGGGAGGCGATGGCTCGCAGGTAGTTCTCCTTCATCCACTGCTTCGGCAGGATGGTCGGCGGAATCTGTACGCTCTCCCCTGCCGACTTAAAGCTGGTGAACACCATCCATATAAACGGGAATATCATAAGCAGGGCTCCCGCTCCCAGGGCCGCATACACAAGGGCGGTATTAATACTGCGGTTTGTCTCCAATGATTTCATATTTTCCCTCCATCCTAAACTTCATAGTTGACCCACTTCTTCTGTCCCCAGAACTGCAGAGCTGTCACGGCTCCTATAAGCAGTACGGTCCACACAACAATAGCGGAAGCATACCCACGGTTTCCTGCCACAAAGGACTCACGGTAAAAGAGATACATCAGTGACTGGGCATTTGTAAGGGCCGGATTGGTCTGGTCCACCATCATGTAAATCAGGTCGTACACCTTAAGGGATGCCATGAGCCGCATGATTAACACCACAAAGAGGGTGGGCGACACCATGGGAAGCGTAATCTTAAAAAACTGCTGTATTTTGGAAGCCCCGTCCAGGCTGGCGGCCTCATAGTAGCTCTTTGATATATTTTGTATTCCTGACAGCAGCAGAACCGCGTCATATCCCACGGCGCTCCAGACTGCCACCACCGCACAGGCCGGAAGCACCAGCTTGGGGTTGGTCAGCCAGTTTATTCTGCTTCCGATGATCTGGTTGATAATGCCGTACTCTGCGTTGAAAATCCATTTCCACACCATGGCTATGGCTGCCGGCGCAACCACCATGGGCAGGAAATAAATGGCTCTGAAAGCAGCCTTTGCCCGAATCTTCGCATTGAGCAGCACAGCGGTCAGCAGGGAAAGGAAAATTCCCAGGGGCACGGTCAGAATACAGAAGTAAATGGAATTCCAGGTTGCCTTCCAAAACTCCTTGTTCCCAAACATCTGCACATAATTTTCCACTCCGCTGACCTCATAGTACCCAAAGGGATGGGTGGTGGAAAAGCTCAGTACCAGGGTCTGCAGGAACGGATACACGTTCAGCACAATCAGACCTATTATCGTAGGGGCAATGAGCAGATAGCCCCATTTTGCATCCTCTGTCAAATATTGTTTCTTACCCATCATTCTCCTCCAGTCCTGCCATCATTACGGCGCCTTTGCTTCGTCCACCAGTTTCTGCATATCCTCCAGTCCCTGGTCCAGACTCAGCTCACCGCTGTATATCTTTAACAGCAGGTCGTTAATCTGGGTTTTCCAGTTGGGTCTGGATGCATTGTTGACGCTCTGTACACCATAAGGAAACATATCCACGCATTTTTGGACATCCAATTTGTAGTCATATTGGTCAAAGGCGCTTATCCACGTATCCTCCAGCCCCTTGTAGGCCGGTATGGCTGCGCCTGACAGCCCCTGGACCCTCTGTCCTTCCTCGGAACCTGCAAATTTCAGGAAATCCCTTGCGTATTCCAGCTTCTTTCCCTTGGCTCCGGTGGAATAACACAGGCCGTTGGATATGGTGGCTCTGCCGTCTCCCCGGACCGGGTCCGGGCACTTGGGAAGCACGGCCACATCCCATTTTCCGATCATCTCCTTGTTATTCTCCATAAAGGAAATAAGGTTCCAGTTTCCCTCCAGGTACATGGCCCCCTGCTCTGACATGAATGCGTTGCCCGGAGCCGTCTCAGCAAAATAGTTCTGATCAGGGCACCACGGCTCCTTCTGAAGGCCGATATAAAATTCCATGGCCTTCCTTGTGCCGGAATCCAGAAACCCTGCCCTGGTCTTATCCTCGTTCAGTATGTAGCCTCCTGCCTGGTATACGAAATTCCAGTATCCCAGCTGCTCATCCGCATATGCCATATATCCGTATTTTCCGGTTCTTTCATAAATCTGAGCCGAAGCCGACGTAAGGTCATCCCACGTCCAGGACTCATCAGGGTAAGCCACCCCTGCCGCATCAAACATCTCTTTGTTATATACCAGGCAGACCGTATCCTTATCCTTGGGAACCCCATACATCCGCCCGTCGGAGCCCCTGGCATTTGCCAGCGAAATATCCGAAAAATGGGTGGTATAATAATCCGGCTCCACATCGTCATATAAATCCGTCACATCCTCCAGTTTTCCATAATCCGCATATTTAAGAATCTGATTGGTGTGCATCCAGAAGATGTCCGGCAGCTGTCCTGATTCTGCCGCCGCATCCAGCTTGGTCCAGTACTCATCCCAGCTGGTAACCTGAACCTGGATTTCCACCTCCGGGTTCTTATCCATATAAGCCCTGGCTACTGCTTCCATACCGCCTCTCTGGGCATTGTCCCAAATCTGGAAGTTCAGATGCACCAATCCATCCGAGGCCCTTGTTCCGGAGCCGCATCCTCCAAGCAAAGCAGCCCCCAGCACGGCTGCGGCCGCTGTGAGAATTCCCTTTCTGAACGTTTTAAGCATAATATACCCCCTGTCATCCCTGTTCCTTCTATTCTAAAACCATCCAATTTGTCGCCTTCATTCCATCCGGATTTCTTTGATAACTACATGATATCATGGGTTTTAAGGCAGGTAAATATTCTGCTTACACAAAAAATATACCCAAATGCTATTTTTATACCTATAACTTGATATAGGCTGGCATTTGGGTATATAATGATTAAAAAGGGGGTTTTCAGGCAATGAGCAATGTACTGTTTTCTATATTTCCCAACGAGCGCTTCGTGGATTTGGGGTTATATCAATACGGCTGGGAACAGTGTGAACCGCTGCACTCTTATGGTCCCTACGCCAGGAACCACTATCTGTTCCACTACTGCATATCCGGCACAGGCACCCTCATATCCACGGATTCCAAAGGGGAATCCCACACCTACCAGATTAAAAGCGGGGAAGGGTTCCTGATTTATCCCAAGCAGATCAACACCTACTTTGCAGACAAGAACCATCCATGGGAGTACACCTGGGTGGAATTTGACGGCCTCCGCGTAAAGGAAGCCCTGGAGCTGGCAGGACTGACCATGGATGCCCCTGTATACCATTCCAACGCCCGTGACCTAAGCCTGGATCTGAAAAATGAAATGCTCTACATTGCCAGGCACTCCGACCAGTCGCCCTTCCACCTGATTGGCCACCTTTATCTGTTCCTGGACTATCTGACCCGCTCCTCTGCCTCCCGCAGGCTGTTAAAGACAGGCCGTCTCCAGGACTTTTATATCCGTGAGGCCACATCCTTCATTGAGCAGAACTTCCAGAACGACATATCGGTGGAGGACATTGCCGCTTTCTGCAATCTGAACCGCAGCTACTTCGGCAAAATCTTCCGCGACGCAGTGGGTAAGAGTCCTCAGGAATTTCTTATCAGCTACCGCATGACCAAGGCCGCCGAACTGCTAAAGCTTACGGAGCTGAGCATAAACGACATCAGCAATGCTGTGGGTTATCCTAACCAGCTCCATTTTTCCCGCGCTTTTAAAAAAACATACGGCATCCCGCCCCGCCAGTGGCGCCAGGAAAACAAGATGGCTCCTGCCACCTAGGGCCAGGAGTATTTACTGCCGTATGATATACAGACATATGGTATACAGCCGTATACTTACAGATACTTCTCCTCATACTCCTCCACGGGTATGGGCCTGCTGAACAGGTATCCCTGTGCTGTCTCCACCCCGCAGGTACGAAGCACGGACATCTGCTCCTCTGTCTCGATTCCCTCTGCCACCACCCGGATTCCCATTTTTTTGCAGATTCCCGCTATGGACTCAATGATGGCCTGGGCCTTGGGGTTATTGACCATGTCGTCCACCATGGTCTTATCTAATTTGAGCACGTCGAATTCCACTGAGGATAACAGGGACAGATTCACATACTCTGTTCCAAAATCATCCAGGGCAACTGTAAATCCTGCCTGGCGCAGTTTCCCTATGAGCTCCTTTAAGTCAATTTCCGGCGCGTTCCGTATGCTCTCTGTTATCTCGATTTCCAGCAGTCCCGGAGAGATTCCATATTTATCACACAGCTTCACCAGCTGTTCCACAAAGGAGGGCTGGGCCAGGGAAAACCTGGAAAAGTTCACTGAAACAGGAAATGCCTGCTTCTCCCGGTCAGCCCACTCCTTTACCTTGGAACAGATAAATTCAAAGACAAAGAAGTCCACCTGGCTGATGGTCTGGGCTTCCTCCAGAAGGGGCAGGAAATTGCCCGGCAGCACCATGGACCCTTCCTTGGACTGATATCGTATCAGCGCCTCTGCCCCCACCGCGGACCGGTCCGCAGAGGAAACCTTTGGCTGCACATAGACCACAAAATGATTCTTTCCCAGTTCGTCTGCCAGTACCTCCGGGTTGGACAGATTGATTACCTCGTCGCTCTGGTGCCTGTAGCGCCGGGACACAGGACTCCGGCGGTAAAATTCTTTCTTATCCTCATACATCCTTGCATCTGCATCCGCAATAATTTGGGACAAATCATCGCTTCCCTCTGCCCAGCGGCTGCCCACGGCTGCCCTGCATATGGAATCCCGCTCAAAATTCTTCCTGAGCAGCTCCACCTTTTCCTCAAATACTTCCTTGCTCCATTCCCGGCAGATGATGACAAATTCATCCCCGCCGATTCGGTAGAAATCAGCTCCATCAAACGTCTCCCGCATCCTCCTGGCGCATTCCACCAGTACCTTATCTCCAAATGCGTGGCCTCTCAAATCATTGATATCCTTCAGGCCGTTGACATCCAGATATACGATGCCCACCGGTGAATCCGTAACTCTCAGGTTATCCGTATCGGCAGTATACCGGTTGCGGTTGTAGAAGGAGGTCAGGGTGTCATGATAGCTGAGCCTGTTTAATTCCTTTTCATTCTCATCCCTGCGGTAGGACAGCATAAGGAAATAACCCAGCGTGCGCAGAAGGGGGCCGATATTGACCAGCTGTTCCAAAGGAGGATTATCCACTCCAATGGCACCGCAGAAATGACCGTCCCGTTCCAGAGGCGCCGCCACCAGACTGGTGATCCCCTGGGCCGTTAAAATCTCATACTCATTCCTGTAGTTCTCCTTCAGATCCTGCACATCCTCTAACACCATACATTCCTGCCGGTCAAAGATTTTAAGCCACCGGTCGATGAATTCCAGAGGCAGGCCCTGCAGTGTATCCATCTGGGATTCCACACCCTCGGCGCACCACTCGTATTCATTGTACAGCTTACCATCCCTCAGCATGAATACATAAGACCGGTCCGCGTTCATGAACCGTCCCAGTTTATCAAGGATGACGGTTAGCGTATCCCCGATGCCCCTGTCCTCATAAAGGCTGCGCACACAGTCCACCAGCATATCCTCTGCGCGAAGGGCAAACTTAAGGCTCTGTTTCTCCTTTTCCGCTTCCGTCACATCAAAGGCAATCTCCAGACGGGCCGGCCTGTCATTCCATTCGATCAGGCGGTCCTTTAACAGATAATGGCGGCCTGTTATGGGATTGGTATTCTCCCACGTGACAATATTACCGTAATCCGTAAAATGCTCACTGCAGAACGGACATGGCTCACTGAGTCCATGGAATACCTCATAACAGCGCTTTCCTTCAATGGAATCCAGATGAAAATTTCTCATCCCGGCCTCATTCAGAAACAGCAGCTCATGGGTCTCCACATCCGAGACATACATCATCTCGGATATATCGTTGAGCGGCGCGCGAAGCGTATCCCACATACGGTCCAGACGCTGCTTCTGCTGCCGGTTGGCATTTTCCTTTTCCCGTATAACGGCCTGCATCTTATCCTGCCTGCGCTCCTGCCATACCAGGATTCCCCACACACCCATGGCGCCAAGTATCAGAATTCCGAATCCCCTGCTGGTGCGGTTCACCTGTTTCTCAGTATACTGCTCCGCCGCTGTCACGGTTGTATCCGCCAGCTGGAAATAACGCTCGCTGAGTTCAAACAGCTCTTCTGAATCCTTCCCCTGCCTCACCAGCATGATTTCTTCTTTAAGCACCTGCCACTGGTCCTCCATAGATGACAGCAGCTCCTGGTAGGCCTGATCATTCAAACGGATGAGGCGGTTTTCCCCCACCCCGGTGGCCAGCTCCTCCATAATGCCGTCCAAACGCGCAATAAGGGCGTCATCCGTCCGCCCTTTCAATTCTTCCTTTACAAGGCGTTGGGTGGCGCCTCTGACAACACCTGTATAGTTGATGACCCTGGCATTTCCCTGGAGATTGTGTATGGACACAAGGGACAGGCCTCCCAGTCCCACCAGGGACAGGAAAAGAACAATGGGAATCAGTCTTTTCTTCATACGTACCATCCTTCATAACCGGATGCTCTCCGGCACTTTCATATCTTAAGTATAACACTTAATTTCATTAAATCCAGCAGGATTTTACTATTTATTCTAATTGTTACCACAGGGGTGACTTCCTTCTGAAAATGTTATATAATATTGGGTATCAAAGCAATGCGGAGAACAGATATGGATTTAATCAACCAGTTCATAGAGAATTACAAGAAAAAGATGAACTTTTATGAAACAGCCGGCCGGATGGCTGCCCGGCAGTTAGAGAGCGCCCTTCAGGCAGCCGGTATACGGGCCATCGTGACCTCCCGCGCCAAAGCCCCGGGGCGTCTGAAAAGCAAGGTCCTCATACGCAATTCCAGGCGGGCGGTCCCCTATAAAAACATGCGTGAAATATACGAGGATATCGCAGATCTGTGCGGTGTCAGGGTGTCACTGTACTTCCCCGGTGACCGCGACAAGGCGGACAGCCTTATCAACGACCTTTTCACCCTTCTGGAGACCAAGCAGTTTCCGGAACAGTCCAAGGCGCCTTCTTATAATAAGCGTTTTTCCGGTTACTGGGCCAACCACTACCGGGCTCATATGAGGGAGGAATCCCTGGACCGTTCCCAGAAAAAGTATACCACGGCCCGCATTGAGATACAGGTGGCTTCGGTCCTTATGCACGCCTGGTCCGAGGTGGAGCACGATCTGGTCTACAAGCCCCTGCAGGGAACCCTGTCCGATGAGGAGCTGGCGATTCTGGACGAGCTGAACGGCCTGGTCCTTGCCGGGGAAATTGCCCTGGAGCGCTTGCAGAACGCGGGCAATGAGCGCATACGGAACAAAAATGCAGAGTTCGGTTCCCAGTACGAGCTGGCTTCCTACCTGTATAATTATCTCAGCAACAATTTCCGTCCCGAGGACATAGAGCTGCGCATGGGGAATATTGAGCTGCTGTTCAAACTCAGCAGCCGCCTGAAAATAAACAGCGTAAAAGAGCTGGAGCCAGTACTCAAATCCGTGAAATTCGAGAAGGACCGGCGCAACATTTCCCAGCAGATCATTGACCAGATGATTACGGGCAGTGAAAAGCGTTACCATATTTACCAGGAGCTGCGGGCCGGCCAGGACGGCATAGGCGAGGACGAGCGCCATGCTGTGGAATATTTTTTCAGCCAGTGGGTTCCCCTGGAACAGCTGCTTAACCGCGTCTCCTCCAAAAACTCCCCCAAGGTGCGGGGAGCCTTCAATATCAACACCCTGAAGCGGCTGAATCTGCTGGACAAGGAGTGCATCAACCAGATTGTGTCCCTGCGCAAGATCCGCAATGTGCTGATTCACGATATTGAAATTCCGGAAGCAGATTATATCAACCGGCAGGGAGACGAAGCCCAGTCCCTGTTCCTCAAGCTGTCGGAGCAGTTTGCCGCCCCGGCTTAAGATCAAAGGTTACTTAAACCGGCTGCTTTTGGCGTTTTTCGTGGATGGTAATGGGGCACAGGCATCCGGGGCGGGCCATGGCGGCGGGCACAGGCCGTCATCATCCCCTTCCCCAGAACCTGCGGATTTCATCCCGGCTCAGCCCCAGCGCAAACTCCTTTTTCAGCACCAGGAACTGTTCCAGTTCCAGCAGACCCAGGTACAGTAAGGCCCGGCTCTCAAATTCCTGCCTGCGGACAGGAAGAGGCTGGGCCTTCATTTGTAATTTCACCTGTTCGAGCTCATCCAGCAATCCCAGGGCATTGTTCCTTTCGTGGAAGGAACCGCTTACAGATTGAAGCAGGTCCGCCACCACCAGCGCCTGGTCCGGTGTGGACTCCATTCTTGAAAAGCAGTCCCGCATCCTGCAAAGGATGGCAAACTGGTTCTTCCTCAGCCCCATATAGGCAAGATAATAGCGTGTGTCCGCCAAAAGACTGTTCTCCATCCCCTCGTAGGCTCTGCGTTCGCCCTGCTCCAATGCCTGCCCCAATGCCTGTTCCAGGGCCTGAAACCCGCGGCCGTCCGGCTGCTCCCCATTCTCTCCCGGTGTTCCCAGCTCTGATGCCATCCGGCTCAGCAGGCTGATGAACGTTTCTTCAATCTCCCCCTGTGCAGAGCGTATGGCTGTCTCCGTTCCGGGAATATACAGGTTGAGCACAACGCCCACTCCCGTGCCCACAAACAGCAGAAGGGCTTCATTGGCAATATCCGCCATTCCCATGGATCCCTCAGCCAGAATATGGGTCATCAGGACCGTGTTCACGGATATCCCCTCCTGTATGCCCCATTTCATACACAGCGGGGTAAACATCAGAAGAAAAATCCCCATTGCCAAAGGCCGGTACCCTGCCAATGCAAAGGATACCGGCCCCAGGACCATTGCCGCCAGGAAAGCCAGAAACCGCCTGCCTGTAACCCGTATGGTTTCCCGCTTCGTATCCTGGATACTGAGCAGGGTAATCACACCGGCAGAGGAGCTGTATCTAAGGCCCAGCGCCTGGGCAGCCGCCATGGCCAGCATGCTTCCCACGGCTATTTTTAGGATTTTAAGTAAACGGCTGTACCTGTGCATATACACCTCCCGGTCACTTTATGACCCCCATTGTCTGTCATTATCTGTCATTGTCTCCCAATTGACCGGCATCCATACAAGCCAGGGACGTACGAGGCCGGCTGCCAGACCGGCTTATACCCCGCCGGAATGCTCTGCCAGCTTATGCTCTGCCGGAATGCTCTGCCAGATAAGCATCCAGTATGGCCGCTGCCAGTCCAACCAGCGCCTTGCAGGGGCGCGACTGGTAGTAGGCTTCGGTCCTGTCAGACGGTATGAAGCTGTCCTTTCCCGTTCCCTCCAGGCCCAGAAGTTCCCGGCACAGCAGCGTTCCCGTCCTCTCCTTTTGCGGCTGTCATGTCCTGACAGCCCTGTTCCTGCCGGACAGCAGAGAACCGGCTGTCCGCCGGTTCTCTGCCTCCGGAATTATCCGGAAAAATCACTTGAAATTATACTCAGTTACAATCTTCTCACGCCCGGTGGTCACATCTGTAAAATACTCATACAGGCAGATTCCCAGGTAAGAACCCGATATATTCCACACATTCCTGTACCCCCGGTTCACAAGGGCCATACACGCATTATAGCTTCTCTGGCTGGAGCGGCAGTGGAGATACACAGGGCGATCCCTGGGTATCTCATCCAGACGGTCCCGAAGCTCCGACAATGGGATATTGACGGATGTCTTTAAATGGCCCAGGCCGTACTCATTCTTTTCGCGCACATCTATAATGCACGCGCCTGTCTCCACCAGCTCCCGCACCTTCGTCACAGGCACCTGCCGCACTCTTCCATAGAGCAGGTTCAGGGCCGCCAGGGCTGCCTGGTTTACCACATCCTTGGCAGTGCCGAATACCGGGGAATAACACAGCTCCAGCTCCTTCAAATCCTCCAGGGTGCCTCCCATGGAAATCATGGCCGCAATGACATCTATCCTCTTATCCGCATTTCCCCGTCCAATGGCCTGGGCTCCCAGAATCTTTCCTGTGGGATATTCATAAACCAGCTTAAAGTGCAGTGGAGCGCTTCCCGGCATAAGCCCCACCTTGTCCGTGGGTATGATATACACAGAATCATGGGGAATGCCGGCTTCTGCGGCTGCTTTTTCGTTCAGTCCGGTGGCCGCTGCGTTCAGGTCAAAGATACGGACCGCACAGGAACCAATGACCCCCTTGTTATTATGGGGTATGCCGTACATATGGTCTGCCGCTGCCCTGGCCTGTCTCTGGGCCGGTCCCGCCAGAGCCAGTCTGGACGGCTTATGGGTCAGCCGGTTAAACACCTGGATGGCGTCTCCCACCGCATAGATGTCAGGGTCACTGGTCCTGTAATTATGATCCACCTTAATGGCCCCAGTCTCTCCCAGCTCCAGCCCCATATCCTTAGCAAGTCCGGTCTCAGGCGCAACACCGATGGCCAGCACAGTCATCCCTGCCCTGACAGCCTTACCCGAAGCCAGGGTAATGCTGTCTTCCCCGATGGCGCTGACACCGTCATTTACGATTACATCCACTCCATGGTCCAGCAGCTCCTTCTGGAGCATCTGAACCATATCATAATCAAAAGGCGCCATAATCTGGTCCTGGGCCTCAATGACAGATACATGCCTTCCGTCCATGTTCAGATTCTCGGCCACTTCAATGCCGATGAATCCTCCTCCCACCACAGCCACATCCCGGATCTGGCAGTCGGTGACAAATTTCTTCAGGTTCACAATATCCGTCACATTCCTTACAGTGAATACATTGGGCCTGTCCACGCCCTCCATGCTCTTTGGCCGGATGGGACTCGCCCCCGGAGAGAGGACCAAAATATCATACCGCTCCTCATAGACATCCCCGGTACACCCGTTTTTTACCCGGATGGTTTTCTTCTCCCTGTCCACTGACAGCACCTCGCTGTCCGTTCTCGCCTCTATGTCATACTGCTTCTTAAACTTCTCCGGACTCATCATGACCAGGGCATCGCTGTTCTTTACCGTGCCGCTGAGGTAGTAGGGGAGGGCGCAGTTGGAAAATGACACATGATGACCTCTCTCAAACATGATAATTTCAGACCGGGCATCCAGTCTCCTGGCCCTGGCCGCCACAGACGCGCCGCCTGCCACACCGCCAACAATCAATATTCTCATTTGCTCTGTTCCCTTTCTTCTGATATAATTCTCTCAAAACATGCATCCGCAATGTCCGCAGCCATACAAATCATGTCGAGACAGCGGGTATCTTCTTTTTTATAGGTCTTAACCAGCTCACAGCAGGCATCCGAACCAAAACGCTCCACAAATTCCTCCGCAAATGCGGCCACAGCCGGTTTAAGCTCCGGGGTGGCATGAGCCCTCTCATGAATGAGCCGGTAGCTGATGGCGGAACATCCTCCGCACAGCGCGCCGCACGCCTTCCCGCATCCCATTCCCCCTCCGAATCCGCCCACCAGCTTTACCGAATCATCCGGTATACCCAGGCAGTATTCATCATTCAGTGCCCGCAGCATGGCTTCCGCACAGTTATTATCCTTTTCGATGAAGTACTCATAAATCCTGTCCCTTGTCATCTTATCTCTCCTGTTCTCTCAGAGTATGATTGATCCATATTATAAATATTAGCACGTTCCAAGCCGTCAATGCAAGTTCTTTGACATTTTCCACTGAAAAGCCCCTTATCCTCATTTTTTCCTCTTCCTCTGGCAGGCATGAGACAGCGGCCCCCCCGAATAAGCAGCGGGTGAGAGCCGGGAACGCAGGGCGGATGAGAAGCCCGCCCTGGCTGCGAAAAAGGGAGCCTGGTTTCCAGCGTTCCGGTGCATCCAATCATGATACACCAGAACCTGGAGCACCCGACTCCCAGTTCGCACTATTCTCCTAAATTCTGGAATACAGCCTTAAGCGCAGGATACATCTGCCTGAACTTGCTGTACTGTTTTTCATATTTCTCCGTCAGTTCCCCATCAGGTTCAATGGTTTCCGTCACTTTCACGATGCTGTCAGCAGCAGTTTTCACATCCGGGTACTCTTTGCAGCCCACGGCCGCCAGTATGGCGCCTCCCAGGGCAGGGCCTTCCTCATTTTCAACCACATCCACCTTTACATTCATGATGTTGGCCACCATCTTCTTCCACAGCGGGCTCTTTGCGCCGCCGCCGCAGATTTTAGTGCGGTCAATGCGGATGCCCAAGCTTCTGGCCACCTCCAGCGAATCCCTGAGTCCGTATACCACGCCTTCCAGCACGGCCTGGGTCATCTCCTCCCTGCTGGTATCCATGGTCATGCCGATAAAACATGCCCTGGCCCTTGGGTCGTTGTGGGGAGAACGCTCTCCCATGAGATAGGGCAGATAGAACACATGGTTCTCACCCAGCTTAACGATTCCCTCCTGTTCCCTGGAAAACTCCTTGGTCTTAAGGATTTCCTCCATCCACCACTTGTTGCAGGAAGCAGCGCTGAGCATACATCCCATGAGATGGAAATGTCCGTCCGCATGGTCAAAGGAATGAAGGGCATTGTTGCAGTCCACCTTAAAGCTCTCACTGGAAATAAAGATGGTTCCGCTGGTACCCAGGGAAATGTTGCAGCATCCCTCGCCAACGGTTCCTGTTCCAACAGCGGCAGCGGCATTGTCCCCTGCGCCGGCAATGATTTTTACATCCTGTGAAAATCCCAGCTCCTTAGCCAGTTCCTCCTTCAGATTTCCCACTACCTCATAGCTCTCATACAGATCCGGGAGCTGTTTTCTGGTAATGCCGCACAGCTCCATCATTTCCTCGGACCAGCACTTATGGGCCACATCCAGAAGCAGCATGCCGGATGCATCGGAATAATCCGTACAGAAGCTGCCTGACAGCCTGTAAGCCAGATAATCCTTTGGCAGCATGATCCTGCATATGCGCGCAAAGTTCTCCGGTTCATTTCGCTTCATCCAGAGAATCTTAGGGGCCGTGAAGCCGGTGAAGGCAATGTTGGCCGTGTAAGCGGACAGCTTTTCCTTGCCGATGGTCTGGTTCAGGTAATCTGTCTCCTTCTCGGACCGTCCGTCATTCCAGAGGATGGCCGGGCGGATGACCTCATCCGCCTGATCCAGTGTCACCAGACCGTGCATCTGGCCTCCGAAGCTGATGCCTGCCACCTGTGATTTGTCACACTCCGAGGTCAGCTCCTTCATGCCGTCCATGGAGGCCGTAAACCAGTCCTCCGGGTTCTGTTCCGACCATGCGGGATGGGGGAAATACAGGGGATACTCCCGTGAAACCACCTTGTGGATTCGTCCGCTTCCATCCATTAACAACAATTTTACTGCTGAGGTTCCCAGGTCCACTCCTATGTAAAGCATATCTTTCCCTCCCTGCATTTTTATGCAAATGGATTCTCTGTCTTATATCTTACGCTCTTTGGCTGGTTGTAGCCGATTTCCTCCACATCCACGCCAATGTACTTGAATACCTCAAACAATGCCTTGCCGTAGTTTCCGAAGGCAACAGCCCCGTGATGCGGATAGTTCTTCTCGATGAGCACATGGCGGTAGAACCTTCCCATCTCCGGAATGGCGAACACGCCGATGGAGCCAAAGGAACGTGTGGCAACCGGAAGCACCTCTCCCTGTGCAATGTAGGCTCTCAGCTTGTTGTCTGCCGTGCTCTGGAGACGGTAGAAGGTAATGCTGCCCGGCTTGATGTCTCCCTCCAGTGTTCCCTGGGTTACTTCGATTGGAAGAGCCCTGGCCATAATCATCTGGTACTTCATCTCACAGAAGGCCAGCTTTCCGGAAGCAGTGTTTCCGCAGTGGAAGCCCATGAATGTATCCTTAAGTGTGTAATCAAATTTGCCCTTGATATCAGCCTCGTACATATCCTTGGGCACGGTGTTGTTGATGTCCAGAAGGGTAACCGTATCCTGGCTGATAACCGTGCCGATGTACTCGCTGAGAGCTCCGTAGATATCAACCTCACAGGACACCGGGATTCCCTGGGCTGTCAGGCGGCTGTTCACATAGCAGGGTACGAAACCGAACTGTGTCTGGAATGCGGGCCAGCATTTTCCGGCAATGGCCACATATTTGCGGTAGCCCTTGTGCTCCTGCACCCAATCCTTTAAGGTCAGCTCATACTGAGCCAGCTTGGAGAGAATCTCCGGCTTCTTGTTGCCTGCTCCCAGTTCTTCCTCCATCTCCTTTACAATACCTGGAATCCTCTCATCCCCTGCATGCTTGTTGAAGGCCTCGAACAAATCCAGCTCGGAGTTCTCTTCTATCTCCACGCCCAGGTTGTAAAGCTGCTTGATGGGCGCGTTGCAGGCCAGGAAGTTAAGAGGTCTTGGGCCGAAGCTGATGATTTTCAGCTCGCTTAATGCAGCCACTGCGCGGGCAATGGGTACAAACTCATGGATCATGTCAGCACAGTCCTCAGCATCCCCTACCGGATACTCCGGGATATATGCCTTGATGTTGCGCAGCGCCAGGTTGTAGCTGGCATTGAGCATACCGCAGTATGCGTCGCCGCGTCCCTGGCACAGATTATCCCCGGACTCCTCGGCTGCTGCCACGAACATTTTAGGTCCGTCAAAATGCTTTGCCAGCAGGGTCTCTGATATCTCAGGGCCAAAGTTGCCCAGGTATACGCACAGGGCGTTGCAGCCTGCTTTCCTGATGTCCTCCAATGCCTGAACCATATGTATCTCGCTCTCCACGATGCATACAGGACATTCGTAAATTTCTGAAGCGTCATATTTAGCCTTGTAGGCTTCCACTAATGCTTTTCTTCTGTTGACAGAAAGAGACTCCGGGAAACAGTCCCTGCTCACTGCCACGATTCCGATTTTTACTTCTGGTGTATTGTTCATTGTACTTTCCTCCTCATACATGAATAATCTCTCGGAATCTCTAAGCCAGTAAATATAAGGCTTTCAGATTCCTTT
>NZ_JAJCHK010000048.1:0-37102 GCF_020554465.1 Enterocloster sp. 210928-DFI.2.20
AGTTCAATGCCAGAGTTTTGCTGGCATGATCACTCAAGATTCCGAGAGATCATATGATTGATTTTTATTGTTTGCATCTGAAAAACATCCATTATCATCTATATCAGACACTCAGGTTCTCACCCTTAAGGCCGATAAAGGCTCCCTCCGGCAGACCACCCTGGGCATGGCCGATAAGCCATTTATTCCTGGCAAATAAAAGCCTGTCCTCAGGGTCCTTCACTTCCACCGGCTCCATGTCCAGATTGGTGTCTCTTGGAAGGACAATCACGCACCTGAATCCCTCGTCCTTTACATGGCAGGGCGCATAGTGCAGGGTGGTTGCATATACCTCCACCGCTGTTCCTGCCGGAACCAGAAATGCCTCCATTCTGGATGTGTCGTATGTGTGGTCCTCCTCAATATCCTGCTGTTTTCCCAGTATCAGAATCAGGTCGTCCACAGCAATGTCCACTTCTGAATCCCGGTGGTATTCTACCGCATTCAGTTTCTTGTTATGTCCGTTGCAGCATCCTATCTGGATTGGCATTTGTCCGTAGATTCCATTCTCCAGCTCCTTTGCCGCAGGCAGGGCCTCCATCTCAGGCAGTGAGGGTATGTAAATAACATCCTCTGGTAAAGGCGTTTGCTCCATTGCCTTTAACAGACCGCTGAAATCATAACCTGTGATGACCCTTCCATAGGCTTTAAATGCCGGATCTGTCACCTTCTTGACTGTCATCCCCAATGTTCATACCTCCTTATATCGGGCCGTGCGATTTTCCATCAGCACCAGCCTGTTTTCTCTGGTATCCATTATAATATAAACGGGCAAAAAAAACGTGCTGTTATTTTACGAACTAACAGCACTTTTTTGCGATCTTCATTCCCCCGCCAATGACTTGCGGTTCCTCTGTTTTTGATTGGCCTGCTTCTGATTCATCTGCTTCTGATTCATCTGCTTCTGATTCACCTGTTTCTGGTTCATCTGCTTACGGTACTGGCTGGGCAGACAGCCGTACCGCTTTTTAAAGGCTTTGGCAAATGCCCTTGCATCGGCAAACCCATGGTCCAGAGCAATGTCCCCCACATAACGGTCCGAATTCAGCAATTCCCGCATGGCATATTTAACCCTCAAATCCATCAGGTATGTGCGGTATCCTGTCTGAGCATATTCCCTGAACATATGGGAGAGATAGGAGGATGTAAAGCCAAACCTGGACGCAACCATTTCCAGGCTCAGCTCCTTATCATAGTTCTCCTTCATATATTGCGTAACCTGGGACAGCTTATCCAAATGCCGTTTTTGCTGCACCCGGACCTTATCAATCTGCTCAATTCTGAATTCTGTCACAATCAGATAGAGGAACTCCATAAACTGGCTCTTTACCTTCAGGCGATAGCCGAATTCCCCTTTCTCATACGTCCGGTACATGGCAGTGACCAGGGCTACCAGCCTGGCCTTTTGGCTCTCATCCTTATCCGCAAAGGTGATGCGGGACTCATCGCTCATATATCCCTCAAAGGATTTCATTGGGATCTGCAGGACAATGGTAATATTGGGGTCAGGGCATTCAATGGAATGGATTTCATTGGGATTCACTATGACAAAATCATTGGGCTTCAATGTGTATTGCCTGGAATTAATGAAAAAATCCAGTGTTCCCTCCAGCACAAGGAACAGCTCCACTGACTGGTGCCAATGCTTGCTTACCCGGTAATTCCCATCCCTCCCCTCGAATATAAACATCCGAAAAGGAAGATCATCATTGGGAATCACTGTCTCGTATCTGAAATCCATCCTGCACCTCCATTTCCTGCCTGTCATTTACGATTTACAATAATCTCGGCAAACCATATTTAGAAAACCGTCATCCTGTATTCCTGCAAGGCCCCTTTTGCCATATCTGTTATGACTCACACAGGCCTGTTCAGCTTAAAAATCACCATGGTGACTGTCCCTTCCTGTGCCCTTGTATTGCTGTTAAAATACAAGAACAGCGTAGTGGACTGGGGCACTTCCACAATGAGAGAACTGGCTCCAAATGCGCTGCTTCTGGCATTTGCCGTCCAAAAGTATATGCCATATTCAATGTGGGAACTTCCATTGTATACAGGTGTTATCTGCATATAACCGGCATCCGCCAGCATGGATGATACCTGATAGGATATGCAGTAATACCCTGGAGCAAGCGTAATGCGGGTGGAATCTGTCAGGACAATGTTTCCGGTGGTATCCGCGACCCCCACTCCCACTGGTATCCGCTGGGCATTATTCCACACGCCGGCAAACGTGATAAAGGATGCAAACACATCCCCTGCTGCAGGCCCGGTGGCTCCGGTTGGCCCGGTGGCTCCTGTCGTGCCTGTGGCTCCGGCTGGACCGGTGGCTCCTGTTGTGCCAGGGACTCCGGCTGGACCGGTGGCTCCTGTCGTGCCTGTGGCTCCGGCTGGACCGGTCGCTCCTGTCGTGCCAGGGACTCCGGCTGGACCGGTCGCTCCTGTCGTGCCTGTGGCTCCGGTTGGCCCGGTCGCTCCGGTAGCGCCCGTGGCTCCGGCTGGGCCCGTGGCTCCGGCTGGGCCTGGGATTCCGGTCGGTCCGGTTGGTCCCGGAGTTCCGGCCGGTCCGGTGGCTCCGGTCGGCCCCGTCTCCCCACGGGGACCGGTTGTCCCCACCGGACCCGGGACTCCTGCTGCCCCTGGTATTCCCCGGGGACCAACAGTACCCGGATTTCCCTGGTGTCCCTGAGGTCCCTGGGGACCGGTAGGCCCTATGACTCCCTGAATCCCCTGGGGGCCCTGGATTCCCATTGGCCCACGGGGACCTGTGGGGCCGGTGACTCCTGCCGGGCCTATTTCCCCTCTGGGACCTTCCGGTCCCATGGCTCCGCGTGGTCCGGTATCTCCCTTGGGGCCCTCAGCGCCGGTATTTCCCTGGAGGCCCGGAGCTCCCTTAGGGCCGGCCGGGCCCTGCGCTCCCGTCACGCCTCTCTCCCCCGGTACACCCTGAGGCCCCTGGGGACCGGTGTCCCCCCTCATTCCCGCAGCTCCCATGGGACCGCGGGGCCCAGCGGGGCCTGTATCTCCCTTGGGGCCTGCCGGCCCCGCGGGACCCGGACAGCAGCAGCACTCCTTATACCAGCACCCTGCTCTCTCCCTGAAATCCTCCTCATTGCCATTCCACATGTTAGTTCCCCTTTCTGCACATATTTTGTAATAATACATTACTATCAATATATGCATCAGACCTGCACTGTTTCCGGGGTCTGTAAATCAGGGGACTTCGTATAGTCTGAAAAAACTTTATGCCCGGTGTTTTCTGCTCAGCAGTTACCGGTCCACACATACCTTAAATACTCCCTGGCAGTCTGGACCAGGGCATATACCCTGGCCGCATCTGTTGCGGGTCTGTCATCCATTTTCCAGCGCGGAAAAAACCTGGTTACATGGAGAGGAATCTCCGGGCTCAGGGATGATATCCAGCCCGCCATCTCCCTCATCTCCTCATCCGAGTCATTTTCCCCTGGAACGATAAGCGCGGTCAGCTCCACATGGCATCGGCGGCTGGCACATGTGATAAAATGCTTTACAGTTTCAAGATCACCGCCCAGCTTCCTGTAATAATTCTCTGTAAATCCTTTTAAATCAATGTTCATGGCATCGGCCACAGGCAGGATTTCATCCAGTACCTGATCGGATACGCTTCCGTTGGTGACAATTACATTTTTCATCCCTGCTTTTCTCACAAGACGCCCTGTATCCCTGACATACTCCCAGCCCACCAGGGGCTCGTTGTAGGTATAGGCAACACCTATATTTCCGTTTTTCCCAAGCTCTGCAGCCTTTTGGGCCAGCTCCTCAGGACTTACGGTCATGGACTCAAAATCCCCCTCTCCCGCCATGGATATCTCATGATTCTGGCAGAAGGGGCACCGCAGGTTGCATCCAAAGCTTCCCACCGACAATATAACAGAGCCGGGCAGGAACCGTCTTAAAGGCTTTTTCTCTATGGGGTCCAGGGCCATGGACGTGATTTTCCCGTAATTAACAGGAATCACTGCGCCGCCTGTATTCTTCCTGGCCCGGCACATGCCGGTCTGCCCTTCTTCCAGGCTGCACCGGTTCATGCATCCCCTGCACACAGCCCTCATGACTTTGCACCGTGACGGATAACCTCAAAACGTTCCAGCTGCACATCCGTCTCATCCTCACCTATCCCCGCCTTTTGCCTGGCGATGGACAATTGTTCCCTCACCGTGTCCACTCCCTCCAGATTTGGAAGCAGCAGTCCCCTTTTTCTGCCCTTGGTGACAATGACGCCGTAACGCAGCGGGTCCAGCTGGTCCTCACCCTGAATCTGCTCTGTCTCCCCCAGCACATCCACGCTGTATTCAAGGAAAGACAGTTCCTCCCTGCGGACAGACGGGAATCTGGGGTCATGGATGCCTGCACTCACTGCGTTCTGTATGATTTCCTCCGCAATATTCCTGCAAACCGGCTCTATCGTCCCGATGCAGCCCCGCAAAGCGCCGCCCTTGCGGACAGATACAAACACTCCCGCCCTTGTCTGAAGCATTTCCTCCGGCAGGCCTTCCTCTGCCCTGCCAAAGGGAATCATCCTTCCCTCATGCACATAATACTCCAGCGACCGGCGTGCAAGAGACACATATTCATCCTCTTCCATCTGCCGTTTTTTACATGCTTCCCTCTGGCAGCTCTCATATAAGTCCAGGAATCCGCGCCTGCCGTCATCCCCTGTGACCCGGAACGTACAAATCCCATAGCCCACCCCAAAGGGCCCTTCATAGGTGAGGCGCCTGGGCATAACTGCCTTTTTATCCATGGCTCCTGCCATCATGACAAAGCTGCGGTGGCCGCATTCTCCTGCCTTTTCGCAGAAGTCTTCCGGAAAAGCCAGCAGCTCCCCAAATTCCGCTTTTCCCATGACATCCATGATCCGCTCATCATATTCCGGCCCCTGGACACTGTACCCATAAGGCCCGTCCCCTCTCAATTTATGGGACAAATCCCCGCTGGCCACAATGAATACACTGCGCCCCAGATTCTCTGCTGCCCTGGCAATGTAGCGTCCTGCCCGGTAATGGTCGGCAAAGGACAGTCCGGATCCGCCGATCCGCACCAGCTTATAATCCCTGTAATGCTGGTTAATAAAATACAGCGGGACAAGAGTGCCATGGTCCAGCTCCTTTTCCCTCTCCCCCTCTGTACCCATAGGAAAATCGTCATCCCCGCAGAGTCTGTCCAGTTCCCTTACAAAGGCTTCGTCGTATCCGGCTTCTACCCCTATCTGAGGAGCCATAAACCGGCCAAAGTCTCCCCTGGCTTCCTTTCCCGGCGATACATGAAAATAGTCCGCATACATCACTGCATGGGGCGAAATCACCACAAGGGTGTCCGGCTTCAGCTCTGCTGCCATCCCGGCCGCCTCCTGGTATGCTTTAATAGTATCCTTAATCAGAATCTCCTGCCCTCTTCCCACATCCGGCACAATCAAAGGCGGATGGGGCACCATGATCCCCGCAGCCACAGCCATAATACCGCTCCTTTCCGTCCGGTGCGTTCCACCGCACCCTGCGATCTTTAACAAGCTCTGGTTTAAGTATAGCATTGGAAATCCTATTTTAAAAGGGGATAACCCACAAAGAAAGCACAAGAAGCACTGCCAGGAACAGCAGGTTAACCACGGTAAACCATCCCAGATACCGGCCTTTTTCCATGGGATACATGCGGGCGATATGCTTATAAGAAATAAGGCTCGCCATGGAGGCAATGAGGGTTCCCAGCCCTCCCAGATTCGTCCCCACAATTAAGGCACTGTAGTCCCCGGAAAATCCGGACAGCAAAAGGGCGGCAGGCACATTGCTGATAATCTGGCTGGCGCCCACACAGGTGATGATTTCCCGGCCCTCCAGAATCCGGCCCAGGAACCGGCAGAAAGCCGGCACCCTTCCCATATTGCCGATAAATACAAAAAATGCGCAGAACGTCAGGAGGAGGGAATAATCCACTGCCAGAAACAGGCTCCTGTCGGCAATCCACACCCCTGTTATCACAACGGCCAGCAGAAGCTGCCACGGAAGAATGCGGGCCACACACCCCAGGCTGAGCAGAAAGAGGAACAGATACAGGCCTAACCGGCCTAAGTAAATCCTCTTTCCTGACGCCTCCATACCCGCTGCTTCCTGTGAAAATCCGGGAAACCCGCTGACCATAGGCCCCTGTCCCCTGCCGTTCCTCTCTTTTCCCGGCATTCTGTTTCCTGCAGCCACTACGGCCAGACAAAGAACCAGCATCCCAAAGGATACCGCTGTGTAGGGAGCCATCAGCTCCATAAAACGGCCTGCGTTTAAACCGGCTTTTGAATACAGATAAAGGTTCTGGGGATTGCCGACGGGCGTCAGCATGCTTCCCAGATTGGCCGCAATGGTCTGGAGCACCACCACCGGCAGCACTAACGGTTCCATGCCGGCCATCTTAAGGACCGCGATGGCAAAGGGAACAAACGTGATCAACGCCACATCATTGGTAATCGCCATGCTGAAGAAAAAACACAGGAACACCAGTACGGCCGACACAGCCCCCGGACCCTTTACATAACCTAACAGCCGCTCCCCTGCCTTTTTAAACACTCCCAGGCTTTGAAGTCCGGCCATCACGGTCATCAGACAAAACAGAAGGCCGATTGTCTTATAATCAATGTAAGACCCATATTCCCTGTCCGGCCTTATGACCATGGCAGACAGAATCGCCAATATAACAGCAGCGCTCAGAACTGTTTCCCTTTTGACAAACCCTTTAACCTTATTCATCCTTCATTCCCCGCTTTTACGTTCATAATCTCACGACTGCTTACTATACCATCGAAAAGCCCGGGAATCAATACAAAATCTTTAAAACTTCAGATCCCTCCCCCGTTGATGCATACTCTGTCCTCCTCCCCCCGTTTCATCCGTCATTACCTGACAGTATCGTACACTGCCTGTAACCGCTATGATTACCGGAAAACAGGCATAAATGTCTGGGACTGTCCGTCCAGCACGCCCTTATCCGTCATAATGGCTCCCGGCAGGGCAGCCAGGGCAAAGGTGGACATCTTAAGCAGCGAGCTCTTTCCCGCGCAAAGGTCATACACTGCTTTTTCCACCTGTTCCACCTGCGGGGCCAGGCTGTCAACAGACAGCTGGGACATCAGCCCGGCAGCCGGAAGGGCCAGGCTTGCCAGCACCTTTCCATTGAGAACCACAGCTATGCCCCCTCCGCTTCTCTTTAAGGTCTCCGCCGCAATCCATGCATCCTCCGGGTCCCGGTATATCATGGTCAGGTTATGGCAGTCATGGGATACCGTGGTGGCAATGGCTCCTTCCGTGATTCCAAAATTCCGGATGGGAACAACGGTCCTCTGGTTCAGTCCATGCCGGTTGCATACACATGCCATAGCCAGATTCGGATCTTGCCTGATGCAGATATATCCGTCCTCAACAGGCAGCGTCTCATAAAAGGCCTTATTGAAGGGTCCGTCATACTTGCTGTATATCACCAGCGTCTCTCCCTGGGAAGCAGGCGCTTTCAGCCTGAAATCCCCGGGGCCGGACAGATAGGGCAGTTTCATGGTATTGGTGAACTTGAGTCCTCCGTCATAGGGACTTCCCAGATACCTTCCCTCTTCAGCCACAAGTTTCCCCCTGCAGAACACATGGCTGGGCTGGCGGCCGTCCAGGGCATCCACCAGCTGCATATCCGCCACATAACCCGGGGCAATCGCTCCAAGGTCATCAAACCCATACTCTCTGGCAGCGTTATAGCTGGCGTAACGGATGGCGTCTAATGGATGGGCACCATAGCCTATGGCCTTTTGGACCACCCGGTTCAGATGTCCTTCTCTGTAAATCACCCCTGCGTGGACATCATCTGTGCACAGGGAAACACTGTCATGCCAGCGATGGTCCCTGATTCCCTCCAGTGCATCCGGCAGATGGTTGGAAAGAGAGCTGGTCTTAAGGTTTACATGCATGCCCTGCCTGACTTTCTCCCTGCACTCCCGGGCACTGCGGCATTCATGGTCGCTCTCCGGTCCTGCCAGCAAGTAGGCTGCAAGGGCATCTCCCTCCAGGCGGGGGGCATGGCCCTGCAGATACAGATTCCGTTTCAGACCCTGGGATATGATGCGGCTCATTCTTTCATCCCCCCTGCATACATCCACATAATTCATGATTTCCGCGATTCCCAGCACCTCCGGCAGTTCCAGAAGGCGGGCAATTTCCTCCTCGCCGAATACAGCCCCGCTGTTCTCCGCTCCAGGCACAGAGGGTACACAGGAGGGAGCCAGCGCAAACTGGCGCAGGGGTGTTTTCTTTGCGTTGTCCAGCATGAAGCTGACCCCTTCAATCCCCAGCACATTTGCAATCTCATGAGGATCCATGACAATGGTAGTGGTCCCCCAGGGAAGTACGGCCCTTCCGAAATTCTCCGGAATCATCATGGTACTTTCCACATGAAGATGGGAGTCAATAAACCCCGGTATCAGGTAACGTCCTCCCCCGTCAAAAATCCGTTCCGAAGGCAGGGCCGGACATTCATTGTCTGTACGCACCCGCACAATGATGCCGTCCAGTATATCTACCTGGGCCGGGTAAACCTCCCCGGAAAACATGTTGACCAGCTGTATATTGCAGACAGTCAGGTCACAGGGGATTTCTCCCATAGCTGCCCTGACCATTTTTCCACGGTCCATCCACACTGCTATTTTCATACAATTTCCTCCTCCTTGGAAACAGATTAGATAAAAAACTGAATACAGGTCAACAGGGTAAATATAATGGTGAAAGGAGATGGAAGCTTATCCATTCCCCGCTCATCCGTAAACAGGTAGTACGCACTCTTCACACCACAGTAAGTCAGAAGGCCGATGCCAATGCCCTGAGATATCCCATAAAACAAAGTGGATATAATCAGCATTCCTACCGGAACCCACTCCTCAATCCCAAAGTCAATGGATTTAAGTCCCTGCATCATGACAAATCCGATAATGAGAAGTACCGGCGTGGTGGCTGCAGTGGGTATCATCAAAAACAGAGGGGCGAATAACACGGCCAGCAGAAAAAACAGCCCGGTAACCACGGAGGCCAGTCCGGTCCTTCCCCCCACCTCAATACCTGACGCACTTTCCACATAGCTTGTGACCACAGTCACTCCCATGCAGGTCCCTACAACGGACCCGATGGCATCCACCAGGAAGATCTTGCCGATAATAGGGAAATTTCCGTTTTCATCCAGCATGCCCATCTGCTGCCCCAGCCCCAGGGCAGTAGCCAGCGTCCCAAAGAAATCGCTTACAAAAAAAGCCAGTACAAAAGCAATGTACTCCGGTCTCAAAGCTCCCAGCACATCTGCTTTAAAAGCAATATTGCCCAGGGATGCAACACCTCCCGATGTGAATATGGATGAGGGTACCTGGACCACTCCCATGGGAATGCCAATCACAGTAGTGACAACAATGGCAATCAGCAGTGAGCTTCTGATTCTGTACTCTCTTCCTCCCGTCTTAATGCGGAGGAAATACAGTATGAAACATATGACAATACTGACGGCTGACAGAAGCACCGAAGGATCGGAGAAATCCCCGAATCCCCGGAAATCCGGATTCACCAGCCTGGCATTAACCAGGGCCGTGCGGATGATAAAAATACCCAGCCCTGCACTAATGCCAATCTTGATATTTTTAGGGATCAGCTCCACTATCTTTTCCCGAATCTTAAACAGGCTCAGCACCAGGAACAATATAGCAGAAATCATGGACATGCCAAGACCCACCTTCCAGTCAGCCAATCCCGGCACTACGATAGAATAAGTAAGCACAATGCCGGACGCAATCCCGGGAGCCAGAGCAATAGGCATGTTGGCCGCCACCCCCATCAGCATGGTGATAAACGCAGAAACCAGCGCTGTGGCAATCAGTATTCCCACTGTGTCCATCCCCGTATCCCGCATGTTTACCGGCTGCAGGATAATGATGTAGGCCATGGTGGCAAAGGTGGTCATCCCAGCCAGCACCTCAGTCCTGACGCTGGACCCCCGCTCCCTGATTTTAAAATGTTTTTCCAATGTGTTCATAGCTTCCTCCTTTGTATTTTTATTATTTAAGTTTAAAGTTAAATCGAAATAAAACCCCTTTTTTGTGTAAATCAGTACTATGATATTATGGTAATACCTTGTTGACGGCATGCTTTTATCTGTGCATACAGGTTGATAGGAGGCTGTGGAAAAATTCATTCCTGTCACATGCAGCCGTCATCACAGGAATGAATCTTTATAACTTACCCTCTCACAGGCCCTATGGATTACCCTTCCGCATGACGCAGGAGATTAAAACGGATGTGGCTGGTATCATAGAGAGCCACCCCGTGTATGACAGGCTCACTGTTCTGGTCGTATCCCACTGCCTGAATCATAAGCACAGAAGCTGCCTTAAGGGGACAGGGATGTCCCAGCATCTCTCCCGCCTCCTGCGCTGACAGGGAACTGACTTCTATCCAGTCCCGCACCACCATGCGGCCGGTATATTCCTGGATTACCTCAAAATTAGACTTTTCCTGCCAGTCCGTCCGGGCAGGTGTTTCTGAAAACAGATGGAGGGGAATACGCCCTACACTGACAATGGCCGGAATATCGTCTGCCAGATACAGCTTCTCCACCCGTATACCCCTGCCTCCCTTTCCGGTGCCAAGGTGTTCCCCAACGGAGGCCGGTATCCTCTCCTCGTCCACGGAAACCAGCCTGCACTCAGGCCGGTATCCGTTTCCGCTGATAACCGAACCGAATTCAAGCATGCCGGACAGATTCACCTTCACCTGCCTGGCAGCGGGATTCACAAATGTTCCCCTGCCGTGAATGCGCAGAAGCAGCCCCTCCTGCTCCAGGTCCGTCAGGGCCTTGCGTATG
The DNA here is from genome assembly GCF_020554465.1 of Enterocloster sp. 210928-DFI.2.20. NCBI lineage: Bacteria > Bacillati > Bacillota > Clostridia > Lachnospirales > Lachnospiraceae > Enterocloster > Enterocloster sp. 210928-DFI.2.20. Next base: position 10,939 of record NZ_JAJCHK010000048.1, read on the forward strand.
GTAATACGGCTGACCGCCAGCTGTCTGGCCAGTTCCTCCTCCGGCGGCAGTTTCCCCGCCTCATTAAAGGCTTTCTCTGATATCAGTTTTCGCAGCGAATCTTTCACACTGTCACTCAATGTCTTTTTTCGGATGGGTGCTATTGAAGGCATATTCTGTTTCCTTTCTATATCCGGCTTCACAATCTGAGGGCTTTTCCGTATGGCATTATAGTATCATGGTAATACCTTTATGCCCAGTCTATCATATCTGTTTTTTCTTGCATATGGATACTTTATACGAAATTTCCTTCACAACTTCAATAGATTACACAAAAAACCGGGCCGCAGCATCTGCTGCGGACCCGGTTCTTTATATGTAGAAATCAAGGAAAGTGTATCTGATATCTGACTATGCTGCAAATGGAGCGATTTCCTCCATCAGCTGGTCACAGTCATCTGTGTGAAGAATCAGTTCTACGGTTTTAGACTTTGCCAGTGATAATACACCTACAATAGACTTTGCATCAACCATACGGCTGCCGCATTTCACATCTGCATCGCACTCAAAACGGTTCATGATTCTTACAAAATTGATAATCTGGTCTGCCTGGTCAAACTTAACAAGGATACGTTTCATGTTGTTCACCTCCGTATGGTATTTTATTTAGTATCACTGTCAGATACTTGGGGGATGGTACTTACTGGTAAGTCCGCATCTGACAATGCCTGCTAACGTTATCTTTTGTTTGTCTTCCGACATATTTATAATACCACGTTCAGGTACTGGATTTCCATGGTAATATTTTTCTATCTCATGGAATATTTTCAAATATTATCCTTATATCATCTAAATCTGGTCCTTCCAGTAACCAATATTTTCCGAATCCACCTTTATGGGCTCTCCGGCTATGACCTCCAGCCCGCCGTCATGACCGTAATCCATGGGGTAGGTCCTGCCTCCCAGAAGCAGCTCCTGGTCCCCCCTCTCCTCAATACGGCCCTCAGACAGCTCCAGGCACACATACCCTGCCACCCTTCCCAGGTCCATGGGATTCCATATGTACAGCACCGGACAGACATCCTCAGGATCACTGCCCACATAGTCCTCCATCTGGTCCGGAAGTCCCAGGCCGATGACCTTTACCTTTGAGGCCTGGCCCCGCGCCTTCACCACATCAGCCGCTGCCTTGATTCCTTCCGTGGACAGGCAGCACATTACCTTCAGGTCAGGATAAGTCTCCAGCATCAGATTTGCCTTCTCGGCCGCCTTTTCATATTCCCCTTCCCCGTAGGCAATGTCCACCAGACGCAGGTCACGGTACTCCAGGTTCTGCAGCTCCTGCTTCATCATGTATATCCACTCGTTTTGATTGGCGGAACGGCTTCCCGCCGACAGGATGCCCCACTGGCCGCTGTGACCGCATATACGGTCCACCTCCCTGACCAGTTCCTTGCCCAGCTCCCTGGCATCCACCGGGCTTATGTAAATACTGCGGCTTCCCGCCTCCACATCCGCATCCAGGGTGATGACGGAGATTCCCTTTTCCCTGGCCTGGGTCAGGACCGGAGTCAGGGCATATTCATCGTTGGCAGCCACGGCAATGGCCTCCACCTTCTCGTCGATAAGGTTCTGTATCAGATGTATCTGCTCCTGGGCAGAGGGGTGGTCGGGGTACAGGACAATACAGTTCTTGCCGGCATCCTCCACCGTCTGTTTAAACCCTTCGCTGGCCAGCTCATTGTACCAGTTGTTTCTGGATTTCATGATAATGGCGTATTTTCCCCTGTTAAACTGGCTGCTCTGGCAGGAAAACAGGAACAACACGCCTGTCATCATGACCGCCCCCGCTATCCAAGCCCAATTTTTTCCTTTCACCCTGCCGTTCCCGCCTTCCTGCTGTTTTTTCCCAGTATATACCTAATGTCGTATTTTGTCCATTTCCGTTGCAAATTTATGATTTCTTGATACAATAGTTGTATCGGTATTGATTATTGTATACAAATCACTGCCTTTTAGAAAAGGATGGATGATGATAGATGAAACTTCTGATTGTTGATGATGAAAAACTGACCCGTGAGGGAATCCGGGACAGCTTGGGCCTGGAGAGCCTTGGCATCAGCCAGGTACTGTTAGAGGACGACGGCATACACGGCCTTAAAACCGCCCTTGAGGAGCGCCCGGATATTGTGCTCACAGACGTCCGGATGCCCAGGATGAATGGGGTCCAGATGGCGGAACGGATTTTAAAGGAGCTGCCCGGGACCAGTATCATCTTTATGAGCGCTTATTCCGACAAGGAATACCTGAAAGCCGCTATCAAACTGAAGGCTTTGGGATATGTGGAAAAACCCCTTGACATGGAGGAACTGGCCTCAGCCGTAAAGGAGGCAGTGGACAGCAGCAGGAACGAGAAAATAAGCCAGGCAGCAGCAAGGCTTCAGGAAAAGGAACAGCTGGGCCATCTGAGCCTCCTGCTGTCCCAGCCAGAGGAGGAAAGTCTTATAAAGGCAGGACAGCTGGCGGCGGACCTGGGTCTTTCTATCACCCATACCACCTGCTTCTGCTGCATTATCATTGACTGTGTCACTCCCTTATCCGCACTGCCGGAGGAACAGATGGACGGAATCAGGGATTATTTTATGGAGTATCTCACATCCATGGACATATCCCAGGCCTATGTGCTGAGGGGGGACCACCGCATTATTGTTTTCCTCCACTCCCCGGTGCGTCCCGCGGACAAGACCCTGTACGACTGCGCCGGTCTCCTGGCCCAAAAGCTTATTAAGATATGTCCCTTTTTCATTTCTCTTGGCCCGGTTGTAAGCGGAATGGACCGCGCGCATCTATCTTACCAGGAAGCCAGCGAACATCTGAAGGAGGCATTTTTCCACGACTACGGATTCATACTGACCCGCAATATGGAAACAGCTGTTTTCCGGCCGCCGGCAGATCTCCTTCTGGAATTTTCCATGGCCCTGTCCGAAAAGCAGGAGGAGGAAGCCCTGGACATCGTCAGGCGGCTGTATGAATCCTTTGTGCCAAACGACATGATTGGCCCCAGCCAGGTAAAGGATATCTATTACAAGTATTTCAGCAAGCTGGACGAACACGGCCTGGGAAGCTATATTTCCCTGTGGCAGAAGGAAGGACTGGAGTCTGAATCCATCTGGGAAGGGGTTATGAACTGCACCATCCTGAGGGAGCTCAACGACCTTCTGGCAGCAAAGGTGCGCCTGTTCTTTGAGCGCCTTCGTGGAAACAGCGTGGGAAATCCGGTGGTATTCCAGATAAAGGAATACATCCATAAGAACTATGCGCTCCCGTCCCTTTCCGTGCCCGATGTCAGCGAATACGTCCGCCTTTCATCCAGCTACGTATGTACTATTTTTAAAAATGAGACAGGACAGACCTTAAACCAGTACCTGACGGATTACCGCATCAAGATGTCCAAGCAGTTCTTAAGCGATCCCAGATACAAGATTGCCGATATTTCCTCCAAGGTAGGATACAGCGACGGCAATTACTACAGCAAGACCTTTAAGAAAATCGTGGGCCTGTCCCCTTCTGAATACAGGGAGAAAATGCTTGCATGAAAAACCCGTTCACAAAGCTGATTCACCATTATACCTATGACATGCGCCTGAAAACAAAGCTTGTCATATCGCACATCATCCTGGTTCTGCTGCCCACCGCCGTACTGTCAGGCTTTCTTTACCTGCGCATTTACGGCATTGTTATGGATGACAGCATCCGCTCGGAGCAGGCTTTGTCCGCACAGACCGTGACCTCCATCGAGAGTCTCGTTTCCCATGTGGGGCACGCCTCTGACACCATCACCGGCTCCATGATGGTACAGGATCTGTTCCGGGTACCCAGATCAGAGGCCAGTACCCGGGATATCTCCACCTCCAAGATGAACAGCCTGTTCCACCTGGTGCAGAGCATTACGGACCATTCCATGATTATGGATGTGAAGATTTATTATGATGACAGCGTGTACGGGGACCTGATGCAGTACAACAAGATAGGGAATGCCCTGTTTAACCCGGTTTCTTCCGTCAGCAGCAGCTACTGGTACGGCATTTTCAGCACCTCACAGCAGTCGCGCCTGCTGTGCCCGGAATTGTACCTGACACCGGACGAGACGGGAAAGAGCGGAAAGCTGGCCTATATTACCCGAATCCCTTATACCTATGAAGGCGGTACTGTGTCCGACATTGAAAATGCCTCCGCCTATGTGGCCCTGTATCTGTCCGGACCTGCCTTTGAGACGGTGCTGCGCAACGACGCCACGGTCACGGATGAGGCTGCCTTTCTGGTTAATGAGCGGGATGTAATTGTGTCCGCCTCAGATATGGGCTTGGCCGGGAAATACTTCATTCCCCGCCGTGATTTGGAGCAGCGGGTGGGAAAGGAAAAGACCTTTTCCCTTGTTTCCTATCTGGACGGCTCTGCCTATGTCGCCTATTTTCCCATCGCGGACACGGACTGGTACATGATGTCCATTATTCCTGCCCTCCATATCGGAGACGCCGGAAAGGCGCTGATGACGCATTTTGCCATGATTTACCTGCTGTTCACCGCCCTGGCCCTGTACACTGCCTTCCGCCTGTCGGGTTCCATTGCGGACCGCATCATAGGCGTGGCCCTGCAGATGGAGACGGTGCGCACAGGCCCGCCCCAGCCCATGGATGTGGCTGACACGGGCTGCGACGAAATTGGTGTGCTCTCCGATACCTACAACTACATGACAGAAGAAATCATCACCTTAATGGACAGCCAGAAAAAGGCTTCGGATGAGCTTCGGATGGCGGAATTCCGCGCCCTTCAGGCCCAGATTAATCCCCATTTTCTCTATAATACCCTGGATATGATTAACTGGCTGTCCCAGACCGGGCAGAGCGAGAAAGTAACGGAAGCAGTCCAGATCCTGTCCCGTTTTTATAAACTGACTCTGAGCCGCAGGGAGCTGATGAACTCCATTGAGAAGGAGCTGGAGCATGTAAGCCTTTATGTGCGTCTCCAGAACATGCGGTATGACAATTGTGTGGCCTTTGTGGTGGATGTGCCGGAAGAACTGTGCGAGTACACAATCCCCAAGCTGACGTTCCAGCCCATTGTAGAAAATGCCTTTCTCCACGGAATCATGATGAAGGAAGAAAAAAAAGGCAGTATCCTGCTAACCGGCTGGCCAGAGGGAGATGATATTGTATTCATCATCTCTGACGACGGGGCAGGCATACCGCCTGAAACGCTTGATACTTTAAAGGATGATGTGAATGCCGGCACCGGCTCCTCCGCCAGCCCCAGGCACACCGCCTTTTCCGGCCATATCGGCATCTACAATACCAACTTAAGGCTGAAGAGCCTGTACGGCGAATCCTACGGCCTCTCCATCACCAGCACCCTGGGCAAAGGCACGGAGGTTACCGTTCGGATCCCTGCCAGACATATCACGTCTGACTGATTCCTTTCACATCCCAGCAATATGATTCATAGGCCGCTGTCAGGTTCATGGCAGCGGTCTCTTTTGCTGCCTTTTTCTGCAGATAGGATGCCTGGCCCTCCAGGTACTGCGTGCCTGTCAGCAGTCCGGCCTGCTGCTTTCTCTGGAGTCCTTCGTAGGTCAGCTGGGCGCTCTGAAAGGCAGTGAGGGCCGCCTCATAGGCTGTCTTGCTGGCCTGGAGGTTCTGGTAGGAAGCCAAAAACGCTGCCTCCTTTGTCCCCTCCGCCTCATCCACCAGCTTGAATCTGATATTTATTTCAGTGGTACTGCTGGCTGAGGTGTGGCGGGCATTCTGCACGCTCTTGTCATTTCCCATGGCCCTGATCTTATCGCTCTCATAGTCCACGGCTTCAATGGCGGCCATATCCGGCTCCGGTACGGTTCCTATGACCACCTGGCTGCTGTCCTCAATCCCCAGCATGGTAAGAAGCTGCTGCCGCAGCTGACTGGCCTGGAGCCTGAGGGATTCCAGCGAATTTTTGGCAGTGTCCAGGTTTTTTTGCGCTTCCTTCAGCTGGGCCTGGGTGGCGGAACCGGCTGCCTGCTTTCTCCCCATGGCCTCAAAGGCGGCCTGTAAGGACTCAACCCGCTTTTCCTGGTATTCCACGTTCTGCACCATCTGGTTGTAGGAATTCATCAGTGTCTGGGCTGTCATGGTAAAGGTATCCGCGGATTTTTCCAGGCTGCGGGTGCTCTTTTCACTGGTCATGGTATCCAGCTGGCTGTATATACGGCTGGCTGAGGATTTTAACATGGCGGCATTGGAAGCATAGATTCCGGCTGTCTGGCTGTCCTCATCGTCCATGTCCTCCGCCTTATCCTCCATGTTGTCCTGCTCCCGCTTAAGGGTGTCCCATATTTCCTGGTAGGCGTTTATATTGTCCTCATAATCCTCTATGCTCTCTTTTAAAGACAGGTTCCCCTGTTTCAGCAGTTCCCTCAGATTGCCGTATTCAATGATTATGGCACCCGCTGTATTCCCTGCGGTTTCCGGGGTGGTGCTGACTGCTCCGGCCTGGGATATATCCTTAGATATGTCCTGAGATGTGTCCTGAGCTGCATAGGAAGTCCGGCCGCCGGCTCCCCACAGGCACAGTACCATTGCCAGAAGAACTATTTTAACCTTTTGGGTGTTTCCTGTCTGCGTGTTTCCCGTTTCTGTATTTCCCGTTATTATGTCCCCCCTGTTCCTGCCGCTCTCCTTTATATCACTGCGGTTTCTCATTTCTGTCCCACCTCGTTTCGTTCTGCCATTTCCTGTGCTTTACACGGTTCTATTCCGTCTCCCATATGCTCACATCCTATGACACGGACGCCAGTCCGTCCACCGACCAACGGTATTCCAACTGGGCCTTAAGCAGGGCCAGCTTCTGTGTGCGCACATTGACCTGGGCCGCGGCAAAGGCGGTCTGCTGTGTTACATAATCGTTCCTTGTCGTGGTTCCGGCTGCCATTTTCCGCTCCGCCGTCTCCATGGCTGCCGCCTCGATTTCATACGTATTAAGGGCCTGCTCATAGTCGGATTTGGATATCATCATGCTCTCGTATGCATTCTTTATGCTGGAAGCAGCTGTCTCCTTCTGGCTCTTTAAGCTCTGTTCCAGACTGGTTTTGTTGGTGCCGCTTTTTGCATTGGCTATTTTCTTTTCAAGTATTTTAAGGCTGTAGTTATTTTCCACTCCCCTGGATACATCTTCCTCCAGGTTAATGGCTGTCATTCCCTCCAGGTCCGGCTCCGGCACATCCCCTATATCCACCTGCGCCCCGTAGGTCCATCCCAGCATAAGGCAGAGAGTTTCTTTTGTCTGCCCCAGACTGCTCTGGGCCGACAGCAGGGATGCATCTGCCGATGTGACGGCCTCCCGGGCCGACAGCACCTGGGCCTGGGTAGACATACCCGCACTCAGGCGGTTAAGCGTCTGGTCATAGGAGGACCGGGCCTGTATCTTATTCTGTTCCAGGCTCTCCAGACTGTATGTCTGGCTCCAGTAGCTTATCATCAGCTCCTGGGCCTCCTTCACCAGACCTGCCTCTGTCTTGTCATATTCCAGCTTTTTGACGTCCCCGTCCTCCACATTGTCGTCTCCCTGCTCCCGCAGATTATCTGCCTGAATCTGGCTGCTCAGATAGGAGGAAAGGCGGCTGGCATAATCTGAATCCGACGAATCAGGATATTCCAGGCTTCCGTATATATCATCGGCGGCATCATAGTAATCATCCGCGATATCGTCCGCGTCCTCGCCCCGGAAATCCTCATACTCCAGCTGGTTCTGGATCACCGTGTTATTGTATACATGAATCAAATCCGCTATCTCTGTGAATTCTAGCTGATTATCCCTGAGGGAAGCCCACTGTTCTGCGGTATAGGCAAACTCCGGGGTGCCGGCCCATGCCGTCACCGGCATGGTGCCAAGGCACAATACCACTGCCAGGCATCCTGCCCCTATTTTTCCATGTTTCATATGATTGACACCTCTTTCTTAAATATCCAGTACAACCCGTTTCTTATCACCGTTCATAAGCGCATAGTAGATTGGCAGTATGAACAGAGCCACCGCCACGCCCACGCTGAGTCCGCCGATGTTAACAATGGCCAGACCCTGGGTGGTGGAACCGCTGTCCCCTATGGCCAGGGCCATGGGAATCATGGAAAGGATGGTGGTAAGGCTGGTCATCATAATGGGCCTTAAACGTGTGGCGCCGGCCTCAATGAGGGCTGTCTTTAAATCCATGGTCATGCGGTATTGGTTCACTGTATCCACATAGAGGATACCATTGTTAACAACAGTGCCGACCAGAATCAGGAAGCCCAGGATAGACGTCATACTGATGCTGACCCCCGTAATCTGCAAAAGCCCGAAGGAGCCAATGAGGCTGAATGGTATGGTAGTCATTACCATGAAGGAAAACTTCGGTGACTCAAACTGCGCTGACAGTACCACAAATACCAGGAACACAGCAACGGCAATCGCCTGGTACAAGGCTGCAAATTCCTCCTGCATCATTCGGTTCATGGAGTTGACGCCCCTTTTGATGGTGCCGCTTAAGTTGGGGTTTATGACCTCGCTATCTATGGCGGACTGGACATTTCCCCCTGTATAATCTGCTGTAATGGTTATCTCATATGCCTTATCCGTCTTGGAAATGGAAGCCGGGCTGTCCTTATAATAGATTTCCGCCACATCCGTCAGGGCCACATAGCCTCCGGAAGGCTTGGAGAGTATAATATCCTTCATCTGGCTGACCGTGCGGTACTCATCCTCCGGGTACTCAGCCATCACGCTGACCTCCCTGCCGTCCACATCCAGGGTGGTCACCTCTTCGCCGTCCATCATCTGCTTTACCTGGGAACCAATCTGGGATGCAGTAAGCCCCTCCGCTGCCGCCAGTACCGGGTCCACCTTCACGGTAACCACAGGCGCTGTATTTTCTATGCTGGAATGGACGTTCATCACATCGTCCCTGGCCGTCATCTCGGCAACAATCTTGTTGCTGACTTCCTGGAGCTCGTCGTAATCTGTTCCGTTAAGGATGACTTCATATCCCCGGTTCCTGCTCATGAAGCTCATGGACGAGGATGCCTCCACTGTCACCGTACAGTTATCCAGATCCGCCATCTCTGTCTCCCACTGCTCCACTACCTCGTCGGTGCTCATATCCCTGTTGTCCCTCAGATAGGCTGTTATGGTACCGCTGTCATTGTTATAACGCAGCATGTAGGATTCCACATCCGGATGCCCCTGGACAATCTCCTCTGCCTGCAGCAGCATGGCATCGGCATTTTCCGACAGCAGCCCCGGCCTTGTTTCGATGGAAACACTGACCGTTCCCGTATCGTCCGCTGTCATAAGCTCGGTTTCCATCCCGCTGGCCAGAAAATAGGCTGCAATCACCAGGATTACAGATGCAATCATGATAATGGCCTTGTGGTTTAAAAGTCCGGGCATGATGCGGCGGTATCCGTTCTGTATCCGCTCCATGGGCCGCGACATCGGCGCCTGCATCCTCTCCTGGGGCTTATACGCCATATATGTAAGGGGAACAATGGTAATAGCCGACAAAAAGGAGGCGAGCATACAGAACACGATAACGTATCCCATGGAGCCGAACATCTGTCCCGACATACCCTGCAGAAATACCAGCGGCAGGAAAACCACGCAGGTAGTCACCGTGGAGCCCAAAATGGACTGTAGCACAATGTTTGTACCTGACAGGGAAGCCCTGGCATATCCCAGAAGGCCCTTGTCCTCCTCTGTCTCGATGGCCCTGAAACAGCTCTCCAGCACCACGATGGAGTTATCCACCATCATGCCCACGCCCAGCACCAGACCGCTCATGGTAATGATGTTCAGAGAAAAACCGGCGCTGGTCATCAGAATCAGGGACACCAGGATAGAGGTAGGTATGGAGCTTCCTACAATCAGGGACGCCTTATAGTCCCCAAAGAAAATGAATATGATAATCATGGAAATCACGGCTGCCAGCACCAGGGTAAGGGCCACATCCTTAAGGGAGCTGAGAATGCTGTCCGCGCTGTCCCTGACAATCCTGATATTCAGGTTCTCGTCGTCCGCCTCCAGGCTTTCGATAACCTCCTGGACCTCGGATGACACATCCATGGCCGTGCTGCTCTGCTGCTTGGTGATGGAAATGGAAATAGTGTCCTGGCCGTTGTAGCGCGAGATACCTCCCCGGCTCTCCTCTGCCTCATAAACCTTGGCAATGTCCTCCAGATACACAATTTTTCCGCTGGAGGTGGTGATGGGGACTTCCTTCAGAGCTTCTATGGTCTCATGCTCCAGGGACGTTGAAACAGAAAGCTCCAGTTTTCCGGATACAGCATCGCCGGATGGGTAGGAAAGATTTGCCGTGCTCATGGCAGTGGACACGTCGCTCATGGTCACCTGATACTGGGCCATCTCATCGGATTGAAGCTCAATTTTATAATATTCCGACTTACCGCCCATGGCCTCCACCTCTGCCACAGAGGAAATCTGTTCCAGCAAAGGCACCACGGTCTGGTCCACATAATCGTACAAATCCTCCTGGGAAGGATTTGATATGGAAAGCATCATGGTGGTTCCCGCATTGTTATTCATCTCCATGACAGAAGTCTCCGCGTCGTCAGGGAGCTGGCGGCTCAATGCATCCAGACTCTGGGATAAATCATTATATGCGTCATCCATATCGGTGCCGTAATCATATTCCAGCATAATCATGGCCCTGTTTTCGCTGGAAGTGGAGCTCATGCTTTTCACGCCCTCTATGGTCCCCACCTGGTCTTCTATGGGCTGGGTCACAAGTTCATCTATATCCTCAGGACCAGCCCCGGAATAAGACGCTATGATAATCAGCATGGGCTGATCCGTGTCCGGCATCTGTTCCAGCGTGGCATTAAAAACGGAAGAAATACCGAATACCAGAAGGCAAAGCAATGCCATAACCGTGGCCACCGGACGTTTTAATACAAACCTTGTCAATCCCATGGGTTATGCCTCCTGTTCCGCCTGTGATGCTGCATGTTTGCTGTCTTCCCCGCCTGCTGCTGTTCCTCCAGACTGTGTTTCCTCCTCGGACTGGTTCCCTTCTCCGGACTGGAACTCTTCTCTGGACTGAAACTCTTCTCCGGACTGGGTTTTCTCTCCGGCCTGTGTTTCTTCTCTAAACTGTGCCTCTTCTCCTGGCTGCACCTCATCCCTCAACCGTATTTTCGCCCCCTCATACAGGTTGGAGCTCCATGTGCTCACAACCATGTCATCGGCTGACAGGCCGGAAAGAATCTGGGCATGTTCCTCATCCTCCAGTCCCACTTCCACCTGGGCCATGGATGCGGTGCCGTCCTGGTACAGATAAACATAGGCATTGCCCCCGCTGTAATAGATGGCATCAATGGGAACCACCATTGTATCCAGTGCCCGTTCCGTCACAAGATTTAATTTCACCGTGCTTCCGGCTGCAATCTCCTGTGTGTTTTCAATCTGGGCCTTTACCTTGAACAGCCCTGTATCCCTGTCAACCATGGAGTTGATTTCGCTGATATATGCCTTGTATGTAGTTCCGTTCTTCTGGATTTCCAGCTCATCGCCCACATTGGCGTTCTGCATCATGCGCTGGGTCACATAGAAGGAAACTATGTTCTCTCCCTCGCCGGCAATCACGCACAAATCCTGGGACTGGCTCACCCGGTCATACACCTCCACGTCAAAGCTTTCAATCTTCCCATTGATAGGAGCGGTGACGGAACTGTACTGCACCTGTCTTTCGTAAGCCAGTTTAGCGGACTCATACTGGAGCTGCGCGGACTTCACCGCATTGACATACTGCTCGTATTCCTGCTCAGACAAATCGCCGCCGCTGTAAAGAATCTGCATTCTTCTCAGGTTGCTCTGGGCCTCTGAAAGGGATACAGATGCAGCATCCATGGAGTTCTTTGCCGTCTCCACCTGCTCTGTATCAATCTCAAACAGGACCTGGCCCTGTGTCACCATGTCCCCTGCCTTCACATATACCGCCGTGACGTCACCTGCTGCCTTTGCATAGATATGAACCACATCAGAAGGCTCCACTGTGCCGGTAAGCCCTGTGGTAAGGATAATATCGCCGGAGGACGGCTGTTCTGCCCTCACCACTGTGACAGAAGCCTCCTGTCCCATAGGCATGCCGCCCTTTGCTTTTTTTCCTCCCTTCATTACAATCATAGCCACAGCCAGTATGACAATGATTCCGGCTGCAATGCCTATCTTTATTTTCCTGCTCTTGCTCATATCCAATCTCCTTTGCTGGTTTACTCAACTGATTCCTAATATTAAAGGTTGAAGATTAATTCAACATTAACAAAACAGGTATGAATGTCATTTATTTCACGTGATTCTGTGAATTTTTTGTGACTTTACCTGATGTCTGATGCAGCAGCATAAGCTGTCCGAAAACAGAACTAAAAGACAGGCAGGTACACACATACGGTACCTGCCTGTCTTTTAGTTCTGTTTGGACTTGCGATGGAGGCGATGACAGCCAATGTGAATTAAACTGCTCCATTGACGCCGGCATCCCTCTTAAGCATTTTTTCATAAGCATATTTGACACTGTTATCAAACCATATGGTTCCGCAGTAGTCAAAACCGTTCTTTTCCAAGACATGCCTCATAATAGCATTTTTCTCATCGGTGTCAACCCGAACGCTGTAAATTCCATTTTGAATACACAGCTCTTCAATGAGCTGAAACGCAATACTTGCTATACCATGCCCACGGTAAGCCCCGGAGATTGCCATACGGTGGACTACCGCATAGGGAAGATCGCTTTTCCAGCTGCCCTGCAGCGTTTCATAGGACGCCTCACCCGCAAAATCAATGCAGAGGTATGCCGCAGCGTTAGAACCCTCCTCGATAAAATATCCCCGCCCATGCTCCAGGTCCCCGATGATGGTTTCCATATCCGGGTATCCGGTCTGCCACTGGTCAATGCCCTGCGATTTTAAGAACTCTTTGGCTTCATCGATCAACGCCATTGCTTTCTCTGCTTCTTTCCTATCTGCTGACTGTAAAAAAAATCGTTCCATACGTTGTACCTCCGTCTTTTTATTTTTGAATCTCCTGAATTTTCGTTCCGCAAAACCATGTGGCAAGGAAACCAGCTTTGACAAATCGCACTTGCCCTCCTTCCTCTTGTCTGCTATAATAACACAAAACAATGCAGCGAACAAATCAAAGTATTTATATATATAGTTCAATTTTCTTGAAGTATTGGAGGAAAACCCATGGAGCTTAAATGTTTAAGAACATTCCGCACGATTATTGATGAAGGCGGTTTTTCCAAAGCTGCCAAAAAGCTGAATTATACACAGTCTACCATTACGTTTCAAATGAATCAGCTTGAACGCGACTTATCCACTACTTTATTTGAAAAAATCGGCAGGAAAATGGTTTTGACAAAAGCAGGAGAGCATCTGATTCCTTATGTGGATGACATTCTCCAGTCCGTGGACAAGTTATCTTTTTTAGGCGAACATTTATCGGAATGCCAGGGAGATATCCAGATCGGCGTTGGCGAAAGTCTGCTATGTTACAAACTTCCCGCTATTTTGAAGGAATTTCACAGGCAGGCTCCGAAAGCCCGTTTGTTCCTGCGCTCTATGAACTGTTATGATATTCGGGATGAGCTTTTCAGCGGCGGATTGGATTTAGGCGTATTTTATGAGGATGTGGGAGGTTTTGGCTCGAATCTTGCGGTTAAGCCTTTAGGTGATTATCCCGTGGTTTTGGTGGCGTCCCCCGAAATACAAAACAGATACCCGGATTTTGTGACACCGGACAGAACCATTCCGCTCCCTCTCATCATCAATGAACCGAACTGCATTTTCCGGCAGATTTTTGAACAATATCTTCGTGATAAATCAATTATTCTCGACCATACCATTGAGCTGTGGAGCATTCCCACAATCAAAAATCTTGTTAAAAACAATGTGGGGGTTTCCTTTCTTCCCGAATTTACAGTAACAGAGGAATTAAACCATGGTGAATTGGTGAAAATTCCAACCGCTATTTCAGGCACAAAAATCACTGCCGTCTGCGCGCACCATAAAAACAAGTGGGTCAGTCCGCTCATGCAGCTGTTTATCAGTTTATGTGATTCGGTTTCCTGCGGCAGGGAGCGGTAACCGGCCTCTCTGCGTCTGGTATCGCGATTGTAAAACATAAACATCCTAAATAAAAAAATAAATATTCTTTCATTTTCTGATGATTCGTTTATGTTTACTTTATAAAAAGATGTTATATATGTATAATGAAATGTAACAGAGGGAGGTAATGGAACATGTTTCAGATACTGGTTGCGGAAGATGACAAGAATACCCGGCGGCTGATGGAAGCTGTACTGAAGGAACACGGCTACCATCCCATCCTGGCATGCGACGGCCTGGAGGCCTTGAAATTATTAGATACCCACCATGTAGACCTGGTTATCCTGGACATCATGATGCCCGGCATGGACGGCTATGAGTTCACCAGACAGCTGAGGGCTACAGATTACACCCTGCCCATTCTCATGGTCACCGCCAAACAGCTGCCGGAGGACAAACGGAAGGGATTCATTGTTGGAACAGATGATTATATGACAAAGCCCGTGGATGAGGAGGAGATGATTCTGCGCATCCGGGCCCTTCTGCGCAGGGCACAGATTGTGAACGAACGGCGCATCACCATCGCAGATGTGTGCCTGGATTACGACTCCCTGACCGTAAGCCGAGGGGATGAAAGCCAGACGCTGCCCCGCAAGGAGTTCTATCTTCTTTACAAGCTCCTGTCCTATCCCGGCAAGATATTCACCCGTATCCAGCTCATGGATGAGATATGGGGCATGGAATCCCAGTCGGACGACAATACCATCAATGTACACATTAACCGGCTTCGCAAGCGTTTTGAGGATTATCCCGAGTTTACCATTGAAACCATACGCGGCCTGGGCTACAAGGCGGTGAAACATCTATGAGACACAGGAGAAACCGGAAACCACTGGGTACCATGACCCTCATACTGACCGCAGGTATCTTCTTAATCATGCTCACGGTCATGACCCTGCAGGGATTTTTGATGTACCTGTACTGGAAGATTTTCTACCAGGCTGATATTCCCATCCCCCAGTTCTGGCGCCCCATTCCCCTGCTGGCCGTGCTCAGCGCCGTGGTTGGCGCCGGCCTCACCCTGCTCTTAAGCCGCATCCCCCTTAAGCCCATCCGCGACCTGATTGAGGCCATCAACCAGCTGGCGGATGGCAACTTCAAGGTGCGCATCCACCTGGACCTGAACCGTGAATTTGAACGCCTCTCCGAAAGCTTTAACCGCATGGCCCAGGAACTGGAGAACACGGAGCTGCTGCGCTCTGACTTCATCAATAATTTTTCCCATGAATTCAAGACTCCCATTGTATCCCTGAGAGGCTTTGCCAAGATACTGAAAAATGACAGACTCACAAAGGAGGAACGGGACGAATATCTGGATATCATCATAAGTGAATCCAACCGCCTGTCCCAGCTCTCCACCAATGTGCTGAATCTGTCCAAGATAGAAAAAATGAGCATCCTGTCCGATATGGAATCTTTTGACCTGTCGGAAGAAGTGCGCCAGTCTGTCCTGCTGCTGGAATCAAAATGGCAGAAAAAGGACCTGGAACTGTTTATTGATATGGATGAACTGGAATACCGCGGAAATAAGGCGCTCCTAAACCAGGTATGGATTAACCTGATTGACAACGCCATCAAATTTTCCCCTCAGAACGGAAAGATAAAACTGAAGCTGCACAGGAAGAAAGACCAGGTGGTTTTCCAGATTCTGGACAATGGATGCGGCATGGATGAGGAGACAAAGAACCATATATTTGACCGTTTCTACCAGGGAGACAGCTCCCATACGGCAGAGGGAAACGGCATTGGCCTCACGGTGGTGGAAAAAATCGTACACCTCCACAAAGGTCAGATCCGAGTCGTCAGCGAGGCCGGTATCGGTACCACCTTTACGGTGAACCTTCCTATTATCCCACCGCCTTCGGTTCTGTAAGTTTCTGTGAATTCTTCCGGCGATTTTTCCGGTGATTTTCTATGTGAATTTCCCCGGCGTGTATTTCGCCATGAATTCTGCCATGAGTTTCCCCGGTAAAATTTCTTTGACATACCGCACATTTTCTGATATGATGACTTTACTTTACAAAAGCCACTGCACGAAGCCCGGAAAGAACCCGCTAAGTGCCGGTGACATGTATCGCATGGAAGCGTCTGAAAGACAGGCGCCAAGTGTTCATAATAAGGAGGGCGTTTGATGTATTTATCCATTCGTTTAAGATAAGCAGCAATTAAATAAAACCTGATATGGTTTTTTTGTTGTGCCTGTTTTACGGATGAAATGCAGATACGCCTGATATATTTTTATGTAATATGTGAATTGCCCGCCGCTGATCCGGGGGACAGTTTGTTTTCTACATACAGGCAAGGCAGATAGAACCGTAATGGCTTTATCTGCCTTTTCATGTTGTATTTATATTATATTTATGCTGTATGTATGCTCTATACAGCCAAAACAGGCTTTGGGACAAACCCAAAACAGGACGCCATGTCAGGTCAGATACAGAATACGGAAAGGATTTTTTAATATGAATGATTATTCAAGATGGAAACAGAAATTTCTGACCATTGCAGCAGGCCAGACTGTCTCCCTTATCGGAAGCTCTGCTGTCCAGTTCTCGCTGATTTGGTGGCTGGCCAGCGAAACCGGCTCTCCCATGATGATGGCGTTATCCGGCCTGGTGGCATTTCTGCCCCAAATCTTCCTGGGTCCCTTTGCCGGGGTGTGGATTGACCGCCTGAAACGGAAGCATGTAGCCATTGCAGCGGATATGTTCATCGGCCTGGTAGCCGTGGTCTTTGCTGTCCTCCTGTGGATGGGCCATCCTCCCTACTGGTCTGCCTGCGCGGTTCTGGGCATTCGGGCCCTGGGAAGTGTATTCCATACACCTGCCATCCAGTCCATCGTGCCGCAGCTGGTACCGCCGGACAAGCTGGTCCGGGCCAATGGCTGGAACCAGTTCATGCAGTCCGGCGCCTTTATGCTGGGACCTGTCATAGGAGCTGCCATGTATGCCGCGCTGCCGCTTCCGGTCATCCTGCTGACTGATTTTATAGGCGCATGTGCTGCCAGCCTTACAATGGCGGTGGTAACCATCCCTGAACCGGAACACAGCCATCAGGAGGCCCCTCATTTAATCCGGGAGATGAAGGAGGGGCTTAGCATCTGCATGAGCGACCGCAGGCTGATGAAGCTGACTGCGGCCGCAGCCATTACCATGGTATTTTATCTGCCCCTGGCCTCCTATTATCCGCTGATGTCCAGCACTTATTTTAAGGCCAGTGCATGGCATGGAAGCGCGGTGGAATTCCTCTATGCCCTTGGCATGATGGTATCCGCCATCATATTCGGCAGCCTGGGCAAGGTAAACAATAAACTGAAGGCCTCCTACCTGGGACTGGCCGGAAGCGGCATCACCTGCTTTATCTGCGGCATCCTGCCCTCTGATATGTGGGCCTGGTATGTTTTTGCAGCGACCTGCATGTTCATGGGCGGAGCCGGCAGCGCCTACAATATTCCATTCGTGGCCTATCTGCAGGAGACCATACCTGCAAAAGCCCAGGGACGGGCCTTCTCCCTCTTGGGAAGCATCATGTCCTTAGCCATGCCTGTGGGGCTCCTCATATCCAGCCCTGTAGCCCAGATTTTCGGGGTAAATATGTGGTTTTTGGTATCGGGAATCGGTATTCTGGCTGTGGTGGCTGTATGCTGGCTTTCAGGAAACGATTAAGGGAAGGCTTATCTTTGTCAAGAAAAAACCGGCTTCCCGGCCGCTGTAAAAACTTCCGCCATGGTCCCCAATGATTTTAGCGCAGGTCTTAAGGCCGATTCCGGTGCTCTCCTTTTCCTGCGCGTCCTCTGCCACATAATTGCCAAAACAGATGATAAGACAATCCGCCCGCTGCTGATAGGATACGGTTACCGGGCGGTTCCTGTCTGCGTATTTGAGCAGATTGGAAAATATATTTCCGAATACCCGGCGGCACAGATTAATGTCCGCCAAAAGCCTGCAATTGATTTCATCGGAACTGCGCCTGATGTCAAAGCCCTCGCTCTCCATGTCAAAGAGGCTCTCCTCCACGATTTGGCCCAGGAATTCAGCCCCATTAACCTCCTCTGCCTCAAGCTCTTCCCTTTTTCTTCCATAAACAATGAAATATTCAAACAATTTATCTGAAAGTTCCTTTATCTGGTATGCCTTATCCCGAATGGAATTCAGATACTTTCTCTGCTGCCCCCGGTCTTCCCCCTTCTCCATCTGAAGTATGTCCACATAACCTAACAGGGACGTCAGAGGAGTGCGCAGATCATGTGACATGGCAGTGACCAGCTCACGGTTGGCCTTTCCCGCTTCCTCCTCTTTCTGCTGCCGTTCCTTGATGGCACAGCGCATGGCATCAATTTCCGCTGCCAGGGAGGCAAGCTCATCCTTCCCCTTTACCGTAATCCGGTAATCCAGGTCCCCGCCTTTTAATATCTGTATCTCCTGTTCCATCAAATCTATGTACCTGATTTTTCCGCGAATCAGCATGACCAGCATCAGCGCAAACACTGCCATGGAGATCACGCCTCCCAGCACACTGGCGGCAGCATAATATCCATATTCCACATAATAGCTGACCCCTGCCTGGGCAGTCCCGTCTGCAAATTTCACCTCATAAAGCCATGAGGTATCTTCCCACTCATTCATTTCCGGAACCATAACCATCACCTTGGCGTCATTGCTGTACCGAAACCTGCCGTCTTTATAGATGGTTATGAGAAGGTTCTTTTCTCCCGACGCCCACTTGTCCAGCATTTTACCGTCATTCGTGGACAGTCCGTTCTCTGTCACATACGCCTGAAGCCGCTCCACGCAGGCCTGTTCCCTCAGAATCATTCTGTCCTCACTGAAAAGCACACGGTCCAGGATACCAAAAAGCAGTGTATTAAGGGCCATGTAGAGAGCCAGTGAAACAAGGGCCGACGCCACTGCCGCCAGGGTAAGCTCTGTCCCCAGCCTGCTGATTCTCCTGCTCTTACTCAATCCGATACCCCTTTCCCCATACATTGACAATATACTTTGGATTCTTTGGGTCCGCCTCCAGCTTCCTGCGGAGATTCCTGATATGTACCATCACCGTGTTATTGGCGCTGTAAAAATAGGCTTCCCCCCACACGCTCTCATAAATATTCTCAATGGTAAACAATTTTCCCCGGTTGGACGCCAGCAGTAAAAGGATGCGGTATTCCAAATCCGTAAGAAGAATTTCCCGGCTGTTTTTCATGACCTCATTAAATGATTTCTGAATGACCAGATCCTTAACAGTTATGGATTCCTCCCCATCCTCCTCCTTGCCTTTATACACATGGTATCGGCGTATCATGGCCTTTACCCTGGCCGCCAGCTCCGCATAGGAAAATGGTTTTGCCAGATAGTCGTCACCTCCTGCCCCAAATCCCATGGTCTTGTCGGAGTCCTGGGTGCGGGCCGTGAGGAACAAAATGGGCGTATTTAACTTCCTTCGTATCTCTGCGCAGGCAGAAAATCCATTACGTCCCGGCATCATTACATCCAGTATAATCAGGTCAAATGTATCGTCTGCCGCAGACGCAGCCTGCTCCCCGTTCTCTGCTTCCACAACCTGGTATCCCTCACTTTCCAGCAGGATTCTCACTACCTCTCTTATCTCCGGATCGTCATCTGCAAATAAAATCTTCCGCTTGTCCAACCTGACACCTCTCTTTATAATGGCGTGTTTCATTTTTAACCATCCGGGTATGGATGTTCCGGGATGGCCAAACTATCTTCATTATATCTCAGATATTCTCTTACTTCCACCAAATAGTCCTATTGATTCAACTGTTTTTGTCCCTTCTTCCAGCTGTTCTTTCCCGTCAGTCATGCTTGATTGCCTCCAGCGCTGAAATCTTTACTGCTTTGCCGGCCGGATAATAACCTGCCCCCACGCCCACTGCAATGGAAAACAGGACCGCAAACAGGGACAGCCACCACGGTATCACGGACAGCCTGGAAGGAAGCCCCGCCATGTCCGCTTCCATGGCTCCGGCCATGGATGAGGACGACATTCCTTCGGAGGTCATATTCATGACAAAGGATATGGCATAACTGAATACAGTCCCTGTCACTCCTCCTAACAGCCCGATGCAGCCCGCTTCCAGAAGGAATATCCTTCTTATGTCCCTGACAAAACACCCCAGCGACTTCATAACTCCTATTTCCCTGGTCCGCTCAGATATGGACATAATCATGGTGTTGGTAATTCCCAGGGCTGCCACAAACAGGGAAATGGCTCCCAGGCCGCCTAACATCATCTGTTTCTGTCTGGCCTCCCGCTCCATGGGCTTTCGGATGGTCTCCATGGAGCTGGTCCGAAATCCCATACGTTTTATTTCCGTCTCCACCTCCGCCACCTGGTTCATATCCTTTACCTTCACCAGGGCGCCTGAATATCCCTTTTTCCACTCCGGCTTCCTGCCGCTCAGCTTAGCCTGCTGATCCAATAAGGTCTTAAGCATTTCCAGGTCCATCACAAGCCCCATGGATGTCTCCTCTCCTTTTCCGTAATCCTCCTTCATTCTTCCCGCGGCTTCCAGCTGGCGCGTGATTTTCTTATCATCCTCCTTATCGCTGCTGATATCCAGCGTATAGGCTGTTTTCATGGAATCAAAATATGGCTGGGGCTTCACAGGCATTCCACTTTCATCCAGGTTATCATATCCGCTGTACATATCAACCGTGTTTCTGCCGGAAGGCCTCTTGGTGTCCTCAAACATATAGGCAAAATTCTCCCCCACAAAGACACCATCCCTTCCCCCCTTGTCCCAGGTCCCGTCCGTCAGCTTGTATCCCATGGCTTCGGCTGCCTTTACGTCAATGCCCACAATGGTGGTGTAGGCGGACTTGTAACGCCGGTTTCTTCCGGCATACAGGGTGATGGGGATGTTTTCAGCTGTAAGTTTTGGTGTGACTGCCTCCACTGATTTCATTTCCTTTAAACGCCGGATTGCCTGATTATTCAGCTTTGCCGAGCGGCTCCCTTTGCCGGCCGAATATACATTGATAATGGTCAGATCTCCCATCTGGGCCAGCATGTTCTTCTGTGCCTCCTTCATTCCGATTCCAATGGATATCATAATGACCACGGAGCAGCAGCCTATGATGACTCCCAATACAGTGAGAAAGGTCCTGCTTTTATGGCGGGTCAGATTCTGGAGACATATGGTGAGTAAGTCCTTTGTTTTCATGTTTTATCTTCCTCATTTTCCGATGGCTGATCACGGCTGTCCTCCAGTTCATCCCAGCCTTCCAAATCCTGACCGTCCTCCAGTTCATCCCAGCCATTCTGCTCCTGGTACCGCTTGCGGCCCTTCAATCCTTTGGCTTTATTTCTCTTAATCCACAGAATTCCTGCCACCAGTGCTGCAGTTAGAATACCGGCCATCATTTTCCAGTTCATTTTCCTTCCCCCATCCATTTCTCCGTCCATCATATCTGCGCCGTCCGTTTCCTCAGCAGCTCCTTCTTTCACCTCGAATGTCACAGGAATCTCCATGGTCCTTATCTCCATGGACTCGTCCTCATATGTCACTTTTACCCTGCCCTCAAAGGTCCCTGCCTTTTTCGGGGTTGCTATAAAATCAATGGTCCCGCTTTTTCCCGCATCAAAATTCCCCAGATTCAGGCTTCTGTCAATTACCTGTATGTCCCCTTCCAAACTGGCTTCCACATTGTACACCTGTCCTCTTCCCTTGTTTACATAGGGAAGCGAGATGGTGGTCTCCTCATTCTGACGGATTTCCTCCACAAAAGAGGGCGGGCTCACCTGGAACCGGTCTGGCTGGTAAACCGGCACTGCAATGGTTTCTGCGGCAGTAGACTGTTTTCTCTCTGTTTTATCAATGTACTCATATTTGCACGATATGGTTATCTTAGGGGACTGTACCTTGGAATCCTTTGTCTGGAACAATGCCTGGACATCCACCTGCTGTGCTTTTTTCTCACCCGGTCCCATCTTTGGAACATAAAATGTGTTGGAGGACGAGTTGATAGATAAACCTTCTCCTGTTTCCAGCGAAATGACCACGTTTTCTATGGGAGACACCTGACTGGTATTCATAAACTCCATGTTCAGACGAAACACCTGTCCTGCTGAGACTTTATCTCCATATGTATAATTAGTCAGTATGATATTTGGCGTGGGGGCTCCCGGAGTGGCTGTCTTGCCATTGGTAGGCACCACGATTCGTTGGGAATACGTACCCTGGACCGTTCCCTTATCTGTATCATAATCAAATTTCAAGGTGATACCCAAAAGCTGGGATGCTGCTGACGACAATTCGGATCCCGCCTTAAGGTTCACAGACACGTCCACGGACTGTCCCGGCCCTATATCCCCAATCTGCCGTGTATCGGTTGCCTCCAGAAGAGATATCTGGTCATTTGGCTCAAAGGTAGCTGTAAGATTCCGTATTCCTTTGACTGTGTCGGTATTTTCCAGTTTTAAAGTAATCTGAAACGGCTGGCCGGAACTCACTGGTCCCATAGGTCCCCTGTCTATGAGCAGCACGGGCTGTCCTGTAGCCGTGCCTCCTTTTACAGGCAGAAGCACCTTTTGCACAGAGGCAGCCGATGTAAGCTGTCCTCCTGAATAATAGTTGTATTTTAACTCCAAATCAATAAGCTGGCTGGGACCGGATATATCCTGTCCCGCTATCAGATTGAATTTAACCAGCTCAGCTCTCCCGGTATCCAGGCGGCTAACGATCCTTGTGTTAGTGTCACCGCCTATGAACAGGGAACTTCCCGGCGATACATTTACCACCATATCCTCGATATCCGCATCTTTACTGGTGTTCTCAAGCTCCACTTCCAGCGTGAAGTGGTCACCGGGGCCAACGGGATTTTGCGGCGAGATTCTCCTGACTCTTATGATTGGCTGCCCTGTGGTACTTCCCGTATCCCCATTTTCCCTGGGAGCCGACTCCTCGCATTCCGAAATATTTACTTCCAGCTGTTCAGAGGGAATTCCGGAACTCTTAAATCCCACCTTCAGCCTCAAAACATCCCCCTTTCCCGTATAAGTAAGCCTGGTAAATGTCACTGTAAACTCCAGGTCGTCCTCCTTGTCCGATGTGATCTTTACCTTTGGATTTTCCCCATTGCGGAAGCTGTCGCTGAGTTTTGTTACCGTTACTCCCCGTTTTCCCACCTCACTTGTCTTGATTCCATTGCTTCTTACATTGACCACCACTTTTGCCTGGCGCCCTTTGCGCAGCACATCCAGGGTGTCCTTTGAACCGCCCGGCGCAAAAATCTCATACTCACCCACCCACAGGCTTCCACTTCCCGGGGCACCATCGTCTGGATTATTGGAATCCTCCTTTCCTCTGACCCGTCCTCCGCTGCCCTCCTGGCTGCCGCCGTCCTGAGCCCCGCTGACGGAATCAGCCCCTGAACCGCCTGTCTCACTGCCCATCTCACGGCCCGGCTCACTGCCCGGCTGGGATGTTCCCGCTACACCGGTTTCCGTTCCGGCACTTTCTGTTGTGCTGTCTCCTGCTCCGTTGGCTCCTGCTCCGTTGGCTCCTGCTGCTCCGGCTTCCATTCCTCCAGTCCCCTCTCCAGCCATTCCGCCTTCGTTTCTCTCATTAATCCCTTCTGCGGCAATCGTTTCCCGCCCCCCGGAACTGTCTGTCTCCTCTGCCAAAGCATTTCCGCACATTCCTATTATCATAGCAGTTGAAATCATCACTGCCGCTGCCCGTTTGAGCCTTCCTGTTATCTCCATCCTCACTGTCCTTTCCTTTCATCTCCCGTTATGATTCCGTCCACCAGGGTCACGATTCGGTCCGCATACCTGGACATGCCCGGGTCATGGGTCACCAGTATGATGGTCTGGTTAAATCTTCTGGCAAAGCCCATGACCATGTCCATGATTTCCGCTGTTGTTTTTGTATCCAGATTTCCGGTTGGTTCATCTGCAAACACTACCTCAGGTCTGGACACAAATGCCCTGGCTATTCCCGCTCTCTGCTGCTGGCCCCCGGACATCTGGGAGGGATAATGATGAAGCCGGTGTGAAAGCCCCACACGTTTCAGCATTTCTTCTGCCATGGCCTCCCGCCTCTTCCGGTCCATTCCCTTAAACATCAGGGGCATAGCCACATTTTCAACCGCTGTCATGGACGGCAGCAGATTATATGACTGAAAGATAAAGCTCATATGTTCCTGCCGGAAAGCGGCCAGTTCCTCCTCATTCATATCCGATATATTTTTCCCGCGGATAAACACCTGTCCTTTTGTGGGTTTCTCCATTCCGGCCAGTTGATTCAAAAGCGTACTCTTTCCTGACCCCGACGTTCCGAAAATACAGCAGACCTCGCCTTTATAAATCCTCAGATTAATCCTTTTAAGGGCCACCACTTCCTCGTCCCCCATCCGGTAAACCTTGCGCACATTTTTAACATATATGATTGGTTTTCCATGGTCCATTATCTTGTCACTCCTCTTTTTATGTGTCTATGATAGAAAATAATCCCCTGGAAAATACCTCATATAAATCTTAAGAAATCTTAATTTCACACATGTCTGTATTTTGGAATGACCTTTTGCTATAATGGTTCCATATGAACGGATAACTGCCGGAAAAAGGAGGAGAGGAAATGAAAGGCGCGATTCTCGAAAAAGGTGAAACAGGTTACACCTATCTAAAAAAACTGTTCCTTTCAATCCGCCACGCCCAGAAGGACTTTAACTGGCTCATCACAGACTGTCAGTGCTGTACCCAAAGCGAAGCCTTTTATCAGAGAATATTCCAGTATGACCGATATGGCTGGCTCTCTGGAGAGGAGCTGACCCGCATGGTTGAGACAGAGGATTTCCAGTGGATTTGGGCTGTTCTCTCCGGCTTCCCCCGGCATATCTCCCTGGCCCAGGTACTGGAATACGACCTGCCCTATGCTGACATGTACACCGGATTCTGGACCAATCCTGTCTCCATCCAGCACCCCCTGGCCCAGGTGGAAATCGTTCCCTGGGACAGTTCCTGCACCCTTGTCATAAGCCGGAATCACAGGATCGTGTCGGATTTCATGGATGGTTTTCCCCTTAGCAGGGATTTATCTCTGTACAATGAGCAAAAGGGAATCTTTGATGAGTCGGATGAACTGGAGCGCTGGCTTTCGCAGCACAAATAGGGCCTTGCTCCAAAATCCTCTGCCCATTGGAATAAAGCCCAATACAAAAAGAAACTCCATTCCGGAAGGAGGTCTAATTCCGGAATGGAGTCCGTTTTCAGGAAAGGAGCACAATATTGGAACATACATTTTGGACCGCACTGGACAAATTAGTGGAACAGTCAGAGATTATCATAGACCGTCCAAAGGGGTCGGTTCATCCCGTACATCCGGACTTTATCTATCAGGTGGATTATGGATTTCTGAGAAATACATCATCCATGGACAGGGAGGGCATAGACATCTGGGCAGGCAGTGACCATACGGCCGGGATTGACGCCATCCTGTGTACGGTTGATTTGTTGAAACGGGATTCTGAAATCAAAATTCTCCTGGATTGTACGGAGGAAGAAAAGATGTTGATATACAAAGCCCACAACGATACCTCATGTATGAAGGGCATCTTAATACGCCGAACCGCAGGGATTTCTTATAAACCATGAGAGAATTATCAAAATTACCAACTTAAGCAGTCAGGCCCATTGAGCCGCTTTTATGAATACCTCTGTCAAAAATAAGATTCCCATAAGTAATTATTAAATATTTTCATATTTTATTAAGAGGCTGCTCAAACTTTTGACATATCTGAACTGTATACTTTAGTCATAGATAGATAAAACATCCTGATTAATACAATATACAGCTTTTTCATACCCAGCCGGCACGACCCCATCGCGCCGGCTCCTCTCCTTTTAAGGGATACATAATCCTATCCTCCCGTACTCACCGTCTTATACCACTGTTCATCCCAAAATCCCCCTTTCCCTTCTTATAATCTCTCGGAATCTCTAAGCCAGTAAATATAAGGCTTTCAGATTCCTTT
>NZ_JAJCHK010000049.1:0-33161 GCF_020554465.1 Enterocloster sp. 210928-DFI.2.20
TTCAATGCCAGAGTTTTGCTGGCATGATCACTCAAGATTCCGAGAGATCATAATATTTATTGAATCCTTATGGTTTAAGCCAATGGAAGCCGATTTTGCCGCCCCAAGTTGCCCTACCATAGAAGAGAAGCATCCATATATTGCATGATAATTGGCTGTTATCTGTGCCAAAATGGCATATTTTCTTCTTCATTTCCGCCTCCTTTCCTTTACATCTATTTTATTATGCCAACACAATAATATCAAATGCCTATATTAAATACATATACATACCTTTTGAGTATACGTATTGATAAAATTTTTCTGATATCACTATTTCAGATATCAGCACATAAAAATACAGGCCATAGCCAGCCTGTATTTTAAAAGTTGAGGCATTATTATGAATTCATGCAATTTGAATTTCGTATCGTTTCCTATACTAAAGATATCTTAGAATGGAAAAATAACACCCTGCTAACAAAAAGATAAACTTTTCATAAATTTATTTTTATGCAGCAATACAAAAATCGATCTTTTCAGCTTAAATTCATCGTTCCAAATAAAGTGATATTGTCACCCAAGCTGCTGAAAAAATAAAATCACTTAAGAAACCACCGCCCGATAACTATCTTTTTTCAAGTCAATCTGTGGAATTTAGTCTTGCATACAGAATGTAAAATTTCATTTCAGCCTTTTCTTATTTCTTTTTTTTGTTCCTATAATCAATAAGATTCCAGCGGCTCCGAATATCGACACTGCTATGGTGTTTTTTTCAATTATATCCTTTTTGTAAGATAGCCCAACTCCTGACTGATTGTAGGAATTTGATGCCCTTACAACATCATCATAATAATAAATGGAGAAACCGTTTATGTTATCATTATTACTATTCTGTGCATTTAAAGGTGTAGCTGTTTTCTCCCTATTTTTTGCTGCTGTAGGCCATTCCCCAATAAATGCATGTGTCGTAGACTTCTGCGCAGGAATCACAAATTCAGGTTTTTCATCAGCATTAAATATGATAGCTGCAGGATATCGAATTCCAGGAAGTCCTGAAACAACTTCGTATGAATACTCATCACTGTTGTACTCCGCCTCCTCAAGAGAAGTTGTTACAGTATTGTCATAATCAACCGTTTCTGCATCATATACATAGACAGCTCCCACAGTCCAAATATTTAATTTCTGTTTGAGCGTTTCTTTTGCATCTTCCGGAATATCATCAGGAATGGATGTCACCTTGGTTATATCAACCAAAATCGTAAAACCGTCTGTGTATACGGGTATTTGCCACTTATAATAACTGTTTTCCAATGATTCTTTAACATCATTTGTTTTTAACAACTCGGAATTGGCATAAACTTTATATGCTCTTTCCATTTCCACCTCATCCGCTTCCACATCCCGGTTGAGTTCTCCACGTGCTCCACCATAATTGATATGATATAAAACCTCATCCTTCATAGAAAGAATCTCCTGATACTCGTTTCCTTCTGAAGGTATCAAGCGTTCTGATGCATATGACGTAAAACTGAGATTAAGCAATAAAGAGATACAAACAAACATGCCGGTGATTCTTCTCATAACATATCCCCCTTTTCTGATACAGGATATCCAGGTCCTCCAGCTTCTGTTACGCGGTCTGGTTAACCCAGTTTCCTTTTTTCAGTTTCGGAATCTCTTGTCGCAGCGATGGCTGCTGCTCTCCGGTATCTTCCACGGAAGTCTGTTCATTGCTGGCAGACACTGTGGTTGAATTGCTTATGATGGCTGCCGCACATATCACATAGAATATAGCCTGTTTTGAATCTGTCTTTTTTTCATCCTCTGTTCTCCTTTGACTTGTCCGGAAGCACATAGTTTACCAGCTCAGTATACCATACCTGTTCTTTCTGAGTAAAGTATGCTGTTAGGGTGTCATGCTTTGCCGCATATGCCGTGAGATTTAACCTAAAATTTCATGGTTCTGCGTCTCTTGTCCTTCTACCTGCTGCGCGGTTCATCTCACTACTTAGCCAATATTAACTTCTTTCCCTCGCAACCATGAAAACATTATCACGACAAGTGGCTTTTATGCGTTAACAACCTTTGATATATTTCTAGAACAGGGTTTTCCATTTAAAAGCCAGACGCCATCCTCTGTCAATTTCAGGAAACGGCGCTCCCGGATAAACAGCTGTGTTCCAAGTTCTTCCTTTAGCTCCTGAATCGTCCGGCTCAGGGGCGGCTGGGAGATAAACAGCCAATCCGATTCCTTGATAAAATTGCCATATTTTGCAACCGCAATATAATAACGCAGGGAAGATAATTTCATCCAGCAATTTCATTTTACCTTGTGCTTTTTACAGGAAGAGCTTGTGATACTTTCATATTTTTAATATCAGAAGCTGAAGATAGGAAGCTTTGTCCGAGCCGGTATAAATTACCTGCCATCCCCAGTTCTTTGGTATACAGCCGGTGGGGGGCGGGGGCTGCATCATACTATTTCTGTATTCTTTCTTAGATGATAAGATTAAGCGGATGGATTCTCCTTTGTGAAATGCCATACCAACCGGACTCATTACGATATCATCCTCCACCATTTGGCCTTTCTCCAGTTTCTCAACCCGGTCAAAGCTATATGCCGGAATCTCATCCGTGATTTCCTGTTCATCCAGGTGTCTCATGGAAAGGCGTAGCTTGCCCCAAGATCCCTTATAGCGGGTGATGGAAGCGCCATCATCGGTAAAATCACGAATAGCAGCACCATGGTTTGGTACCGTTATTTCCAAAAGCATATTGCCGTTTTGATCCAACTTCTGCATCCAAACAAAACGTCCGCACCTTCTACCTAAGAATAGAGCGGCAGCTTTGGATATTCCACGAGGCACGTCTCCTCATCAAAGGTTATCATAAAGCTGATTCATCCGGGCAGTCCCTGCGTATCATATTTTGCAGCAGCTCCTTTGTCGGGATTCTCTCTTTTCAACTGACGGAACGTTCCATCAAGATATAACTTTGTGTATGTAACATTCCCGCATTCGGTCAGACCGGAAATATATTTATAAAAGATGGCACGGAATATAAAATCCACAACCGCACGGAACAGATGATGCAAGTATTAAAAAGTGGCTTAAATCAATGGAACGGGGGCATCTGCCGGCAAATGCATAGTAAAAAGCATCTTCTCTTGATCTGTTGACCTTAGTCTATCAAAAGAAAACGCTTTATTCTGTAACCATGGCTACGGTTTTACATTTTATTCAAACAGGTTAGCAAACAACTCCTGGCTCAAAATGAACACTTCGCGTCCGTCTATCCGGATGATTCCTTCCTACTGCATACGTCCCAGCTCCATTGAGAGTGATGGCCTTGCACCCCCTAAATAATCAGCGATTTCTTCTCTGGTTGCATTCAATATTTACCTTTGGCTTTTATGCTGATTATGATACAGATAAAAGTAATCCGTTCCCGGACAGAGGCATAGGATAGGATTTTAACTTTATCGCCAAGATTATCTATTTTTTCACAAAAGTTCCCATTATATTACGCATCATGGTAATCTGAATATCACAGTATTCCGCATCGGGTTTTAAAAGCAGGTTGCCGGAGATTTCTAATATCTCGCTGTCTTCAAGGGCAATAGCATATTACCATAGTGAATTTTCGGTGAAAATTAACGCACTTCATTGAGCAGGATTCCCTCAACTGTGTTGCTTTTACTGAGACTACGCTTACCGTCAAAGCTATCTCTTCCCATGGCGATTTTTCCCAATAAAAACATCATAAGAGCTTCCGGTGTCTGAGCCGTCCAGAATAAAATATCATTCCGTTTATAACTTACACATTTAATCAGCTTACTCCACTACACAATGATGTATTCTTTTCTCCTTATCCTGATACTTTTGTGGGGAGAGCGTCCATACAGGACATTTATGCCGTGAAACGCCCATATGGATACTCTTGCGTCTATGCTACTGCCTGCGCCGGATCAACTCTCCCATAATCTCTTTATGCTTTTCCGTACTGATGGGATACATCAGGTAAAAAACAGCGTTAATCAGGCTGAGAATCGCCGGAATCAGCGTTATAAACCAGTTAACCGCGTTCAAAATCTGTGCAGGCTGGGCACCGCCCGCCACATAATGCATGGCAGCCAACACCGCTGCTCCGATGGCCGGCATCACCGCTCCCCCCGCTTTGTTTGCTACAGACACAAAGGAAGATAAAAAGCCATCGCACCTCACGCCGGAAATAAATTCCCCAAAGTCCACCGCGTCACCGATAGCCCCGAAATGGATTCCCATATAGGCATAAAAGCTCATACTACTCACGAAGGTCAGAAACCAGAACATGACCGACGGTGCGGTAGTAAAATACATGAAGAAATATGCGCCTGCAGTTATGAAGTTCAATACTGCGCAGACCTTTCCTTTATGACGGACGCGTTTAAAGAGGAAATTGCCAAACCACCCGGTTCCCACAATTGTAGCCGCCAGACCAATCAACCCGTAAGTGGTTGCATACGCTGCGTTTCCAGCATTATATTGCCAGTAATAGGCAAGCATTGCCGCCCTGCCGTACAAGACACATCCAAGAATAAACTGTCCAATAATGAGAATCAGAACTGCCTTGTTTTTTACCAGAGACTTCATCTGCAGGTTCATCGGAATCTTGTTCTGGGTGGGCGGCGGAGTCAGTACCTCCTTCGTCTTGCAACAGCTCACAATCATCGTGGGAAGCCCCAGGATACAGGTGATAAGCACAGCCCAAAAATATCCCCTGGCGCTGCTGGCGGAACCGTCGGAAGAAAATGCAATCATCAGCGGTACAGCAATGATAACGGTCACCATGGAACTCACGTTGGCAAACATCATCCGAAGACCTGAAACCTTTGCTCTGTCCTCCGAATCCGGAGTGATACAGCCGTTCAGCGCTCCATAAGGCATATTGCTGCAAGTGGAAGCCACCGTGAGAAGCAGATATATGCCCCACATCCACAGAAGCCTGCTTGTCATCTGCCACCCGGGGCTGGCCGCAAAAATCAGCACAATGAAACAAGCCATCGCTATGGAACCCAGCATGAACCAGGGACGGTACCTGCCCCACCGGCTGTTGGTGCGGTCCGCCAGTGAACCGATGACCGGGTCGTTAAATGCGTCAAAAATCCTCACTACCAGCATCATGACGGATACCGTGGCAGCCGGAATCCCAATCGTATCCGTATAATAAATCATCAGATAGGTGCTGAGCCAGTAGTACATAAAGTTGTAACCGAAATCCCCCAAAGCGTAATACATTCTTTTCATAGGAGTCAGACGGAATGTGTTTAAATCTTCATTTGACTGATACCTATTATTCATCTTCTCCATCACTACTCCCCCTACTGGACGGTCGCGCCGCATACAAGCCGGATAGCCTCATTCCAATTCCCGATTTTTTCCTTCCGTTCTTCTTCCGCCATTTGCGGACTGTATAGGGTTCTGCCTTCCTCTGAAAACAGTTCGGATTGATTCAGGATACCAGCCCCTATACCGGCCATGTAGGCAGCACCCATCGCAGATAATTCCTCAATCCCAGCTACTGCTACATCTAATTTTGAAAGATCGCTTTGAAGCTGCATCAGATAGGAATTTCTCGTAGGCCCTCCGTCTACCCGGAGTTCCTTTATGCAGATACTGCTGTCCTTCTCCATCGCTTCCAACACTGCCTGGATCTGCAGGGCAATGCTTTCCAAGGCTGCCCTGACAATCTCATTTTTTCCTGTTGTGCGAGTCATCCCATAAATCACGGCTCTCGCCGTGTCACTCCAATAGGGCGCCGATAAGCCGGAAAAGGCCGGAATCAATACGGTCTTGTCCATAGGGTTGGCAGCCTTTGCAAACGCTTCGCTTTCAGCCGGAGAGCTGATTAGATGAAGCTCATCTTTCAGCCAGGTCATCACCGCGCCTGTATAGTTGATATTCCCTTCCAGCACATAATTCACCTGGCCGTCTAGCCCCCACGCAAGGGAAGTCACCAGGCCGTGGCTGCTGGACACACACTCCATCCCCGTATTCATCATGATGGAGGAGCCGGTTCCATAAGTAGTCTTAATCATGCCTGCGCTGTGACAGCCCTGACCGAATAAAGCCGCATGGGAATCCCCGGCCGCGCTGTGAATCGGAATCTCATGGTCAAAGTATCCGTCTAAATCCGTCATCCCGAATAAACTGTTACTGTCACATACCTGGGCCAGGGATTTTGCCGAAACCCCGAAAAGCTCGTATAACTCCTCATCCCAGGACAGGGTATGGATATTGAACAACTGAGTTCTTGAGGCATTGGAATAATCCGTCTTAAATGCCTTTCCCCGTGTCATCCTGTAAATCAGCCAGCTGTCTATGGTGCCCAGACACAGATCCTCCGGAGCCCTCTCTTTCGCTCCCTCTGTATTTGACAGCAGCCAGGCCATCTTGGCAGCCGGGAAAAATGGAGATAGCATGAGTCCTGTTTTATTTCTTATCAGATCCCCATAGGGGGCCAAGGCCTGAGATACCTCCTTGGCCCTGGAGCACTGCCATACAACCGCTCCATTTAAAGGAGTTCCGTCTCTGTCCCAGATTGCTGTGGTTTCCCTCTGGTTGCTGATTCCGATTACTTCAATCTCATTCTTTGAGATACCAGTCCGCTTCACCACGTCCTGTATCACCCTGCATGTGTTTTGGTATATTTCTTCTAAATCATGGGAAACCCAGCCCCGTTCATTCACAATCTGTCTGTGACTTTGATCCGCCCGGCTCCGTAATCTTCCCTTGTTATCTACAAGGATTGCTTTCGTTCCCTGTGTGCTCTGGTCTATCCCCAATATGTACCCCATCATTTACCCCTCTGTCAGTGTTTTTTTAACGGTTTCAGCAATTCCGGCTCCATCCATTCCGTAGTAGGCAAATAACTCCGTATTAGAGCCTGGTATCAGATGACCGTCAGGAAGGGCGATTTTCTTAACCTTAATCGGGTGTTTCTCCGCCGTCACGGCCGCTACCATACTGCCAAGTCCGCCATATACCGAATGTTCTTCCACCGTTATCAGGCATTTTACCCTACTGGCGTATTGTAAGACCGCTTCCTCGTCCAAAGGCTTTAAGCAGTACATATCCACGACTCCGACCCGGATACCATCCTTTTCCAGAATCCTTGCAGCTTCCAGGGCATATGGCACCATCTCGCCGCAGGCAATGATCATGGCGTCCTCACCCTCTGACAGTACATGGGCCTTATCCAGTTCAAACTTCATCTGTTCCTCATATATATCTTCCGTGGCTGAACGGCTGACTCTGACATAAGCCGGCTTTTCATCCTGAAGCAACGCCTCAATCAGCTTACCCGTCTGGAACCGGTCGCTGGGCAGATAGACCCGCATATCCGGCAGTGCGCACATGGCGGCAATGTCCTGTAAAGAATGATGGCTCATTCCCAGGGCGCCATAGCTGATACCTCCGCTGATACCTACCAGGGTAACATTGGTATTGGAATATGCCACATCAATTTTCGCCTGTTCATAGCTTCTGGTCGATAAAAAACATGCTGGTGAAACAGCAAAAGCTTTCTTGCCGCAGGCCGCCAGCCCGGCAGATATGGATACCAGATTTTGTTCCGCTATGCCGACCTCCACGAACTGTTCCGGATAAGTTTTGGCAAAGGGCGTCATAGATGCGGAACCTCTGGAATCTGAACACAGTACAACAATGTCCCGGTCTGTTTTGGACGCTTCCAACAGTGTGTCGCATATTGCCTGTCTGTTCGTTATTTTATTCATTGCAATGCCTCCTTCAGTTCTTTTACCGCCTGTTCATACTGTTCCTCTGTCATCACTCCGTGGTGCCAGGAAATCTGGTTCTCCATAAAGGAAACACCCTTTCCCTTCACCGTACTGGCAATGACCGCCGTTGGCTTTCCCTTATAAGCCGCCGCCTGTTCATAGGCATTGACCAACTGGGCACAGTCATTTCCATCCAAAACCTCAATGACGTTCCAGCCA
This sequence comes from Enterocloster sp. 210928-DFI.2.20, assembly GCF_020554465.1. Lineage (NCBI taxonomy): Bacteria > Bacillati > Bacillota > Clostridia > Lachnospirales > Lachnospiraceae > Enterocloster > Enterocloster sp. 210928-DFI.2.20. The sequence continues at coordinate 7,982 of NZ_JAJCHK010000049.1, forward strand.
AAATCACGGAATTTCTCCGCCAAGCTGGCGCTGTCCATCACCTGGCCGGTGGTGCCGCTGATCTGAAGACGATTTAAGTCCACCGTGGCACAGAGATTGTCAAGCTTATAATGGCCTGCTGCCATCATGCCCTCGTAATTGGAACCCTCCGCCATCTCCCCATCTCCCAGCACCACATAAGTCCGGTAAGACTGATGGTTCATCCTGGCCGCCAGAGCCATACCAACGCCCACGGAAATCCCGTGGCCCAGGGAACCGGAATTCATCTCAACCCCGGGAACCTCCATGTTTGGGTGGCCGATAAACCGGCTCCCAAACTGGCTGAAGGTTTTGATTGCTTCTTCTTTATCGTAGAACCCTCTTTCTCCGAGGACACAATACAGCGCGTCTGCACAATGGCCTTTGCTCAAAAGAAAGCGGTCGCGGTCAGGATTCTCTCCCTTTTCCGGTGATACGTTCATTACCTTAAAATACAGGACAGTCAATATATCAGTTACACTTAAATCTCCTCCTACGTGCCCCGCCCTGGAATTATGTACCATCTCAATGATATCGCGGCGCAGTTCATAGGCTTTTCTTGTCAACGCATCCATCTTATATCCTCTCCTTCTATCAGCTCCTGATTATGGTTTCACAAATTTAATAGATTGTAAATCCACCATCCACAACAAGGTCCTCGCCAGTAATCATGTTAGACTCATTACAGGATAAGAACAGCACAGCCGCCGCAATCTCATCTGTCTCGGCAAAGCGGTGTGCCGGAATCTTCTCAATCATGTCGGTCTTAACCTTACCTTGCCATGCTTTTTCACCCATGTAGGTGTTCACTACGGTTGGAGCCACGCCGTTGACGTTGATACCATAATCCGCCCATTCCAATGCGCATACCTTAATCATGCCCACCACAGCCGCTTTGCTCATGGTATAACCCACATGCTTGTTAATTGCAATAAAATCGGCCTGGGAGGTAACACATACCATCTTTCCGCCCTTGCCCTGTTTAATCATCTGATTAGCAACCGCCTGGCATACCCGGAACACTCCAACCGCATTGATAGACATATGTTTTTCAATCGTAGCAATGGAGATATCCGATGCGCGGTAGAGATCCACGAATCCAGGCATGGCAGCGAGAATATTAATTTCTCCGAATGCCTCTAATACTGCCTTCATCATGGCGTCCACACTCTCCTGGCTGGTCACGTCACATTTTACGCCAATCACCTGTACTCCAAACTCCTCTGCAATCTTTGCTGCTACTTCCGGGCAGTTATCCTTACAGTCAACGATGGCTACCCTGGCTCCCTTTCTTGCATACATCTGGGCTGTGGCCTCTCCGATTCCACCTGCGCCTCCTACAACGATTGCTGCTTTTCCCGTTAAATCAAAATTTCCGTTTACCTTCTCATACTGAATCATCTTTACTACCTCCTAAATATTTTTTCTTTGTTTATCTGTATTTAGATTCTACTTCTAAATGTTTAGTTTGTAAATACTGAATATTTAACATTTTTAAAGTTATTTTTTTGTGCACGTTGACTAAACGCAGCGTTTGCGCCACACAAAACTAATTACTTTTATTGTATCCATCTCAAACCATCACAGTAAATTCATAAGTCAGAATAGTATTCAGTAATCGTTCACTAAATATTCTTATAAACGATTGACTTCTTCATTTAGTTCATCTATAATTTATAGTAGAAATTGATAAAGGAGATTCTATCTATGACTAATCGGGAAATCGCTCAGAAGCTTGGCATATCACCAGCCGCTCTGTCCCTAATTATCAACCATAAACCCGGCGTATCCGATTCAACCAGGGACAGGGTGCTCACAGAACTTCAGGAGATGGGCTGTGATAATTTAATAAAAAAAGCACCGGCTGTGCCAAGCAACAACCTGTGCTTCATTATTTATAAACGTCATGGGGAGGTTCTGGATCTTCATCCCTTTTTCCTCCTTTTAATGGAAAGCATAGAAACACGCGCCCGCTCCTACGGTTATAATATCCTTCTATGCAATCTTGATAAACGAAAATCCATGGAGCCCCAGCTCGCCCACTTAGAGGAACTGGACTGCCAGGGCGCCATCGTCTTTGCCACGGAAATGGAAGATGAAGACATGGAACTCCTTCAGGAGCTTCCAATTCCTATGGTTGCCCTGGACAATGACTTCTCCCGCCTTTCCTGCAACAGTGTTTCCATCAACAATCAGATGGGGACATTTCAAGCCGTGGAATACCTGGTGCGGATGGGACACCGGCGGATTGGCTATTTAAAAAGCCTGATCCGCATTAACAGTTTCAAGGAGCGCCAGAGCGGTTACGAGGATGCCCTTGCCCACTTTGGCCTTTCCTTCTCTGACGGCCATATCCTGGATGTCCATTATTCGGAAGAAGAAAGTTACCGGGATATCCGGCAGTTTTTTGACAGTCACCCCTCCTACGATATACCCGACGCATTTGTCTGTGACGATGACACCATGGCCAGCGGCGCCCTTCGCGCATTCTCGGAACATGGTTATAAAGTACCTGGGGATATCTCCATCATTGGTTTCAACGACCGGCCAAACTGTGAGGTCACTACGCCTCCGCTGACTTCCATCAATGTTTCTAAACAGGGCCTGGCAGGGGAGTCTGTGGACGAACTGATGCGAATGATTCAGAACCCGGACAAATCCACCCAGGAATTCCGCTCCAGGAAAATCCGCATTGGCACGAAACTCACGGTCAGAGAATCGGTGTCCCCTCCCTCAAAAAATGTATAATATCCAAAAGGAGCCTGTAATTTGACACCGCAGGGCTGTATCCATCACCGTATACTGCTGCAAGCTCGTTGCAATAACTGCAGGCTCTTTTTCTGAGATTTGTCATCCACACCGGATTCTTAACGACTTTTTTCTGGTTATTGATTTTACGATTGTAATTGCTGCCATACTTCTGGTACGGCCTCTTAGCCGGGTGCGTGGTGGGCAGGTTATCAAAATTCCCGTCAATGGTTTCCAGACTCTGGTTAATCAAGAGCTTATCGGCTTCCGCAAATGTCCGGTCTTTCTTTTCCCAGTTTTCCATCTTTCTCTTTTCCCTACCCGGTTCACTCCCTCCCTGGGTACATTTAAGCGCGGAACCGTCCCCGTTTTTCCCCGCCTGTTAAGGGTTTTCCGCAAATCTTACCCCGTTGGATTTCCCCCCTTACAGATGCCTTCATTTGTATACCTCCCGGTCCCAGACATTTCTCAATCACCAGCCGGCGGAGTCCCCCGGTCAGCTTCTCTGCCATAAGAGACGCCTCTGGCACACAGTCCATAAAGCAGCCCATCTGAAACTCAGAACCACTATTGTTTATATATGTGTCCACGCAAAATATACATTGAGTGTCCTAAGCTATCGCATCGTGAGATAGATAAGGGAAGTATACGGAGCAACGCCAGTGCTAATTATCCTGCTTTTTATCGAAACAAGCAGAAATATGAAACAGCTGAATATCTGTGTATGATGAGGCTTAGAAAAATTTGGTCAGAGGGTACTTTTGCGGTTTTAAAGCGAGAGCACAACCTGAAGACAATAAAAAAGAGAGGCATTCATAAAACAGGTGAAGAATGCCTGCTTTCTGCTGCGTCATTGAACCTAAAAAGGATGATAAAGGTGGCTTAAGGAGCCCATTTATCATCCTTTGATTTAAATTAAATATCAAAAAATCCGGAAAACATTTAAAAGAATTTATTTGTCAATAGGTCCTTTTATTCACACACTCGGATTTAAAGTCCTACTAATTCTTTTTCACTACAAAATATGAATCATACTTTGTTCCGTCATGCCCTACCAATTTTTCATCCGTAGGTTCAAACCCCAAAATATGTAACGCCTTGATACGTTCTGTCGCTAACGCAATCGCTTTTGTCGCAATTTTATTACAATGGAACAAGGTATATGTGGGTTCAATTATCAACGCTAGGATTTGTATAATCTCACTTTGAATTTCGTGGTCGCTCCGAATATCCAGTCTAAGCAAACCACAATTTGTGAAATAATCATCCCCTTCTCTGTGGAAAAGCTCTATCGTTCCGATTGCTTCATGTGCTGCTTTTGAAACGATTGTCCAACGTACAAATCCTTGTCTGCTGTACTCCCAAAGCCAATATTCAATTGCCTGTTCCATTCTATTTTCAGTTGTATAATGAAAATCGTCACCGCCACAATTATCACCATTAAAAAATGGTATAGCCTTTTCATCAGAATAAACTTTTAGTAAATCTACTTTATCCTCCAGCCGAACCAATCTTAAAGTGTAATCCTTATCTTCATAGATAGGACAATTTTTATAAACATCCTCCATACGAATTCCCCTCCATAGCTTCCGATTTGTCGAGTTCGCCTTTTCCGCCTAAGGCGAATATTCTTGTTTCCTATACCCTAAATTTTAATATCAAATCTGTCAAGTTGCTTCATCAATTTTTATATTGTGCCCTGAGTCCTTATGAAATCAGGGTGGGAATCGGGCGGGATTTTGGTTATATTATGATCTGTAAATATTTTACAACGCAAGCTGGTAAGAGCCGTCAAACGCCCTAATCATCAGCCTTTCCAGCCCCGTTGTCTTTACATGAACCCGATCGTACAAACTGAATCCGACACTATTTTTTATAGCCTACTGTTGTTCTTATATTTTATCATTCCGGGTACCTATTAGCAATATCAGCCACTAAGGCCTGTTAATTGCCTGTGCCAGCCGCAACAACGGGAACAGGGTGTTTGCGCTGTTGTGGGCGGTAAAGATATGGCTCCCACTATTTTCAATAATTTAATAGATTGCACGGTTTCCCATGGTTCACCTCAAAAAAATACTGCCTGCCAGTAAAAGTTCTCGATGTTGGAGCAGATGATATCGTACATCTTTCCGGGCGCAGCGTCCAGCTGGTCCCTGACGCAGCGGTAAAAGTATTCCTTGCTGAAGAGCCCGGTCAGCCGGTCGTATTGCAGCTCGTTGACCATGGCTGCGGTCTCCCTCAGGTTGATGATATTCGCAACCCGGTGCAGGATGATTTCCGGCCGGTAGGGCTTTGACACGAAGTCGGCAGCGCTATAGGACAGCGCCGCCACCTCGTCCGCCTCGCTGCTGCCCTGCGTTGTAACCACAACAGGAATCAGGGCAAGCTCTGCGTCCGCCTTGACACGGGACAAAAAAGCATATCCGTCCATGACCGGCATCACAATATCCAGTAGAATCAAGGAGAGTCCGGCTTTCTGCTCTTTCAGGAAAGCAAGACCTTCTTCGCCGTTTTCCGCTTCTAACACTTCGTAGACCGGGGAGAGGATGCTGCCCAGCACCTCCCGGTTTATCAGGTTGTCCTCCACAATCAAAATTTTTTTCTTTGCAGCCATTTTGCTTTCCTCAATCCACTTTTTGGTCTATTCCGCCGGAGCGTTCGTCTGGTTACTCTTCGTCCGGGGGATTGTTTCCGGTCAAAACAGGCGCGTCCAGCGCCTGCTCCTTTTTCAGCAGGTCCAAAAACGCCTCCACTTTCATCGGCTTTGCAAAGTAGTATCCCTGTCCGTATTCGCACTGATATTGACGCAGCAATTCCAGCTGCTCGATGGTTTCGATGCCTTCCGCGAGAGAACATGTCTTTGGCAGTTCCCTGCAAATTTGCATGGCGTTCTTCATCACTACCCGGCTTTTGATGTTGCTGCCCAATTCCTCCACCAGGGATTTGTCAAATTTGATCTCATTAAATTCCAACATGGTCAGGATGGACAGGTTGGAGTATTGAGAACCGAAATCGTCCAGTGAAATGGAAAAGCCCTCTCCCAGCAACAGACGCATCAGAGTGAGCAGCTGCCCCGCTTCCAGCTTGCTGATGCTTTCGGTGACCTCGATGGTAAGCTGCTGTGTCGGCACGTCATAGTCCCGGCAGATCTGGGCCAGCTGCTGCACAATATCGGAAGCCATCAGCGTCATCCGGGAAAAGTTGGAGGATATCCGGGTCTTGACCCCTTGCTTTGCCCACTCCCGAAGGTCTGAACAAACGGTTTGGAACACATGCAGATCCAAATGGCTGATGACACGCTCACGCTCATAATAAGGAATAAACTGATCCGGCGGAATGAGCCGGCCGGAGTCATCCCGTTTCCGAATCAGCGCCTCCGCCCCCATGATCCGCCCGGTTTTCAGGCTGATTTGCGGCTGATAGTAAATCACAAAACGGCGGTCGGCGATTTCCCGCAGGATCTCCGTAGCAATGCCGGTTCGGGTGTGCCCGCCGCCATGCAGAATGGTATGGTAATACCCCTGCTTTTGGGCATACATCAAATCGTCGGCACGCATGATCTCATTGTCGACCGAGATATCGCGGTCCTTCCAGGTACAGCCGATTGAAACCTCAAAATCCCGGCTTTCCTCGAAATCCCGGCGCAGGCTCTCCGCAAGAGCCTGGAAATCCTCCTGCTTTGTGTTCTCGCAAAGCACCACAAATTCATCGCCGCCCACACGGAAAGCGTTGCTTTCGGCCCGCGCGCGTAGAATGTCCGCCACGTTTTGAATCACCCGATCCCCGTACTCATGGCCGAAGTTGTCGTTGAGCTTCTTCATCCCATTGATGTCGATGTAGATGACACCCAGGGTATGTAACGTACTGCAGGACAGCTGGTTGAGTTTCTTGATATAGCAATTCCGGTTGCTCACGCCGGTAAGAAGGTCGGTATAGCTCGACCGTTCCAGTTCTTCGATCAGCCGGCGCCGTTCCATTTCGTCCAACACGAAGCCGCAGACGCTGCGCAGCAGGGATAAATCCTCCACATTCTCCGTGGGATTGTCCACGCCGAGAAAGCCGATGATTTTCCCCTGTTTCATCAGCGGCGCGGCCGAAAGGCTTTCGATTCCCTGGTCGTGCAGAATACGGTATTCGTTGGAATCTACCACCAACTCCCGGCCCAGCGATGTGATATAAAATTCCCCGTCGTGCTCAAACTTGTCGTTCCAATTCGCAATGTATTCCAAGGGGATTTCCTGCAAATTCTCGATTTCACGTGAGACCCCGGGGGCGCACCACTCAAACGTGTTATAGATGACGTTTTCTCCGTATTCAAAGATATACGCCCGGTCGGCTGCATAAAAACGGCCGATCAGCGCCAGAAACCGATTGACCGCCACCGTGACATCCGTCTCGCCGGACAGTGTCTGGATGCAGTCGACCAGCGCTTCCTCCACGCTCAGACGATTGGAAACCCGGTCAAATGTTTCTTTCTGTTCGGTAATATCCCGCGCGAATTCCAGCCGGCGGTTTTTCCCCTGGAAGGGAACCAGAATATCGGTGATATCCATCCATCTCTGCAGCTTTTCGTTATAATGCTCCCAACGGTAGGGGACGTCCAGCTTGAGCTTGTCATTTGTGCAGAATGGGCAGGGCGCGTTCCGGCCCTGAATCAGCTCATAACATTTTTTACCGTAGGCTTCCCGTGCGTTCAAGCCGCACAGAGAGGCCGCGGCCTGTGTCATATAGAGGATTTCATAAGTGTCCGGATCACTGGCGTAAGCAATCAGATGCTGCTGGTCGATGATCGTCTTCTCAAAAAATGATTCCTGCATGGTCTACCTCCTGGATTCATTACGCTCCGTTCATTCCCCAGGAGCTTTTTTGTTCTTTCTATGTAGAGTCTAATGGCTCACAGCCACGTTTCCAGCACCTGCCGCAGCTGGTCCGGTTCGACAGGCTTCGCCAGATGCCCATTCATGCCCGCATCTTTTGTCTTCTTGCGGTCGTCGTCAAAGGCATTGGCCGTCATGGCAATAACCGGAACCGTTTTCACATCGTCACGGGGGAGCGCGCGGATTTGAACAGCCGCCGTACAGCCGTCCATCACCGGCATTTGCATATCCATGAAAATCAAATCGTAGGTGCCGGGCCGGGAGGCTTTTATCCTGTCCACCGCGGCTTGCCCGTTTTCCGCCACATCCACGTTTTCCGGCGGTATGCCGGATTCTACCAGCATTTCTATGGCGACCTCCTGGTTCAGCGCGTTGTCCTCCACCAGCAGGATCCGCTTACCTGCGTAGGAACAGCGGGCAGGCTTCCAGGTTTCTGGTTCTTCCATGCCAGCGGCCCCGACAAATTGCTTCAGCTTATACACGAGCCGTGACCGGAACAGCGGCTTGGTGATGAAGCCTTTGGCCCCCGCCTCCTTGGCTGCGTCCACCTGGTCTGAGAGGTCGTAGGCTGAAAGCATAATAATAGGGAGGCTGTTTTCGACCTTTTCCCGGATTTGCCGGGCAGTTTCCACACCGTCGAGCCCCGGCATCCGGTAGTCAAGAAGTACGGCGAAATAGTCCTGATACGCCGCGTGCGCGGCTTCCACCTCGGAGATAGCCGTCTGGCCGTCACTGACGCTTTTCGCCATCATCTGCAGTTCCTCCAGCCGTTCGCAGGTGTTGCGGCAGGCGATTTCGTCGTCGTCCACCACCAGGACACGCAGACCGGCCAGCACGCCGTCGTCGATTTTGACCTCCTGCACTCGAAGATAGACCGACACGGTGAACCGGCTGCCTTTTCCATAGGTGCTCTCAACCTCAATTGTACCGCCCATCAGTTCAGCAATTTTCTTGCAGATGGACATACCCAGCCCTGTTCCCTGCACCGCCTGGATTTTGGCGTCGTCCGCCCGTTCAAAGGGCTCGAACACCCGGACGAGAAACTCCGGCTTCATCCCAATGCCGGTATCCGAGACCACAAACTCGTAATGAGCCATATCGGTCTGTTCCGAGGGCTTTTCGTTGATTTCCAGCGTGATACTCCCACCCTCAGGCGTGTATTTCACGGCGTTGGACAATAAATTGAGCAGCAGCTGTTGCAGGCGCTGCAAATCGCTGACGACCGTTTCGTGTGTGATTCTATTGGCATAGGTTTTGAACCGCAGGTTTTTCTCGCCCAGCTGCGGCTGTACCATGTTGACCACGCCCTGCACCAGCTCCGCCAGGTTGACTTCCTCCTCTGCCAGCAGCATCTGGCCGCTTTCGACCTTGGAGGTATCCAGCACCTCGTTGATCAGGCTGATCAGGAGGTCGTTGGAAAGCATGATTTTGTCGGTACTGTCCAAGACCCGTTCCGGGTCGTAGACATGAGACTTGATAATCCTGGCCATCCCCTGAATGGCGTTGAGCGGCGTTCTCAGATCGTGGCTCATCCTGGACAAGAAGTCCGACTTGGCCCGGTTCGCGTGTTTCGCCGCTTCCAGCGCGTCCTGCAGGGCCGTCTTCTGTTCGGTCAGCTTTTTCTGCATTACCCGCAGCTCGGTGACGTCGGTGACATCGATGAATACGGTCAGATAGACCGGGTCGTCGGCAATGGAATCAATGCAGGTGCTGTGGATGCTGAACCACCGCTCCCGGGTGTACCGATCCCTTAAGCATATCGTCCCATCAAAGGGTTTTCCCTGTCGGAAGCTTTCATGGCTGGCCTCAATCATCGTCCGGCTCTCCGGCTCCAGCACAGAATAGATATCGAAAGAATCCAGCTTGCCTGTATCCACATTGAATATATCCGTAATACGGTCGCTGGCGTCGGCCATGACGATTTTATCCGGCAGGATGCGGTGTTTGACGATAAAACCCGGGATGTTGTCGTAGGCGACGGCCTTTTCCTGCTGGATCTGCATCAGCTCTGTGACGTCCACCATGGTGGTATAGGCCATCTGCTTACCGTCCTGGTATTCGTCGGTGAAAAAGCCTGTCATCTTGACCCAACGGGTGGAGCCGTCGGGGATCCTCAGTGGGACAAAAAGCTCATAGCTCCTTTTTCCCGCTTCGGTTATTTCCTGAACCTTTTCATGGATTTTGTTCCAGCTGTTCTTGTTTTCCGCAAAATACTCGTCGCAGTGGTTGTGGAACAGCGTCTCATATTCCGTCTTGGAGTATCCAATCAAATCATAATAGAAGTCGTTGGCCCAGACCAATGTGAAATGCTTGTCCACCAGATGCAGGCTAACGCTGACTTCCATGGCCCGCATCAGCATTTCCTGTTCATTTTTCATCTGAACCAGCTCGGTCACGTCCATCATGACCGTGTAGGTGCTGCGGTAACCGTCGATATATTCGTCCGTAAAGTAGCTGAACAGCTTGACCCAGAAGCTGGAACCGTCCTCATGCTTCATACGGGTAATAATATCATATTGATCTTTGCCGTTTTCCAACACATCCGCAACCGTGGCCGTAAGCTGTTCCCATCCTTCGGGATTGTTTTGATAATACTCGTCGGGATGATTGTGGAACAGGGATTCATATTTTTCCTTCGGATAGCCAATCAGCTGATAGTAATACTCGTTGGCCCAGACACAAGTATAGTGTTCATCCACCATGTGCTTACTGACGCTGACCTTCAGGATGCTCATGAGCATTTCCTGTTCGTGGACCATCTGCTCCAGTGTCTGCTGTGTGTGTTCCTGCTCCAGCTGCGCTTCCATCATTTCGGTGACGTCGGTCAAAGTGGTGTAGGCCACTTGGTATCCGTCGACGTACTCGTCCGTAAACGCTGCCTGCAGCTTTACCCAAAGGGAACGGCCGTCCGAAGTGACCAGCCGCACGCAGATGGAATTCCCCTTTTCTCCATTGGCACGCGCGTCCCTGACTGACTTTTCAAGGGCTTGGTAGCCCTCCGGATTGTTATAGAAATATTCGTCCGGGCAGTTGTGGAACCGGGTTGCGAACTCCTCCTGCGAGTAGTCGATCAGGTTATAAAAAAAGTCATTGGCCCAAATCAGCGTGAAATGACCGTCCAGCAGATGCTTGCTGATTCCGACACTCAGCAAGCCCACCAGGATACGGTATTCATAATCAGTTCCCGCCTGTTTTTCCCACTGTTTTACAGTCTCTTCGTTCTCCAGCATAGCATTACGCCTCCTCCAGTAACCGGATGATTTCGATAAATCCCGTATCGGCGTCCCGTATCTTTGCACAGGAGGCCACAGCTTCCATATATTGCTCCGCCCGCAGCAAGGCCACAGTATCCGAACAAATGTTTGACAGAGGAATCAACCCCAGATTCCCGGCTACACCCTTGAGCGTGTGCGCCGCCGCCAGCAATGCCGCCCAGTCGTTTGCCTGCAGTGCGGGCTCGATTTGTTTATAGGTTTCATCTTGCGGGAACATCCGCAGGATCTTTTGATACAGGCTGATGTTCCCGGACAAGCGCCGCAGCGCTCCATCCGAATCCGCACCGGCTTCCTTGAGGGCTGTCGTCCAGTTCGTTACCATCGTAGAGTTCTCCTTTTTTACCTTGCTCATTACTTTATCAGTTTATTATAACAGAATGCAACAAAAAGTGCAATGTTGTATCAGTCTTGAGTTTTTGTCAAGTCTGGCTTTCTCCTCAAAGCCGTGCTATAATGAGATATCAAGAAAGGTGCGGAAACGTTCCTGTCCGTTCTACTGTTTCACCACTGCCTGTCAATAGAAAACATCGCATAAATGGCGGGCGTAGAGGAACGGGATATCGAGAACATATTTGCCTATCCGGACAAACAGGTCGGTGAAACCGTCAAATACAAGGTTGCCGTCACCGTTATGGTGCTGCGCTTCTTTTTAAAAGAATGCAAGCCTAAAGGATAGAGGGTCTATCAGAAGGAGGAGTTGCGGTGCAAAACAGCAGCATGACCGACATTATCTACGATTATTTTTATTCCCGCATCCTGTTCGGTTATTTTCTTCCGGGGGACCAGCTCCCCTCCATCAGCTATATCTGTCGTCAGTTTCAGGTGAGCGCCCTGATTGTACGGACCGCTTTCGCCAGACTGCGGGAGGAGGGCATGCTTGAAACCATTGAACGCAAAGGCAGCACCGTCACTTACCGACCCGGCAAAGAGCAGGGGAGGCTGTACCGGGAATCCTTTCTTTCCCGCAGGGAGGGTATGGAGGACATCTGCCGGCATTCCGATATTATCTTCGGCTCCATCGCCCAAGTCTATATGCAAAAACAAACCGAGGATTCCATCCATCAAATCCGGACGCAGCTGAAAAAGAGGAAAGGTCATCCCGCCAAGCAAATCACCATGTTCTACGCCGAAGCGATGCAGCCACTGAACAACCCGTTGGCTATCAACCTGCACTGGGAGATTGTCCGCTACCTTCGGATTCCCTATTTCGAGGCTGCTAATTTCGGCGACACAGGAATTCAGGCGGAGGACCATATCGAACGGATGCTGACACTGATTGAGGCGGGAAACGCGGAAAAAGCGGTAGAAGTCATGCAGGCGTTCAACCGGGACGGGCCGCGGTTGTTCATCAAGGGCCTGCCGTTTATGATGAACGGGGAGCCGCCAGTGGAACAAATCCCATTCAAATGGCAGATTTACCGGGAGCATCCGCAGCTTTGCTATACACTGGCTGCGGAACTGATGAGCAAAATCGACGCTCAGGCTTACAAGCAGGGGGAGTTTCTTCCCTCCTGCCAGGCGCTGGCGCAGGAATACGGCGTTTCTCTTATCACCATGCGGCGGACGCTGGAGCTTTTAAACAATATCTGTGTGACCGAAACGCTTAACGGCGTTGGAACCCGGGTGCTTTCTGGAAAGTCTGCTGGAATGCCCAAGCTTTTCCAGCCAATCCAGAAGATTCTTGTTTTGTATCTGCAGGCTCTGCAGATTGGAGCCCTGTCCTGCCATGACGTTGCCATACACACTCTGTCTTCGCTTGATGACGATGGTTATGACACGCTCGACCGGATAATTGGCCGGCATATAGAAGAACGCAGGGCATTCCTGCTGGCGGAAACCTGCCTGCGCTTTATCGGCGGGCACAGTCCCTCTGCTTTTGTTAAGGAGGTTTACCATCAGCTTTACCACCTGCTCCTGTGGGGACATGCCCTGCATTTCTTCTCTCAAAAGATGGACGCCAGCCAAACGCACGAGGCCTATGCCCACAAGCTGCGGGATGCGCTCAGCCGCCGGGATGCGGAGAGCTTTGCCTCCCAGTATGCCGAGCTGATGGGCCTGTTCCTCAAGGGGACGAAGCTTCTACTTTTGCAGCTTGGTTTTGAGGAGCAACAGTTGGTATAGGGCAGGATTTTCCGGCGGGTTATCAAACTTCAGAAGTTTGCCGGCAGGGCGGAAGAGTGATCCTTTTTTCCGCCTCACAACGGAAAACGCCGCCCCTTCTCTCCATTGGGCGGCGTTTTCTGTCATGTGATAGCTTTTATTATTTAATTTTTTGCCCGTGTGACGGGCTTTTTTGCAGTTTTCCTATTTTATATAACCCTCAGCATCCTCTGCACCAGATATGCAGACACCTGCACCCAGTATCTTTTTTCCAACAATGAGATAGACGGTACAGCCCTTCCCGGGGCTGGAATCAATCTGGAGGCCATAATCCGGACCATAATAAAGTTTAAGGCGTTCGTCCACATTTTTCAGGCCCACACTGCCTTTCCCTTTCCTCTTACCGGTCTGCGGCTCTTCAGGATTAAATCCCACCCCGTTATCCGCCACCGTGAATATGAGCCTTTCACCCATCTCCTTCACTGTCACTGTAACATAGCCGGGACCGTCCAATGGTTTGATGCCATGGTAAATACTGTTCTCCACAACCGGCTGAAGAATAATCTTTGGAACCGTATAATCCGACAGCTCATCTGCTTCGCCAATCTCATAGTTTAACTTATCTCCATACCGCTCCTTTTGGATATAGAGGTACTGCCGCATATGATCCAGTTCATCAGCCACGGAGACCAGTTCTCTCCCACCGTTTAAGGAAAGGCGGAAGAAAGCAGCCAGGGATTTTGTAAGGGCTATCACTCTTTCGCTGTCATTAAACTCAGCCATCCAGACAATCGTGTCCAGGGTATTGTAAAGGAAATGGGGATTAATCTGGCTCACCAGGACGTTTAATTCGGAATGGCGCAGCGTCTCTTCTTTCTCCTTAATCTCATCCATCAAAGCCCGGATACGGCGTATCATACGGTTATAATTTCCCGCCAGAAGTTCCACTTCATAAAAGCTGTTCCTGTGCACGGAAATCTCCGTGAGTTTTTCTATTTCACTCATCCCACGCTCTAAATCAGCCATGGGAGCGGCTAATCGCCGTGTAAAAAGAATTCCAATGAACAGCACGGCCAGAAAAAGCAGACCGCCGGTTAAAAGTAATGCCTCAAACAGCTGCTGCTCCAGCATTTTCAGATTATCCAGGGAAACCACGCCAACCATGGTCCAGCCGGCATTTTCAATGTTGGTCCGGTAAGTCAGTTGATTCTGCCTTTTATTATAAACGTCCTCTGCTTTCAGGATTTCCAAAAGCTGCCGCTTCTTTTCGGGATCAGAAAAGTAGCTGGTGTCTTTGTGATAAACCGGCTCCCCCTTATCGTTTAAAAGAAAAACATACCCTTCTTTTCCAAGATTTAATCTGCGCAAATGGTCCTCAATGACGCTGTACCTCATATCCATCAGGAGGACGCCAAGGTTTTCACCGGAGCTGTCCGTGATTTCCGTGCTCACGGAGATTACCCAATTGTCCTTGTCGGCGGAAAAACTCTGCATTCTGGCGCCGGTGAGCACCGGCATGGTATTATGGATTGCATCCGTGTACCAACCTTCCTTCATCATATCTTCAGAGACCGACATATCCAGATTTTCCTCATTAGAAAGGATGCGCCCATCCTTGGACACCACCACGAGCGACTTGATGTAAGCATCATTACTAAGAATCGTCATAATCTGCCCCATCAAATCTGGCTCCGGAGTATCTTCCTTTCCGGAAAGATATTGCCGGAGCATGGGATCCGCCGCAAAGACATTGGACTCCCCTTTTATTCGGGCAATGTAGGTAGAAATATTGGCACCACTCATCTCCAGCTGATCACGTGTCTTTAAAACCGTTTCATCCATCATCAGATTGGCCGCAAAAAAGTAGATGGCCCCGCTGAGCACCATCACAATCATCAGACCGGCAGCCAGATAAAACATGGATATCTGCACACCGAACCTGCGGAACCAGCTCTTAATGCTGATTTTTTTTGCTTTACCTTCCATGTCCCGCCCCCATTCTGAACTCTTTAGGCGTTTTCTGAAACTTGCGCCGGAAACAGACGCTGAAATAGTTGGGATCCTCAATTCCAACCGCCGCGGATATCTCATAGTTTTTCATCTCTGTGGACAGGAGGAGAATTTTTGCCCGTTCTAACCGGAGATTCTGCAGATAATCCCTGAAATTCTCTCCAAAAGTCTTTTTAAACAGCGTACTTAAATAGCTGAGACTGTAGCCCAGCTGCTCAGCCATCACACCAAGGGAGAAGCCGGGGTCGGCCAGATGCTGTTCCAGCACATCGGTCAACTGACCTTTTATCCCCGCATCGCTGTCACTGCCTGCAATCCGGGCCAACTGTCCAACCGCCCGGCGCACAGCGGCAAAACCTTCCGCATCCTTTTTCTTTTCAATCAGGCGGAAAAGCAGTTTCTGCACATCGTTACGGGAAAGGGGCTTTAACGCATAGTCATCCACACCAATCTTGATGGCCCGGATTGCGTAATCGAGATAGTCATAACCCGTAAGTATGGCTATTTTTACCGCAGGGTCCCGCTCCTTTGCCTGTCTGCAGAACTCAAGACCGTTCATTTTGGGCATATTGATATCGGCCAGAATGAGATCAACCTGGCTGGTTTCTATGATTTTCAAAGCACCTTCACCATTTTCCGCCTCAAAATATTCTCCTATTCCAAGACCGTCAAAGTCGATGAACGCCCGGATTCCACGGCGGAGAATGCTCTCGTCGTCCACAACCAGCAGGTTATACATACCGATTCCTCCTTCATGGCACGTTTATAACTGTTTTTAACAGCTGTTTTTTAAGTCTATTATACAACGCCGGGACCAACGGTACAAGACCGTCAGCCCCGGTGTCAAACATTTCAAAGTCTTTTTAATCGTGAATTCTAAGGTCATCGTACCGTATCAGTCGAAAATGGATTTTAAAAATCCATAGCCTTCCGCCTCCAAGTCCCCATATGGAATGAACCGGATTGAAGCGCTGTTGATACAATAGCGAAGCCCTCCTAACTCCCTGGGACCGTCGTCAAAGACGTGGCCTAAATGGGTATCCCCGGCCCGGCTGCGTACCTCAGTGCGCACCATGTTAAAGCTGGTGTCCTGGTTCTCCTTTACCACATCAGCTATAATGGGTTTGGAAAAGCTGGGCCATCCGCAGCCGGATTCAAACTTATCAACAGAACTGAACAGCGGCTCTCCGGTCACAACATCCACATAAAGTCCTTTTTCAAAAGTACTGCTATACTCGTTCGTATAAGGACGCTCTGTATCTCCCATCTGTGTCACCCTGTACTGAATATCAGTGAGCATTTCTTTCAGTTTGGCATCGCTCGGTACAGGATAATCCTCCACTTTTATGAGGCTGGCCACATCAGCCATATCAAGTCCGCTTTCCCTGATGAACTCGTCGGCGTCATTTAAATCGATGTGACAGTAGCCGCCCGGGTTTTTATCCAGGTAGTCCTGATGATAGTCCTCTGCCATATAGAAGTTGCTCAGCGGCAGTACCTCTGTGGCGATGGGGGAACTGTATCTTTCCTCCTGTCTGGCCACGGCGGCTTTGGCGATTGCCTGGTCGGCTTCATCCACGTAGTAGATGCCGGTACGGTACTGGCTCCCCCGGTCATTTCCCTGCCGATTTACGCTGGTGGGATCCACCACCTTGAAAAAGCCATCCAACAGCTGATCCGTTGAGATGCGGGAGGTATCATAAACCACCTTCACCGTCTCGGCATGGCCGGTGTTGTTGTAGCACACCTCCTTGTAGGACGGATTTTCCGTGTTTCCGTTGGCATACCCCACATCGGTGCTGCTCACACCGGGGAGCTTCTTTACATAAGCTTCAATCCCCCAAAAGCATCCTCCCGCCAAATAAATCGTGTGTAAATCCTCCCCACTTATCATCATGTCCTCCTGTTCTGCTGTCATTTTTTTCTCCTTTCCGCTGTCCATCACGCTATCATCCATGGACAGACTTTCCGTTTCTCTTTTGGCGCCGGCCGCCATTCCTGCCTCGGCGGCAGAGGCGGAACACCCGGCCAATGTGAGGATGGCCGCAGCCAAAAGAAACACTCCGGCTGATCTTACTGAATTCTTCTTCATGATCTGCTCCTTTCGCGTCGATCCGCTGTTTTTAATCAGTTTATTGCCTCAAATGTACTCTTAATGGTTTCGTTATCAGCGTGGCCCGGAGCCAGGCTTATGAGAACACCGTCCGAACCGATATACTCGGAGGTAGGGAATCCCCGGACGCCTGCCCTGTTTGTATATACGCCATCGATATCCAGCAATACCGTAATGTTCTCTGTATGTTCGACGCCGGCAAACCAGGTTTTAAAGTCCTCATCGTTCTTTTCCCCTTTGCTGCCCGGAGCAACAATGGTCAGTACCTTAAACCCGTTGTTCTCTGCGGAAAGAGTGTTGATGTCTTCCAGCCCGCCTAAACAGATTGGACACCAGGAGGCCCAATACTTGATATAGACCTTCTCACCGGCAAAGTCAGACAGTTTTACCGTATTTCCATTTAAATCCATCATCTCAAAATCGGGCGCCGGATTACCCTTATTCATTTTTTTTGTATCCATGTTCCTATCCACCCCGCTGCCCATCTCTTCACTATTTACCATAGGGAATGCATTTCGCGGTTTCCTGGCGCCATACGCGGCAAATGCAAAAAACGCGAGGCACAGAACCGGTATGATGAAGTATTTTCGTTTCATAGTATCATCCGCCCTTTCTTCTTTAATTAATCAGCATTAATATCTTATCCAGATTATCAGTCATCAGGAGTATCCCCATCATGATAATGACAATTCCCCCTGCAGCTTTGATTTTGCCCAAGTGCTTATTGAGCTTTTTTATTCTCTGCAGCAGCACATCTGAAAAAAGTGCCAGTATCAGAAATGGAATCAGGAAGCCCAGGGAATAAACCGCCATCAGAAAACCGCCATAGAACGGCCGGCTGCTTGTGGCCGAAAGTACGAGGATTGCACCCAGCACAGGACCGATACAGGGTGTCCAGCCAAAGCTGAATGTCAGTCCCAGAAGGAACACACCAAAGTAATCGCTTCGATGAGAACGCTTTAAATTCACTTTTTTCTCATAGGAGAGCCATTTGATATGAATCAGTCCTGTCTGATGAAGCCCCAGGACAATCACAATCAATCCTATCGCAATCATAAAAAAACTGCTTCCTATGATGGATCCCAATGCCCCGGCCCCGAAACCGAGAATGATAAAACAGGTGGAAATACCTGCTACAAACAGGCAGCTCTTAAACAATGTCCGTATCCTTCTCTGAAAAATATCCTCCTGTGCCGCCCCGCTGCCCGCGGAAAAAACGGAAATATATACAGGAAGCAGCGGGACGATACAGGGTGAAAAGAATGACAGCAGTCCCGCCGTCAGCACCGTACCCAGATAAAGTGTTTGTGCAGCCATATACACTCCTCTCCTTTCGTTCATTTTCTTTTCCTTGTATGCTTATTCTAATCCTTTGGCGCCAGGTTTGTAATAGGTTCATTTATGGTGTTTCTTTGATTTTTTGTGGTAAATAAAACATGGAAGACAGTTCAAAAGTTTTTTGTGGACGACTTGGTTTTCTCCGGATCATCCGCTTCGATTGATTGATAAAGCAACTGATTGGAGTTTCATCTACGGTCTGATCCGGAATAAATACTCTCTGGATGCAGGACGGCCAACTGTAATATTTGTCCGAATAACGAAGTGTTGGAATACAGAGCAACATACTGTGAGGAGTATCGGGAGTACAAAAGCTGTGGGCATGTGTGTGAAAGCTGCCCTTATCTTTCCCAATACAGGGAGCCGCGACCATGTAAAAACGGTGACGCGCCACATCTGGGTACCATACATGGAGATGTGCGAAGATATTCGTCATTCCACAGGAATGAACGAACTATATGCGCTGCGGATAAACCATAGAGAGATTGTTTGGAACAGCAAAAGAGAATCATGGCTTCCGGTATACGCAGATGATAGGGAAGGCCCGGATGGAGATGAAAGCAGGGCTGATGTTTGCGTGCATGAATCTGAAGAAGCTGGCAAAATGGTTAAAAAAGCAAAAAAATAGCCGTCAAAACGATGGATAGCTGACACCATCCGCATATTCCCTATTGTATGGATGATATAATTCTTAACCAAATTAATCCAAGATACTATGTGCTTCATCATTTGAGGGACATCATTACCTACATGCTTAAAGTATCAATTCCCTGCGTCGTAGACGTCATAGCCTCGTCCAGCCTCTCTGCCTCCCGGACAAAGACATGCAAAATATCAAACGCTTCCGGAACATCTGCAAGTGTACAAACACTTACACAGTAATTAATCCATGGAAATCTTTTCGTCATCCGATACACGATGGTCATTACATCAGGTTCTGACATCGGCATAAGGGTATAATACATTATACAGAAGGGGACTGGCGTAATGCATACCATGATGTCAGGAACTTTTTTAAGAAAAATGGCTTGGAACATATCCAGGGCTCAGGATATTTTCAATGCGTTTGTATCCAAGTCAAAATTTATCCCTTTCTTTTGCCCACTATTCATATACTAATTCCTCAGAAACCCTGTAAGCAGGTTTTCTTTTGCTGAACCATTATACCATGTACACTCCTTTAAATTCTCTGCAAGCTCTGGTGTTTGCTTCAGTGCAAAAATTGCGGCCCAAAAACGTCCGTAATCCTCCTCCCTCCCTTTATCTTCATAGACCCGGACCAGCGCTCTGTCCACGCAGTTTAAATCCTCAGACTCAAATATTTCGTCCACTTTATCATAAAGCTGTTCCAGGATATCCTGTTCCAGCCTATCTGTATCAAAGCTCAACTTAACTTTGAACATCTTTATGTCCTCCCTTCCTGATACTGTCAATTCCATTTATCATTTACAAAAACCTTATTGTTTTTAATTCTTCTTTATAGCCTACGGTTGTTCTTATATTTTATGATTCCGGGTACCCATTAGCAATATTAACCTCCAGGGCCTGTCAAACACCTGTCAAACGATTTCCATTTTAATAACTGTATATCTTCTAATCCTTCTCTCGTTTACAGATTCACGTCCAACATCATACCTGTCCTTAGCTGGATTTGAAGTTTGTTTTTCGATATCACACGTATCTCCCGGACGATCTGCCGTATGAAGATATTATCAAATTCGGCTCCTGAGGTCCCGCCTGTCTCACATATGATTCGGCTGACTTCCTGGTCCAGATATTCATACTCGTCCCTTATCTTTTCCTGCTCTCGTATGCTTTCCCTCCTCTTTTTTAATTCGCTTATCTGTAATCCCAGCTTTCTCATTCGGTCGCTGTACCAGTTCTCACCACCATGTTCCCTGGCTGCCATGCCCACATAGTCCATAAGTTGGTCACGCAGTTCCTCTATGGTTTTATCAATCTCTTCCTCTGTACACGCTCCTCCTACAACCTTGGCCGCCCGGAGGATATCTTCCTTTACCCCGTTTAAGAAGTTTTCTTCCTCCTGGTCAATTGACAGGCTGTGCAGCTTTCCCATGATTGCTTCCTGAATGACCTCCTCCTTTAACGTAGGTGATTCATGGCACCGCTTCGTCCCATGCTCCAGACGGTTGATACAGCGCCACACGATTACCTTCTTCCCATTTTTTGCCCAGGTTGTCCTGCGGTAATGGGCTCCGCATTCATTGCACACCATGATTCCGGTCAGTGCATATTTAGAACTGTACACCCCCTGGGCTGTCTTCCCTTTCCTGGTTCCGGCTTTTTTTAACGAGGAGCGTCGGGCAATCTCCTCCTGTATCTTGTAATAGACTGTCTTCGGGATGACTGCCTCATGATGATTCTTCACATA
Organism: Enterocloster sp. 210928-DFI.2.20; assembly: GCF_020554465.1. Lineage (NCBI taxonomy): Bacteria > Bacillati > Bacillota > Clostridia > Lachnospirales > Lachnospiraceae > Enterocloster > Enterocloster sp. 210928-DFI.2.20. The sequence goes on from NZ_JAJCHK010000049.1 coordinate 28,853, forward strand.
ATACTGCTTCTGCTGGCCCGAGTTCTTCACCCTCCGTTTGGTCAGGTAGTCTGCCGTGAACGTCTTTTGTAACAGCACATCTCCCATGATTTTTTCATTGGTCAGTATGTTGTAGATGGTACCCGTACTCCATGTTTTCTTACCGGTAGTGGTTTCTATCCCTGCGTCCTCCAGTCTGTGCTTGATTCGTTCCAGGCTGTCCCCGTCCAGAAACCACCGGGCCATGTTTCGGATAACAGCCGCTTCCTCCTCCACGATGCACATCTCTCCGGTTGGCGCCTTCCTGAATCCATAGCTTCTCTGTCTTGTGGATTCCCCCTTTTCAAACTTTCTCGCATACCCCCACTTGACGTTGGTGCTGATGGCACGGCTCTCCTCCTGTGCCTGGCTGCTCAAGATGGTCAGTATCATTTCGGTTGAGTCATCCAGGGTGTTGAGGTTTTCCTTCTCGAAGTACACGGCCACGTTCTTTTCCTTGAGCTTTCTCACCCAGGAGATGCAGTCCACCGTATTCCTGGCAAACCGGCTGATGGATTTCGTAATGACCATGTCCACCTTCCCCTTCATACACTGGTTCATCAGCTGATTAAAGTCATCCCTGCGAAAGGTATTGGTCGCGCTGCGTCCATCATCCGCGAAGACACCGGCGAATATCCAGTTGGGATTCTGCATGATGTGCCTGGTATAATATTCAATCTGTATGTCGTAACTGGACTGCTGCTGTTCCAGCTCCGTGCTGACACGGCAGTATGCCGCTACCCGCAGCTTCCGAATTTCCCCGGCCGACTCATCCGTCGGGTTCCAGGTTGCCGGGATGACCTCCACGATTCGTTCCGCCCTTGGCACATAATCCCTCCTTTCCATCTGCCGCCTTAGTCCGGCTCTCCCGTTTCTTCCGGCCGTTTTCTTCCAATCTGGTCTGTACTTGTGTAAACAGTTCCCGTGTCACCAGAGCGGGAAATTTCTTATCCCCAAGGTAAACAGGGTTGGTAAGGATATTTCGGATGCAGCTGTGGCTCCATGCCGGCCTTCCTTTCTGGTTGGGTATGGACTGGCTCTCCAACTCGTTTGCCAATGCTGTCAGTGACATCCCCTTCGCGTAGGATTGGAATACCATCTGGACGATTGGGCTGTATTGTTCATGAGTGATTGGCACTTCCTGTCCATCCAGCCAGTATCCGAAGGGGACGCAGTAACGTATGTTTTTCGTTTTCTTATCTTTTGTTTTTATTTCTGGATATTGAAGTACCACCGCTCTATTTATCAGCTCAAATTTCAGGCTTCTGTCCGGCTGGACCTCTACTCTCTTGATGATTTTGAATACGGATGCATCAATTGTTTTAAGCGAATCAATTGAATCTGCCTGAGTGGAAGCATTCACCTCCCGAAGATATTCCTCTATCTGATGGGTCAAGTCTGCCCATTTTATCTCCTGGTATCGCTTGGCAGCAATCTGAAAGTATAGCTGCTCCATCCATTCATCGTCTTCATTGCATCGCTTCCAGCACACATTTAATTCAGATTCCATAAACTGTCTTTCTTTGATGAGCCCCTTCAGTATCTTTTGGGTTTCCTCATGGTACAGGGTTGGCTCTGTTTTCATCCGCATAAGTGCTTGTGAGAACATTCCATCCAACTGCTTCTCTGTCAGGATGGGCATCTTACATGGTTCCTTCATGGCCGGGTCGTAATGCCTGCATTTCCAATATCGGATCTTTCTCCTGTCCTCCTTGCCGCTCTGCTTATAGATGGAATATACCCCGCCGCAGCTGCTGCATATCAACCGGCCTGTATACATGGATGTTCTCTGGATGGAGCCGGATGAATGACGCTGGTTCCATAAGTCCCGGGAGCGTTTCAGGCACTTTTGTACCCGTTCAAACTGCTCTTCTTCAATCATTCTCGGGTACGGTTCCACTCCCAGATAGTCCTTGTTACGCAATATTTTTCGGATAAGGGCGGGTGTCCAAGATGGTTTTTCACGGGTGGTAGGTGCCTTCCTGTCCTTTAGCATCCTTACTATCTTTTTGATGGATTCTCCTCCGTCATATGCATCAAAGATAAGCTGTACAGCCTCACTCTGCTCTGGATTCATTCTCATGTCTCCGTCAACCAGACGGTACCCGTAGGTGATATAGTTGTTCACATGGCATCCCTCCTGTCATATGACTGGCTCATATAGGTTAAGTCCGCACCGCAGATGGAAGCCCAGCTCCCGTTTCTTTCCCACAGAGACTTCCCGGACCAGGAGGATAAACTGGTCACCATCGAACGCCTGCATCTTCCCATCATATCCCTGGAGCTGATGCAGGGTGGCCTGTAATCCTGTGATGGTATCCTGGTGGGTACCTCTACTGTGCAGCTGTTTCTCTTCTGACCTGCATCTGCTTAGCTCCTGTTCAATCTTCCGGCTCTCCTCAAAATAAAGAGCAGAGTCGATACACTCATTTGCTTTTAACCGCCTGAGTATATGTCTCTGCTCTTTTAGTTCCAGTTTCTTTTGATTTAACGCTGCTGATTCCTCATGGAGACCATTGGCCTTCTGTATCCTCTTTACCCCTTGTATGATTGGACCAAACAACTCATCCGCATGTCCCACGAGAGTATTAAAGGTATTCACAAACGTGTTTTTTATATCCTCTTCCCATATCTCATTGATAAAGCACTGGCATGCCTCTGACCGGTGGCCCGGGCATCTCCACTTGATGGACACACCCTTTCGTCTCTGCTCCTTCTTACGGATGAACACTCTCCCGCATTCCCCGCACACCACCTTCCCGCTTAGGATATAGGCTTCTCCACGTCCACGCGGGTTCATCTTGGCCTGTCTGCCAAGACGGTACTCCTTTATCTGTTGTAACCGCATCTGTTCATTCCTACTTAGGATGCCTTCATGGTCATCCCTTATAAAATACTGTGGCTTCTTTCCATGGTTTTTCTCTGTCCGGAACGGCACCGTCCCAGTCGAATAGGTCTTCTGGTGAAGACAATCACCCACTGTTTTCTCGTTGAACAGGATCCGCAGGACCGCTTCGGAAGACCAGAGCCCGCCATAAGGCGCCGGTACTCGGTTTCCATTCAGGTATTTAGCTATCCTCACCCCGCTCATCCCATTCATGTACATGCTGGCCATCCTGCGGACCCATGCTGCCTCATCCGCCTTGACAGCCAGCTCCTTCTCTTCATCCTTATCGTAACCATACGGCCGTCTGCTTATCACGAATGTACCATGCCGAAACCGGTTCACCGCTGACCAGTGGACGTTTTGGGATATGTTCTCTGACTCCTGCTGTGCAACCGCACCGTATATAGTCAGGATTCCCTCGCTCTCCTCTGTCATGGTATTCAGGCGTTCCTTCTCGAAATACACACTAACCCCTATTTCCTTCAGATGGCGGACCGTGGATAAGGTGTCCACTGTGTTCCTGGCAAACCGGGTAATTGATTTGGTCAGTATGAGGTCTATCCTTCCTTTTTCGCACTCCTCCAGCATCCGTTGGAAGTCCTCCCTCCCCCATCGGCTGGTTCCGCTTATGCCCTCGTCCGCATAAATTCCGCAGAATTCCCAGTCCGGATTTTTCTGGATTAGCCCCTTATAATACTCCATCTGTGCGTCATAGGAATGATACTGGCCATCGTCATCCGTGCTCACACGGCAGTATGCACACACCCGTATGCTCCGTATCTGGTGTCCTGTATGCTCTGGTATGGTCTTTGGGATGCATATTACTTCTGCCACTTGCTGCGCCTCCTTTCCTCCGTTTTCAACAAGACACATTACCACACTTCCTGCACCATATCAAGTATCAGTTCTCCGAATTTTCACATTTTCATACCACATGTTGGGAACATATCCTCTGGTACTTCCGAAGGACCATGTCATACATGACAGGGTCAATCAGCCTTTGGCGCAGCAGCTCATCCAGTATCTTTTGTACTTCTCTGAATCGCAGGTATTGAAGTAGCTCCATTGTTTCCATAGTTCCTCCGGAAATACTCTATTTCCACCTCACGGATTTCCTCATGCGTATCGCTCCTAAAGCTGTTATGGGAATGCCCATCTGTAACACCTTCATCCATTCTGGCCTCGTTCCATTCCACATCCATGCAGTCATCCCGGAAGAACGGCTGCATGATCTGGCATCGAACCCACCTTCTCTCTGTTTCTTATTTGTGCTTCTATTTGACACTACTCCCCGAAGCTTGTCCAGAAGGATACCTGGACAGGGCAGCCAGTCCGCCTGCCTGCAGCGCACAGGCATCATAGGAATTCCACCTCCTCCGGGTTCTCCGGAGGCCGCCCTCATTG
>NZ_JAJCHK010000005.1:0-216798 GCF_020554465.1 Enterocloster sp. 210928-DFI.2.20
CATAGAATTGGGGCGGGATTTTAACAAATCCCACCCCAACTATTGACAAAGAGCCAAAATTCATAAGGCGGGTTGCCGGAAAAATCAGCAATCACACCGTGGGGATTCTCCAGGTAAAAAACAACAAAAATGGGATTGTCGGCTGTATTATACTGGCCTTTCACAATCGGATTAGCCATGCAGGCTTCCTTTACCTCCATATTATCTTCAAAAACCGCCCTGCCGTGGAGACGAAGCCACGCATAAGCGGGATCAGAAACAGATACTTCCACCTCCGGATTAGCCTGCATGTCCTTGTACACATCCTTCTGGTTGTTGGTGCAGAACCACAGCTTTCCATCTTTCTCAAAACAGAACATGAAGGGACGGCACTTTGCTTTCCCATCCCTGCCAACGGTCCCCAGATACTGTACAGGATTTGCCTGTAAAAAATCCACAACTTTATTCATCATAATTCTCATCCTTCCTTTAACTTATTTTTTATACCAGTATTATAAAATGCGTACCGTGCGCCTGCAAGAACGCACTTTTAAGTGGGATAGTCACCTGACAGTGCTATAGTATCTTAAAGATACCATTTGTTTTACAATTATTTTAAGGTATTCTAACATTTTTTGTTGAAAAATCCCAGTAACTCTGTTACAATCCCATTAAGAAGATCTTATCTTAACCAATCATTTAGGAGGGTATTATGGAACAAATGTTATTCTTAGTCCCAGTAGTGGGGCTGCTTGGACTCCTGTTTGCTGTCATTTTAAGACAGCAGGTCGTCAAGGAGGATCCAGGCACTGACAAGATGCGTGAGATTGCTGACGCAATCGCAGAGGGCGCCAATGCATTTCTGGCTTCTGAGTACCGCATACTGGTCGTTTTTGTAGCTGTGTTATTCTTTGTCATCGGTTTCGGAACACGGAACTGGATTACAGCCGGATGTTTCCTTGTGGGAAGCGGATTTTCCACCATGGCCGGTTATCTGGGCATGAACGCCGCCATCCGCGCCAACAGCCGTACCGCTAATGCTGCCCGTACGTCCGGCATGCACCGCGCACTGGCCCTTGCATTCTCCGGCGGAAGCGTTATGGGAATGGCCGTGGTAGGCTTAGGCCTGCTGGGCGTAGGCGTTCTCTACATAATTACAAGAGACGTATCCGTTTTATCAGGCTTCAGCCTGGGCGCTTCTTCCATCGCACTTTTTGCCCGTGTGGGCGGAGGCATTTACACCAAGGCAGCTGACGTTGGCGCTGACCTGGTAGGCAAGGTAGAGGCCGGCATTCCAGAGGACGATCCCCGTAACCCAGCTGTTATCGCAGACAACGTAGGCGACAATGTAGGCGATGTGGCCGGTATGGGTGCCGACCTGTTTGAATCCTATGTGGGTTCCCTGATTTCAGCTCTGACACTGGGACTGGTTTTCTATCAGGAAGCAGGCATTGTTTTTCCGCTGGTGCTGTCAGCATGCGGTATCATTGCCGCAATCATAGGCTCCCTGTTAGTCAAGAGCATCGGCAATTCCGATCCGCACAAGGCATTAAAAACAGGCGAGTACAGCGCAACCGCTTTGGTAGTGGTCTGCTCCCTTATCCTCAGCCGCATATTCTTCGGCAATTTCATGGCTGCCTTTACCATCATTACAGGTTTATTGGTAGGCGTGCTGATTGGAGCTGTCACTGAAATATATACATCCGGCGATTACCGTTTTGTCAAAAAAATTGCCAAGCAGTCTGAAACCGGCTCCGCCACCACCATTATCAGCGGCCTTGCAGTGGGAATGCAGTCAACCGCAGTTCCTATCCTGCTGGTGTGTGTGGGTGTTCTGATTTCCAACAAACTTATGGGCCTTTACGGAATTGCCCTGGCAGCCGTAGGCATGCTGTCCACCACCGGAATCACCGTAGCCATTGACGCTTACGGTCCCATCGCTGACAATGCAGGCGGAATCGCCGAGATGGCCGGTCTGGACAAAAACGTCAGGGATATAACTGACAAGCTGGACTCTGTTGGCAATACAACCGCTGCCATCGGCAAAGGTTTTGCCATCGGTTCTGCTGCCCTTACAGCTCTGGCCCTGTTTGTTTCCTATGCTGAGGCAGTAAAGCTCACCACCATTGACATCCTTAACGCGCATGTTATTGTAGGACTTTTCATCGGCGGAATGCTGACATTCCTCTTCTCTGCCATGACCATGGAATCCGTATCCAAGGCCGCCCATCAGATGATTGAGGAGGTACGCCGCCAGTTCAGGGAAAAACCCGGTATTCTCAAGGGAACTGACCGGCCTGACTACGCTTCCTGCGTATCCATTTCCACCAAAGCCGCCCTTCGCGAGATGTTCCTGCCAGGTCTGATGGCAGTGCTGGCGCCTCTGGCAACCGGTCTCATCCTGGGACCATCTGCCCTTGGCGGACTTCTGACCGGCGCTCTGGTAACCGGTGTGTTAATGGCCATCTTCATGTCCAACTCCGGCGGCGCATGGGATAATGCAAAGAAGTACATCGAGGAAGGAAACCACGGCGGCAAAGGCAGTGATTCTCATAAGGCCGCTGTAGTTGGCGATACAGTTGGCGATCCCTTCAAGGATACCTCAGGTCCTTCCATCAACATTCTTATTAAGCTGATGACGATTGTGTCTCTGGTATTTGCTCCTCTGTTCCTGCAGTTTGGAGGATTAATTTAATCTCAAAGCCAAATTCTCTTTATGGCTATACAACAGTTAATGGGAAGGAAAATCCAAACCACGGATTTTCCTTCCCATTATTTTATTAAAATCCTGTTGATAAGGGGCTGTATCCTGCCCCAGCAATCCCCGACACAATCTCATCCGCCAGCCCGTCCAGAGCCTTCACCACCTCGTCTATCTGCTCCGGCTTCATGTTGTCAATATGGAAGCCTCCGGTGCACACCACCACCCGGCCGGTTTCCCTGCACAGTTTCTCCGCCAGCCTCCGGCACAGGGCCTCGTCCTTGTGGCCTGTCAGGTTCAGTATGGAAGATGTAACGCTTATGGTTCCGTTTCCTGTCAGGGACGGCCTTGGCACTGACTGGACCGTACATCCAATATGCGGCTTGTCTCCTCCTTGTATAAAGGCCAGAATATCCTCCCCTAAAAAAGCAGCGCCTGCCTCCATATAAGAACAGGACAGTTCCTTTCGTCCCCTTATAATCCAGTCCATCTGCGGTACTCCTTTCCCTCGATTCCAAACGGCTCCAGCAGCCTGGAAGCAATATGATATATCATCTCCTCCATATTCTCCGGCCTGTGATAAAAGGTCATCATGGGAGGAATTATTCTCACTCCGGGCATCATGGACAGCTCGTACATATTCCTCAGGTGTATGGGGCTTAAGGGGGTCTCCCTGGCTGCCAGGACCAGCGTCCGCTGCTCCTTGATGGTCACATCCGCTGCCCGCAGAATCAGATTTTCAGCATACCCTCCATGGATTCCGGCAATGGTCTTCATGCTGCAGGGCACAATCAGCATCCCTTCCGCGGCAAAGGATCCGCTGGCAGGCCCGGCTCCAATCTCATCCGGGCCCAGGACATGGTCAGCCAGCCCTTCCACCTGCTCCGCAGACAGGTCCGTCTCCTGGCCTAATGTAAGAACAGCACTGTGGCTCATAATGAGATAGGACTCATATTCCGGCTGTTCCCCTATTAACTCCAGACATTTTACCAGAATGGGCAGCCCGCTGGCTCCTGTAGCCCCTACTATAATCCTCTTACCCCCACGGTTGGCACCCGTGCTTCTCATGAAATCTTCCCCTCATTTTTCTGCTTTACCCATTCGGACGGGTCCAATTCCATGAACCTGGCCCGTACAAAGCGGTCCTTCTGGTCAAATGGGACCGTGCAGTCAAAAATAGTCTTACAAGCAATGCCATGGTCCCTGATGCTCGGTGAAAATGCCGGGTCATTGGACGGGTCCAGAGGATGGCATCTCACCCCCGGAATGGTGATGGTATCCACATCTCCCTGGAACCTTGTGTTCATGGCCCATAGCACATCGTTCATATCAAAACAGTCCACGTCCTCATCTACCAGGAAAATATGCTTCAATTCACTGAAAGCGGAAAAGGCCAGAAGGGCTGCCTGTCTCTGCCTGCCTTCATCACTGGCAACAGACTTCTTAAACTGAAGCACCGCCATGTATTTTCCGCCTCCGGCAGAACAGCAGTATACATTCTGAAGCCGGCCCGGCATGGCTTTTTCCACCATACCGTATATGCTGGCCTCTGTGGGGATTCCAGCCATGGACACGTGTTCCTCGCTGGGCCCGATGCAGGTCTGCATAATGGGATGCACCCTGTGGGTGACCGCTTTGACCTTGATGAGCCAGCACTGGTCGCTGGCCGGCCCTGTATATCCGGGAAATTCCGGCATAGCAAAGCCTGTATGGGTGTTCTGGTCCTCCTTGACTCTCACGTTGGGAACCACCTCTCCCTCAATGACGTACTCCGCATTGGCTATGGCCAGTTCATCCACGGTCAGGCACCGGCACAGTTTTACCGGCTCTCCCCGAAGCGCACCTGCCACCGACAGCTCGTCATACCCCAATGGCGTGGTGGGCGGTTCAAAGCAGGAACCAATCTCAATGGCCGGATCCACTCCGATGCTGATGGAGATGGGAAGCCTGCGGCCCAGCTGCTCCGCCCTCTCCGCCATGGCTCCGATATGTCTGGCACCTGGCGTAAAGAAAATGGACAGCTCATCCCTGCCCTGGATACAGAGCCTGTGGATAGTCACATCATGGGCCCCTGTATCCGGATGGGCGGCATAGCACATGCCCAGAGTAATATATGGGCCGGCGTCATAAGGCGTGTTAGTTGGCGCAGGAACCAGCTTATACAGGTCAAAATCCGGCTCATCAGCCCTGTGCACCACCTGCTGGCAGACCGGTTCCCCCTGGCACATCACAGGTAAAACCGGCTTCTCCACACTGCGGCAGAGCATCTTTCCCAGCTCCTCCGGCTTACAGTCCAAAAGGGCAGCCACACGCTTCCTGCTGGCCAGCACGCCGATGGCAACACTGGCATCGGGATGTCCCTTCACATTGTGAAAAATCATGGCCGGGCCTTCCTTGGTAGGCCGCTTTACCGTACCTCCCGCTCCCACATACCGGTACACCCCGGATAATTGCGCCATTGGCTCAACCTCCACGTCTGTTTCCAGCAGCTGCCCCGGCAGCTCTGCCAATAATTCCAGCGCACTTCTCAAATCCCTGACCTTCTTTGCCATATCATAATCTCCTGTCCGGCGTTTCTTACCATACGCCTGTTATCATTTCTTTTCTCATTGACGGATGTTTCATGCATCGTGCTTCTGTCACACAGCTTCTGTCACACAGCTTTTGTCACACGGCTTATACCTCACATCTTCTATCTCACATCTTAACGGAAAAGGACTGGAGAATCAATTCATCTTATGGTATAATTGTTTCCAAATTGGAATGTATTCACAAAGCAAACCGGAACATATAAAGAACAGGTATGAATCTGAATATGCCCTCTCATATGTCCCAGAAAGAAACGGATGACAGATATGACCTTTGAACAACTGGATTATTTTATTGCGGCCGTTCAATGCGACACCTTTTTGGACGCCGCGGAGACACTTCACATCAGCCAGTCCGCCCTGTCCAAACAAATCATGAAGCTGGAAAAGGAACTGGATATCCAGCTGTGGGACAGAAGCCGGCGCTCCGCCGTCCTGACAGAGGCAGGGCACATGTTCTACGAGGAAGCCCTGAACCTGTCCAAAGAATACCGCAGAACCCTCTTTCGAATCAGCGAATTCAAGGAAAAAGCAGGCCAGAGGCTGTCCATCGGCACCCTCCCCATCCTGTCCCAGTACCATCTCACAGCCATGCTGAAGGATTTTGCAGACAGCCATCCCCTCATCCATGTTTTTCTGGAGGAAGTTGAGGAACACGACCTGCTGCAAGGATTTTCCAACAACGCCTATGACCTCATCATCACCCGCAGCAACATGCTGGACAGTAAAACCCATACCTTCCTTCCATTGGCAGAAGACAGGCTGGTTGCAATCCTGCCTGAAAACCACAGACTGGCAGACAGATCCTGCATCTCCCTGAACGACATTGCCGGAGAGGGCTTCATACTGATGCACAGCTATACATCTATCTACCATTTCTGCATGGACCTGTTCCAGAAGGCTGGAATCCGCCTCCATCTGCTGCGCACAGCCCGCATGGAATCCATTATCAGCGCCGTGGCTGTCCATGAAGGCATCAGCCTGCTGCCGGAGGAAAATTTCAGGCTGTTCCAATATAAAGACATTGTCTCTGTTCCCATAGAGCCCGCCGGCAAACTGTCCATCGGCATAGCCGGAAAAAAGCAGGGACAGGTTTCATCTGCCATGGCCGAATTTCTCCGCTATGCAAAAGGTTATACGCGCTGAACCTGCTCCGGCACCACAGCCCACATACGGACAGGAAGTCCTGTGGCTCCCTCAATAGGAGGGAACACTGCAAACACAATGGCTCCGGCCGCTGGCACCTGGTCCAGATTGCACATGACTTCCACCTGCAGCTTTCCCTTGTCCAGCAGATAGCGCTCACAGGCCAGGTCCCCTGACCGGGCTGCCAGTACCGATGCATCCGTATCCAGCGTTTCGTGTCCGTTGGCAGCCGCGTTCCGCACCTCGTAGATGTATCTCAGTGCCTCCATGGACCACCCTGGAAAATGCTCCCCGCCCTCCTGGTCAAAATTTGAAATAGCGTCCATATCCGGCCACCGCCTGCTCCAACCGGTATAAAGGGCCACAAAAGCCCCATCCGGAATATCCCCGTACGCGGCCTCAAACTCCCTGATGTCCTCAACGGTCACAGCATATTCCACATCTTCTTTCACCTTTTCAGAGATATCAATGACCACCAGGGGAAAGACCATGTCCTTGACGCCGTACTGCTCCGACAATGCCTCCCCCTTGATAAAATGTCCCGGAAAATCAATATGCGTGCCGAACTGCCCCGGAAATTTGAAAGTCTGAATCAGACATTCCAATTCATTCCCCCAGTCATATACGGTTTTTGAAAGTTCCACAGCCCCCTCCGGAATTCCTCCCCAGTACGGGCTGTCGTTGTTGAGCGGGTGGGACAGCTCGACCCAGCGGCACCTCTTAAGCCTCTTTAAATCTTCCCATAATTCATACATATTCCGGTTCCTCCTGTCGTATTTTTGCTTCTTTTGTTAAATTCTAATGACTCCATTATAGCGTGTACGCTGGGTCATTACAAGAAAAATACGCCCACCTTTTATATCACCTTTTATATCATCCCGGAAGCACCGCATTCCTGTCCCCGGTTATACCGCAATCCTTCAGAGATATCTTTATATTGGTAAACGGCAGCGGGATACGGTAATGGTCCCACCGCCAGTTCAGGCAAACAGCCCTGGAATACCCGGCCCGGACTTCAATGAAATTCTTCTTTCCCTTTTCAGCCAGGTAAAATCCCAGGGTTTTCGGAACCCTTCTTGGCCCCAGAGGTCCGTCCATGGCCGCTGCCAGAGTCTTTCCGGGACACCCTGCCTCCTCGATCAGATTTCTCAGAAAATCCCGGCTCCTGCAGCCGTCCGGAACCCTTATGGCCTTTCCATTACAGCGTTCGATTATATTTTCAATGTAATCCCCGCGCCCGTCTGAGGTAACTATGACCGCTATGTCACGTCCCTCCGACAGTCTCCTGAGCAGCAGGTTCATCAAGAAGCTGTCCTCATGCCAGAAACCAATGACAGCGCCCCTGTCAGGCATATCTTTGGTCCATATATCGGGCATCTCCACTTCCAGCCGCACCGTCATCTCAAGCAGCCTTAAATAGCCGTAATATAGACGGCACAAGCATGCCTTTGCCATGTTCTTCATAACCGGCATCCTCCTTCTGTCCTGTCATAAGTCCGTACTGTTCTGCTGCCAGAGCTGCAATCCGTCCGGATTCATACAATTCTGCTGTCTTACGGGCCTCCTCCGACATTCCTGACCAGACCCCCCGTTCCAATACCAGCCGGGCTGCAGCGGCAGCAAAAGCCTCCGGGGCTTCTTCTGTCATATATCCGTTTATTCCCTGTCTGACCACATCCACAACGCCGGAGGCCCTAACGGCTGCTACGGGACAGCCCGCAGCCATGGCTTCCAGCAGCACAATTCCCTGTGTCTCAGACTTGGACGCAAACAGAAAAGCATCTGCCGCATTCAGATAATGCCGCACCCGGGTATTCTCAATCTTCCCCGTAAATACAATCTGGCGGCTGATTCCAAGCATTCGGGCCAACTCCTCCAGATGGCGTCTCTCGGTACCGTCCCCAATTACCATCAGACGGAAGTCCTGCCCCAGTATGTCCCTAAGACGCGCAGTACCCTGAAAAAGAAAATCCAGGTTTTTTTCCTTTTCCAGCCGCGCTGTGGTGGCAAAAAGGTACGGACACCCGTTCCCGTACATATTCCGGATTTCAGAAGAAAGCATCTCATCGTATTGGAACGAAACACGGTCCAGACCTGTGGGCAGTACCGATATTCTGGTTTTTGTACCCTGCTCCAGAAGATGGTCCTTCATCGTGGAGGTTGGGGCAAATACCAGGTCGCACTGATTGGAAAATGCGGTAATTAAGGCCGGAACCAGAATCTCCTTTCCATACCTGGCAATCCGGCTTACCGGATATTCGCCGGAAGCCATAGCCTCATATAACTTAAAATGGTGGAGATATTCCTCATACCGGGTGTGGTAGGTGTAGGCTACCGGTATATTGTATTTCTTTCCCAGATACAGGGCCGTCTGCCCTACCAGCACAGGATGATGGACATGAATCACATCAAAATTCCCCTCCCTGAAAAATGCTTCGATTTTTCTATCAAAACAGTTTCCCAGGATCATCCCTCTGTCCGCCTTTCGGTAAAAAACCTTAAAACGCACCACATCCTTCTCCTGCTCCGCTGACAGCTTCCCTTCCGGTTCAGGAGCAAATACCGTAACCCTATGGCCCAGTGACCTTAATCCTTCCGACAGCCGTTCAATGGAAATCGGCACTCCTCCTATAAATGGTTTGTAATTGTTGGTAAACATTGCAATATTCATGGGGCCTCCTTCTATGATAACAACTGAAACACATGGTCGCCCATCACATATCCGGCTCCAATCAGGAAAAAATTCCAGACAAAAATGCCAAGGGCTGAACTTATGGTATATTTAACAAAATTCATCCGGATGACACCGGCAGGAATAGAGATAATGGTACGAATCATGGGAATCAGCTTGCTGATGAATATTCCGGCTGCTCCCCTGGTCCTGAGCAGTTCGAAGTTCCTTTGGATAACCGGTTCATGTTTGGGAAAACGTTTCAGATAACGGTCCAGAAATAAGTCCCCTCCCATCCGTCCGATTCCATATAAAATCCAGCTTCCCAGAAGTCCGGCCGCCAGGCCAAGGGCCATTACCATGAAAAAACTGATCTGTCCTCTGGCTGCCCATATGCCTGCAAGCGGCATAATGATCCCGGCCGGGAATCCCGGAAGGTTCATATATTCCAGCAGTATGATTACAAATATAAAAACAGCTCCATATCTCAGAAAGTATTGTGTCAGCATCTGAACATCCATATGTGATTCCTCCTAATGGACCATATCATAAATCAGGAATCTAAACTTGCCCTCCAAAAAAAGCAAAAGGATTTCTAAAGAAGTTATAAGTAATTTCCTATACCCCATAAAATTATGGGGATAACTTCTCCATACATTTTCGTGTTAGAATATTTTTAACAAAACACAGCCTGATTTCACAAAAAAATCATGCACTATATACTCTCTCATGGAACCGAAATGAAAAACCCAGAGAAAACATCACAAAAAAACCAATTGCCAGACACTTTAAAAGGAGGATTTTTATTATGGAAGTGAAGAATCAAAACAAAAGTATGTACCATTGGGTAATCCTGGTCTGCTGCATCCTGACCCTGATGTTTGCCTACTCCACACGGTTTGGATTGGCCCAGCTGTTTACCACGCAAATCATTAAAGAGACCGGCTTTGCCACCAGCGCTTATTTCCTTTCAACCACAATTGCCAGTATCATCTGTGTATTTACCGGACCCATCGCCGGAAAACTGTTAAGGGGCAGATATATGCGTCCCACCTTCGTTGTCTGCGTCATCGGTACCATGGGCTTTTATTCCTGCTACGGTTTCTGCCACGAGCTCTGGCAGTTCTATCTGGTGGGCGCCCTTCAGGGATTCTTTGCAATGGGAGCCTGTACCATACCTGTGACCGTCCTGATCACAAACTGGTTTGAAAAGAACCGCGGACTCATGATCAGCATAGCCATGATGGGAATTAGCCTGGGCGGAACCTTTCTCAGTCCGTTTTTGTCCTGGACCATCGGAATGTTTGGCTGGCGCAGGGCCTATTTCATCCTGGGGGCTGTAAGCCTGTGCGTGCTGATACCCATTTCTGCCTTTATTGTCAGACGTTCCCCTGAAGATGTGGGGCTCTTCCCATATGGACATGGAGAAGAAAGTTCCGGTAAACATGGGAAAAACAAAAGCGTTCCGGCAAACAGCTGGAACGCCACACTGAGTGAAGCCAGGAAAACACCGATTCTGTGGATGTTTGCAGCCGGCGGATTCCTGATTTATTTTACATCCTGTATCATGGGACACATGAGCTACTACCTGCAGACCACTGGTTTTGACCCTTCTTCCATCGCAGCCTATATCTCTGTCTATTCCATTGTGGCTCTCGCGGGAAAGCTGGTTCTGGGGCATATGTTTGACCGTTTCGGACCCAAGGGAGGCATTCTCTTTGGCTGCGGCACATTTTTTATCTTCCTCATCTGCTTCATTATGGTTCAGGGAGGTCCCCTCATGCTGTATCTGTCAGCTGTTTTCTATGGATTTGGCACCTGCACGGCTACTGTGGCCATTCCCATCATGACCACCAGTATTTTCGGTTCAAAAAACTACAGTGAGATTTATGGTTTTATCTCCGCCTTCACCATGACCGGCGGCGCCATCGGCAGTTCCGGCATCGGCCTGGCATACGATATCACCGGCTCCTATAAACCTGCTCTGACCATCCTTGCCCTGCTCACTGTCCTGACTATTGTAATCATGTTCATATGCATCAATCTCAGTCAGAAACGCGTGGAAAAGCCGGCAGATAAGTGTGTGCAGATGCCGGCATAGAATCTGCCGTTCCGGCACAGAGTTCATCCCGCCTTATTTCTCCAGTCTTTCAATCAGCCGTTCCAGCACTGCCCTGACAGCCGCCGGGTCCTTTCGTCCCGGCGGTACCCTGCGCCATCCCTGTTCCAGAGTGGTATAGGCCGCGCCGCAGAGTGTGGGTTCCCGGCACAGTCTAAAACCCTCACAGTCCATCTGCACCATCCAGGACGTTCCCCTGCACCAACAGTTCATGGCAGGAAGACGGATGTCGTCAGCATCTGCGGCCAGAAACAGACGGTAGGCCGGAAACGCTTCCAGGCGCAGGGCCAGTTCCCTGAGCCCTCTGGCATAATGGGCCGGTGAAACCACCACCTTTCTTTTCCCCAGAAGGGACAGGCTGGTGCTGATAAAACAGGTGTCTGCCCTGTGTTCCATTTCTCCCAGCTGCAGAATCTGGATAAATTCTCCCTGTCCGCCTGTGAGCTGATTCTCCACCAGGCCCCGCAGCTGTCTGTTGATTTCCCTTAACCGGGAAGCTGCTGCACCTGTTATCTCATTATCCCTGAGAATATCATCAAACAGCTGTTCTCCGGCGCTCATGAAAGCCGGCGCCGGAAGATAGGAAAACAAAGTCTCACCGGCTCGCCCCTGTTCCCGCAGCATCCTGGCCGCCTCTGCACCCAATCCCATGGAAAGGTCTGAAAACATGGGACGGCAGCTGGTGAGAACCATCTCCACCACATTTCTGTGCTGAAGTATGGAATACGCATCCGTGTAGACCGTGGCGGAGGTCTGTTCCGGTGACATGGACATACCTGCAATGCTCATGGCATGCTCCAGAATAAAAAAGGAAAACCAGTAAATGTTCTCATCATAATACTGGTGATAATACCACCGGGCATTGCGATGGAATATAAGGGGACTGCACAGCTGAAAAAATGCCACAAACTTGTCGACCGAAACAGAAAAATGCAGGGCCGCCTTAAAAACAAATCCCCGGTCCAGCAGCCGGACCATCCGTACCACCCATTCCCTGGCATAAGCAGTATCCTCCAGCAGCCATCCGGTCTGCTCCGAATCCACATAAAACAGCTCTCCCGGCGTCTCCATGGCCTCTGCAATCTCCAAAAGATCGGAAATGGCCTGACGCCTTCCCTCTCCGCTGGTATATATGGCAATCTCCGCTGTACAGAGTGCCTCAGCGCGAATGGTAAATGCCTTTGGCACCGTAAAATGCCGGTCATTCAGCACGCGGTAAAGCAGCTCTTCTGTTCCCGACGATCCGCCAGTTCCTGATATACCCTCTGTCCCCCATATCCCCTCCGCCTCTGACAGGCTGCCGTCCCCCCTCTTTCCCCTCTCTCCTTCTTCCCTCTTTGGTTCCTCCAGAGGAACCAGAGAGCGGAGAGCATCCGTCAGGGCCATGGGGTTCTGCTCCAGCAGCATCCTGCATACCTCATCAAAATATACGGACTTAGCGCTGAGCCGTCTGCTGCCGCTGCGCCATTTGCTCACAAGGCTGGCGTCCACATGAAGCCTTCTGGCCAGGGCTGCTGTGGACAGTCCCAGGCGGTCCATCAGATAACCCAGCGTAGATAATTTTCGTTCTGTCATGGAAATCTCCTCCTCTAAAACATCCCTTTCATGGAAGCAGTGTAACCCGCGGGACCACCGGCAGTATCACCCACAATTCCGCAGACACTATTACCGGCAGCATCCCTTACAGTATCACCAGAAGCATCGCTTACAGTATCACCAGAAGCATCGCTTACAGTATCACCGGCAGCATCCCTTACAGTATCACCGGCACCTCCTCTGACAGACAGCTGTCATGGTACCGGCACTGACAAAGAGGCCAAACCCCTTTTCAAACAAAAAATCCCTTGTTATACTATAGACATATCAGCAAATTGCACAAAAGTCAATAAATATTAAGAAAGTTATTGGCCAAAATAACAATCTTTTTTAATAGGTCTGGTCCGGAACAGACCCGTAATCTGAACAACAAAACTGTATATCAAAGAAAGGGGTACGCAATTCATGGCAGAGAATAAGGACTATAAATATGTAGACCACTATGATTTTAATGAGGAACTTCTTAAACAGGCTTTTGCCGAGGCCCGCAGGATTTACAAGGAGCGGGGCTTCATGCGCAAGATGGGCTTTGGAAAGGCTCCCGCCATTACCACCGTAGATATGGCCAGGGCCTGGATGAGTGAGGGACACCCGTTTACCTGCGACCACTCCGAGGAAGTCTGCGCCAATGCATTAAAGGTATTGGAAGCCGGCCGCAAATCGGGCGTTCCCATCTTCCACACCACCACCGGATACATAGGAAAACAGCAGTGGGATCTTCCCCGCTGGGATGAAAAGATACCTATGAGCGCCCTGGATATCAATTCCGAATGGCTGGAAATCGACCCCAAGCTGAAACCGCGCCCTGAGGAGCCGGTTATCCATAAAAAATATGCTTCCAACTTCTTCGGGACCCATCTGGCCCAGACCCTGAATTTCCTGGGTGTGGATACGGTGATTGTCATGGGCGCCACATCCTGTGCCTGCGTAAGGCATACGGTCATGGATTCCACCGGATACGGCTTTAAGACCATTGTTCCGGAGGGAACTGTGGGCGACCGTGTTCCGGGCGTTATTGAGTGGAACCTGTTTGACATGGAAGCCAAGTTTGCCGACGTGGTGCCGGTGGAGGAGGTCGTCAAATATCTGGAAGGAATTGATTCCAACGTCTATACCAAGCATGAGCGTTCACTGGATTAACCGTTAATCCGCCAGGCCAGGTTTTACTAAATATGATGCGCCGGTCCCCATTGTCAGGAATCGGCGTATCCCAGGTCCATGAAAGGAGCTTATATGAGCCTTCTAATAAAAAATGGAACCATTTTGACCGCCGCCAGTGAATTTACAGGTGATATCTATATCGAGGGTGAGACCATCCGCCAGATTGGAACGAATCTGAGCGTAAACGTCAGCCGGACCATTGACGCTTCCGGGAAATACGTAATGCCGGGAGGAGTGGATGAACATGTCCACTACGGTTCCTTTGGCGGACGCCTCTTCGAGACAGCGGAAGCGGCAGCAGCAGGCGGCACCACCACCATTGTGGACTTTGCCCCCCAGGAAAAGGACGTACCGCTTCTGGACGCCATACGGCGGCAGGCAGCCAAGGCAGAACACACTTCCTCTGTGGACTTTGCATTCCATGCTGTCATCATGGACCCAAAGGAATCTGTATTTGAGGAAGTCAGGCATCTGCCGGAGGTGGGCGTGGCCACACTGAAACTTTTTATGGCATACAAGGGCACTGCATTTTACTGTGATGATGAAGCCATACTTAGCGCCATGATGAATGCAAAGGACGCAGGCGTTACCATGATGGTCCACGCTGAGAACGCGGACATCATAACCATTCTGACCCGTTATTACCTCAGCCAGGGCAAGACTGCCCCGGTTTACCACTACTATGCCCGTCCTCCTATTGCAGAGGAGGAAGCCACAGGCAGGGCCATTGCCCTGGCAAAGGCAGCGGACTGCCCCCTTTTCGTGGTTCATGTCAGCATACGGGAAGCCATGGAGGCCATCAGGAATGCTCACAATGACGGCTGGCCCATTTTCGGGGAAACCTGTACCCATTATCTGACTCTGACCACAGACTGCCTGGATAAACCGGGCTTTGAGGGAGCCAAATACATATGTTCCCCGCCGCTGCGTCCCCAGGAGCATGTGGACGCCCTCTGGCAGGCCGTGCGCGAGGGCTGGCTGACCGCAGTTGGTTCTGACCACTGCGCCCTGGACGGAGGATATGAGGGAGCAAAGAAAAAAGGCACCAACTTTTCCAATGTCCCCAACGGCTGTCCCGGAGTACAGGATCGGCTGGCCCTGCTGTGGACCTACGGTGTATGCACCGGAAAAATCACCCGCCGGAAATTCGTGGAGCTTTTTGCCGCCAATCCTGCCAAGGTGGTGGGACTGCCCAACAAGGGAGATCTGCGCATTGGCGCTGACGCTGATGTGGTAATCTTCGACCCTGAATGGAAGGGAATCATCACCAACAAAGACAGCCTTCACGGTATTGACTATGAACCATTTGAAGGATTTGAAATCCAGGGCCGGCCCCAGCAGGTCTTTCTGCGCGGCCGGCTGGTGGCCGAAAACGGCAGGTTCGTAGGCGAACGCGGCATGGGGCGCTGGCAGAAATGCAAGCCCTATGGTCTGTGTTATGACTATTATCACAAATAAGCGTCCCCGCATATATCCATATGCATAAAAGGTGCGGCAGTGTCACATGAAGTTTCCGTGATACTGCCGCACCCTTTTTATCATTCACACCTTGACCCGGCCTCTGGCTTACGCCTTAACCGGACCTCACTTCTTCGGTTTTCTCCGCAACTTTAGTTCAATCCCCTGCTCCCCTGCCCTTTCCAGAAAAAGTGTTTCCGCCCGTTTGGCCTTTTCCTTTAGGGAGAGCCCGTCCCCGGCTTCTGCTGCCAGAACCTTCATTACGTCCCTTATATCCTGCAGCGTTAGCAGATTGACCGCCTGGCAGTATAATGTTTTCTTTCGCCCATCATTATAATTCTCCAACAGCATCTCCAGGTGCCGGGACTTTTCCATCTGCTCCTCATTATAACGCTCCACTCCTATTTCCTCTGCCCGTTTCATGTCTTTGAACCGGTTCCTGTGTGTGATGAAGGAATCATATTCATCAATTCCCTCATATATGTCACAGGGAAACGAACGGCACTGCCAGCAATACTCAACCCCCGGGTGCTGTAAGCTGCACCTTGCCATTACGCATGGCTGGTTGCCCTCCCCGCCCCCGCAGCCAGGACAGTATTTGCCCAGATACATGGTGCAGAGTCCGCAATTAAGCCCGCACAGGGACAGCAGCCTGTTCTCACGTTTAAACCCTTTCATCCCTCTCCTCCTTTTCCCCATTCAACCGTTTTCCCCAATTATACCATTGATTCCATCCGTCTGCCATCCGTCATGTTAATATAGCGCTAAAAATTCGTTAAATTATTGTTAATACAATTTTCGTTATATGACAATAATTTACTCTCAAATATTAAAATTATCCAGTGATTATACACAATTTTGTCGATATAATAAAACCCGGTTACATGTTCTGCAGACATTGACATACATAAATAAAGAGAGGGATTGGAAATGGTGAGTGTTTTAATGAAAAAGCTTGCAATTGCAGCTGTGGCCGGCGCTGTCATGGTATCGGCTTCCGGATGCAGTCTCGTTTCCTCAGGCAAAAGGATTATCCGCGTGTCCCACGCACAGTCGGAAACCCATCCTGAACACCTGGGAATGCTTGCATTTAAGGAATATGTGGAAGAACATCTGGGAGATAAATATGAGGTGCAGATATTTCCCAATGAAATTCTGGGGTCTGCACAGAAGGCAATCGAGCTGACCCAGACAGGAGCAATTGATTTTGTCATTGCAGGTACGGCAAATCTGGAGACATTTGCGGATGTCTATGAGATTTTCAGCATGCCTTACCTTTTTGACTCCGAGGAAGTGTACCGGTCTGTGATGGAAGACACAGACTATATGGAAAATATATACAAGTCCACGGACGAGGCTGGTTTCAGGGTGGTAACCTGGTACAATGCGGGAACCCGTAATTTTTACGCCAAGACTCCCATCAACACGCCGGACGATTTAAAGGGCAAGAAAATACGTGTACAGCAAAGCCCGGCCAGCGTGGACATGGTCAATGCCTTCGGCGCTGCCGCTGCTCCTATGGGATTCGGCGAGGTATATACAGCCATCCAGCAGGGCGTTATAGACGGTGCAGAGAACAACGAGCTGGCCCTGACCAACAATAAGCACGGCGAGGTGGCCAAGTATTATACATACAACAAGCATCAGATGGTACCGGACATGCTGGTTGCCAACCTTAAGTTTCTAAACAGCTTACGTCCTGAGGAACTTCAGGTATTCAAGGAGGCAGCGGCCCTGTCCACAGAGGTGGAATTAGTGGAATGGGATAAAAGCATCAAGGAGGCAAAACAGATCGCAGCCCATGATATGGGCGTAACCTTCATCGAAACAGATGTGGAGGCTTTTAAGGCAAAGGTACTGCCCTTACATCAGAAAATGCTGGAAAACAACCCGAAAATCCGGGACTTTTACCAATATATACAGACCGTCAATGATTCCAGGAAAGGAGACCATTAAACCATGGACACAATGCATAAGTTAAGGGCAGCCATCATGAAGATACTGGGTGTTGTCATTACCCTTCTGTTTATCCTTATGACCCTGGTTGGCACCTATCAAATTGTGACGCGCTATTTCTTCAACCGCCCCAGCACCATATCCGAAGAGCTTCTCACCTACTCCTTTACCTGGATGTCGCTCCTGGCCTCCGCCTATGTATTCGGCAAGCGGGACCACATGAGGATGGGATTCATGGCAGACAAGCTGACCGGACCGGCCCGCCGGTATCTGGAGGTTTTCATCGACGCGCTCAGCTTCTTCTTTGCAGGGGTTGTCATGGTATACGGCGGCATCTCCATCACAAAGCTGACCATGATACAGATTACGGCATCCCTGCGCATCTCCATGGGATGGATCTACATCATTGTTCCCATTGCTGGCCTGCTGATTATGGTATTCAGCGTCATGAACGCAGCAGATATGCTGCACAAAGATTTCAGTGAACCAGGGGAGGCAAAGGTATGAGTATAGCTGTATTTTGTGGTCTTGTGATTTTCGTTCTGCTGGCAGTAATGCTGTTAGCAGGTGTTCCCATCGCCATTGCCCTGGCGGTATCCTCCATCTGTGCCATTCTTCCGGTGCTGAACCTGGGGGCTTCTGTTCTTACGGGCGCTCAGAGAATTTTCTCCGGCATCTCTGTTTTCAGTCTGCTGGCCATTCCCTTTTTCATCCTGGCCGGCAACATTATGAACAAGGGAGGCATTGCCATCCGCCTAATCAACTTTGCCAAGCTGTTCACCGGCAGCATTCCCGGCGCCCTGGCCCACACCAATGCCGTGGCCAACATGCTCTTTGGAGCCATTTCCGGCTCCGGTACAGCGGCTGCTTCTGCCATGGGATCCATCATCGGCCCCATCGAGGAGGAGGAGGGATATGACAGGGACTTTTCTGCGGCAGCCAACATTGCCACAGCTCCCACCGGCCTTCTGATTCCCCCCAGCAATGTAATGATTACCTTTTCCCTGGTCAGCGGCGGCACCTCCGTGGCAGCCCTTTTCATGGCAGGCTATATTCCGGGCATACTCTGGGGACTTGCGTGCATGGTGGTCATTTACTTCTTTGCCAGGAAGAAAGGATACCGCAGCACCAAACGTTATACAGGCTCTGAGAAGGTGAAGGTATTCTTCCAGGCCATCCCGTGTCTGTTCATGATCATCGTTGTCATTGGCGGCATCATTTCCGGCATTTTCACGGCCACCGAAGGAAGCGTGGTAGCCGTGGTATACAGCATGGTCTTGTCCATCTTCTTTTACAAGTCCATCAGGCTGAGGGAGCTGCCTAAGATTTTTCTGGACAGCGCAGAGATGACAGGCATTATCATCTTCCTTATCGGAGTATCCAGCATCATGAGCTGGGTCATGGCCTTTACCGGCATCCCCACCGCTGTATCGGAGGCCATGCTGGGAATCAGCACCAACCGCTATGTGATTCTTTTTATTATCAACATTCTGCTGCTGATTGTGGGAACCTTTATGGACATGACGCCTGCCTGCCTTATCTTCACCCCTATTTTCCTTCCCATCTGCCAGGCGCTGGGCATGAATACCATACACTTTGGAATCATGATGATATTCAACCTCTGCATCGGCACCATCACTCCTCCGGTGGGAACTACACTCTTCGTGGGAGTAAAGGTGGGAAAGACAAAAATAGAACAGGTTATACGTCCTCTGCTCTACTACTTTGGCGCTATCTTTATCGTGCTGATGCTGGTATCCTATATACCGCAGCTGTCGCTGTGGCTTCCGGGACTCATGGGTTATGTATAAAACAGGTTATGCATAAAACATTATATATAACATGTATCAAGGAATGGCCGCGCTGTGAGACATCGCATCACAGCACGGCCATTCCTTTTATTCTTATGAAATTCAGACTTACGCCTTCTTTAACCTCTTATCCTCCAGATGGGAAACAATCACTGCGCAGGCAGCATCTCCTGTAATATTTACCGTGGTACGTCCCATGTCAAACAGACGGTCGATACCGGCCACAAGGGCAATGCCTTCCACAGGAAGCCCTACGCTCTGAAGCACCATGGCCAGCATGATCATACCGGAGCCCGGCACGCCGGCCGTGCCCACGGAAGCCAGAACAGCTGTCAGTATAATGACAATCTGCTGGGACAGGGTCAGGTTGATTCCATAACAGGAAGCGATAAACACAGCGCACACTCCCTGGTAAATAGCGGTTCCGTCCATATTGATGGTAGCGCCCAGCGGAAGTACAAAACTGGCAACCTCTTTTCTGGCCCCCAACTTTTCCGCGCATTCCAGGTTAAGAGGAAGGGCGCCCACAGAGGATGCACTGGAAAACGCCATTATCATGGCCGGAGCCATGCCCTTGAAAAACTTAAGGGGTCCAATGCCCGCAAGAGACTTCACGGTCAGCGAATACACCAATGAGGCATGGAGTATGTACCCGATATAAGCCACCAGAAGCACAAAGGCCAGGCTGCCCAGTATCTGGGGTCCGTTGGCAGCCACAACAGGCGTAATCAGACAGAACACACCGATGGGGCTCAGCTTAATGATGAAGGACATAACCGCGATGGACACATCATTGGCACTCTCCACAAAGTTTCCAAATACCTCTCCCTTCTTTCCCGCCACAATGGTGCCGAAGCCAAAGAGCAGCGCCACCACAATCACCTGAAGCATGGATGCCTCAGCCATAGGCTGGATGATATTGCTTGGGAATATACCAATCAGGGTCTGGATAAAACTGGGCGTTTCCGCTGCCGTATACTCCAGAGAGCTGGTGGACAGCACCGGAAATCCCTTTTTGAACAGGTTCGCAATCAAAAGGCCCAGAGTGACCGCAAAAAAGGTAGTGCACATATAATAGATGACGGTTTTACCTCCAATGCTTCCCACCTTCTTAATATCCTTCATGGAAATAACACCGTTCATGATGGAGAACAAGACAATGGGAACTACGATGAATTTCAGCAGGTTCAGAAACAGGGTGCCAAAGGGCTTGATGTAAATTTCCGCAATGTCCGGCCGGCCCATCAACAACATGCCTGCCACAATACCTAATGCCAATCCAGTAAAAATCCATAGTGCAAGTGGTTTCTTTTTCATACGCATAATTCCCCTTTTTTAGTATTTTTGCATAAATGCAATTATAATTATAACATATTCTTAACATTATTACTACTAAATACCAAAAAAGTAAATATTTAACAATCTCTGATACCATTCCGGCACCGCTTCCTGCTTATTACCTCAAACCGGTTTTACTTGGACGCATAAACCGACATGATTGAGGACCAGCTTCCACGGCCGTAAAAATCCTCGTAGCCGGCCGGATAATGTTCATTTGTCTCATCCGTGCTTATATTTTCTTCCAAATCAGCCAGTTTTTGAAGTCCGCTTCCGTTTGTGCCAACGCTCCAGATGCTCATGCCTCCCTCCTTATCCACGCGTCCAAATACAAGGGCGGAGCCGTCCCCGGTTAGAACAGGGAATTCACTGGAGTATTCTGAATCGTTAGTCAGTTCTGCCACATGACCGTTTTCCATCCGGTAAAGCTGGCGCCATATGGGATATTCCACCTGTTCTCCTGTTTCCAGCTCCTTTGACGCTGCAAAAAATATGCTTTTTCCATCGTATGACACCTGCGGGCTCTGGGGCACCAGACCGGGTGTCTTAAGTTTCTCATGAACCGCGCCCTTTTCAGGCGGTATCTTGACCAGATCCTTGTCTAGCGCCATTTCCCTTCCCGCACCCGCAAGAAGAAACAGGGAATTGTCCTCTCCAAACACCACATTTTCATTATAGGGCAGAACTACTTCCTCCTGTTCTCCCAACGGATCTATCATAGTGCCGGACACCGTATCATAGACAGCCGTACCAATTCCGTCTGCGCGCATGGAACCTGACAGAACATCCTGCCAGATAAAAAGCCTGGACGAATCAGGGGACCACTTAGCCGGCCACAGATATGGGTATGGTTCTCCGTCCGTCTCCTCCATCCGCTCAAAGAAAGGCGGCTCCTCACCGATTATCTGTATGAGGACACTGAGTTTCTTCTCCTTCTCCAGATTCATCTGGAGCATCCAGATTCCCTGGTTCTGTTCAAACAAGGAAAGGCCGGGGTCTTTCCTGCGGTCCACGTACCTGCGCCGGGCAAATGCCAGTTTTTTTCCATCCGGAGACAATGTCAGCTTCTCACACTGTATCCAGCCGCCCTCCACCGGTTCCGGCTTCCAAACTTCCTCCTGTTCCCGGCCCATATGCACCCTCACGATTCCTGTTTCCCTGGAGCTGGCATAAAATCCCTCTTTCCCGTCTGGGACAAAAGACAATGCTCCATTTAAAAGCAGTTCTTCTTTCCCCGTTTCAATACTGCATCCATAGAAACCATCCTGACGCAGATAGCCAGCCGTTCTCCCATCCGAAGAAAATAAGGGGGAAGAAATGTCCTTTCCTTCTGCCAGCCTCTCAGTACTCACTGCCGCATCCGCATCTTCTGCACCATTACGCAAAACCCTAATCAGATAAAGTCCGTCATTGGCCGCATAGAGAACGGAAACTGTTCCCGATGTCTCAATGTCTCCTTTGTTTTCCCGTGCCCCGCTTTCATCCGCGCCTCCTTTACAGCCGGCCAGCAGCACAAGCATTAAAAGGCCGGCCAGACATGCCGCTGTTCGTTTCATCCCGATTCCTCCTCTGCCTGAATTATGATTCTATTTTATATCCTTGCAGGAAGGAAATCCCTCTCTAAAAAGCAAATAATATCTTACGATTTATTCACAGACAATCTCATCCTTCCGGCCAAACCACCCTTCCGGATCTTTATTTACGTAATGAACATCAAATTCAACCACCCTGTACTCCTGTATTCCATGAACAAAAAGCGGCTCATTGTCCAGGTAATCCTGTAATTGGCCTGCATGCTCTGCCCTCATGACAGACAGACCGCCGCTCATATCCGCCTTCAGGCCGGACATAAAAATCATCCCCCGCTCCATGGCTGCCCGGGTGCAGGCCATATGCTCATTCATGATTTCATCCGTCATCCTGCCGGCGTCTTTTATGCTTCCTTCCACCAAAAAATACTTCATATTTTTGTATCTCCTGTTCTGTTTTAATTTATTTTATCCCTGCTCAAACTTGTTTATAAAAAGAAAATAAGGCATACATTTTTTTCCTGATATGGTATACTATAAAAACTACAGTATCTGAAAAGGAGGGTTGCAGGCTTATGCTTAATCCTATCGTTATCGCTGCGTAGCAAAGGCTGCTGCAGCTGTACCATAATCCGGTTATAATGGAACATGGCCTTACATAGCCTTTGCTTTCCCGCTTAAAATAAACCACAGGAGAGCAACATGAGCTATCAAAAAGCGGACCGTATCCTGCCCCGTGAACTGCTGGAGCAGGTACAGGAATACGTGGACGGCGCGCTGATATATATACCGAAGACTGCCGGGCATAAAAAGTGCTGGGGCGAGGGGACCTCCACCCGGCAGGAGCTTCGTCTCCGCAATCAGCAGATTTACAGTGATTATCTGTCCGGCAAGAGTACGGACGAGCTGTCCTCCCTGTACTGTCTGTCGCTTAAAAGCATACAGAGAATCATAGGCCAGGAAAAGAAAAATAAATAATCAAAAAAGACCCGGACCCATGCGAATCTTCCGCATCTGTCCGGGCTTTTTGATCCCATCTGTATGTCTCAACTTTATTTATCAAACAAGAATTAGGTTGGTATCCGCCTGTGAGGATGTTACACTTTTTACTGCCCGCAGACCACGGCTCGTAGCCCGGCAGACAGGAAAGGAACACAACATGAAAGACATCAAATGGACCATACAGTATGACAGGCCGCCTGCTCCTCTGAGACACTGTAAAAAATGCAATATCAGGCAGGAATTCGTAAGCTCCGGACAGTTCCGGGTCAACGCCCAGGGAAAGTACCTGGACATATGGCTGATCTATAAATGCTCCTGCTGCAGCTCCACCTGGAACGCAGCCATCTATTCCCGCGTAAATCCCGGAAGCCTTCCCCCCGGTATGCTCTCACGCTTTCACGCAAATGACACTTCCCTGGCTATGCAGTACGCCATGGACACCAGGTTCCTCCGCCTAAATGGCGCCCAGATACAGCTGCCCTCCTACCACGTGGAAGGACAGGTTTTCCAACTGGCTGACTCACCTGCATCAACTGACCCAGACTCATCCATGGTTCTGCAGATTGACAACCCATACCCGCTTCCCCTGCGGGTACATGCAGTATTAAAAAGTAAACTGAAACTGTCCCAGAAAAGACTGGACCAGCTGACGCAAAGCGGCAGGATCCAATGTGAAGACGGCCGTGAACTGAAGAAAAGCAGGACAGGAAACCATATACGGCTTTACATCACCGGCGTTTTAATTCCCTGAGTATGCCCTCTGCGTCCAGGCCCGAACACAAACGTCCGTCCACCATGACATTGGGCGCCTTCCGGCAGTTCTTCAGACAGTTTCTGGTCTTAAGGCACACGGTCCCGTCCTCTGATATGCCGTTTTTTCCCACTCCCAGCCTTTTTTTCAGTTCATCCATGACAGTAATGCTTCCCTTTGACGCACAGTTCCTTCCGGTGCAGAGGATGATCTCATGGTTATAGGGCGCTGTCTTTAAACTGGGATACCGCTTACATATGGCCTGCACCATGGAGTCCCGTACCCCGGCAGCCTCCGCTGCCTGCTCCAGCATATAAGGGCTGATGCAGCCATGGATGTCCTGCAGTTCCCTCAACATCTCCACAATGGCCTCCTGCGAAGAACGCTCCGGCAGCCCGCGGTAGTAGTCCAGGATTTCCCTGGTCTCATCATCCCGGGCTTCATTTTCATTTATCTGCATATGCTAAACCTCGCTTCCAGTATAGCTTTGGGCCTGCGGGGCGGATTTTATTCACAAAAACCTGTTTTTACCCCATGAATTTTTTACAGCCTCTTTTATATCAATCCCCCAGATAGTATATGGCAGTAAAATGACCCCTGGAATTGTAAGAAAGCCTGTTCCCTGTCACCTGGCCGCAGAAAACCAGTCCTGTTTCCGGGTCCGCAGGATCAGGGAAAATCTCATGCTGATACTGTGATGCCCTTAAAAGCCCGGTATCCGCGCCGGAGACAGCTCCCTTCATGATATAGATATCTCCCTTGTAGACCGTCTTCATCACCGTATCCCAGCTGGTCTGCCACAGGTGGTATTCATCCGTATTGTAATCCGGCCTGATTCCTGTCTCATATCCCTGGCCTGCCGGTTCTTCCCCTGCTTCATAAAGCAGAAAACCATAAAGCGTATCTTCCTGGCCCGGATTCAGCGACAGCATCCGGCTTTCGCCTGTAAGCTCATTCAGAGTCACCCTTACCTGTCCGCCCTCCAAAACTGTCTGAAGCTGCTCCCTGGTAATGGAAGCAGGAACCGATATCTCTCCCGGCACAGCATAGTACGCCCCCATATCCCTGGCCTGGGACAGGTCACCGCTCAGTCCGGTTTCATCATACCTGCCCAGATATTGCAGATAGGGCGCGGGAGGTAGGTCCTCCAGTCCATACTGGTTCCGCCCGTCCAGCTTGTCCCTGTCCGTATCATTTTCCATTTTCTGTATCAGGGAAATATTTCCAGATTCTACATCCGACAGAATGGAATCTGAAAAGGAATCCGGTTCAATGATTCCCCTGTACCATCTTTTTTCTGAGAAATACCGGCTCAGCACATCGGATTTAAACTGCCTTCCGTTGGCTGCATAGATTTCATTCCGAAGAAGCCACAAATTCTCCGTGGGCCAGAGGCATAGATCTGCCCTGGACAGATAGCGCGAAAATACATCCGGAAAGGTCAGACTGTCCTCAAACAGATAATAGTCTCCGGCCAGTCCACCCTCCCCTTTCACTGATATATGAGGATCGGATTCATCATCCATTGCAAATTTAATGGTATATGTAAGCGCCGGGACCCGCGGAACTTCTTCCATGGTCTCCGGTGTTATCTTATATGCCTTTTTGCCCTTCTCAGTCAGAATCTCAGCGGTTCTCATGCTGTCATAATAACTGGTATGCATCTCATCCGGAAGGGTAAATACACATTTCAGCCTGTCTGATTCCCAGCCTTCCCCGGTAAGTTCAAAGGACAGGCCGCACCGTATGTCCCCCGCTTTAAAAAAGCTGCCTGTTATAAGCTGATTGCAGGCTTCCAGGTTTTGCACTGCCCTGACAGCAGTTCCCGGCCTTTCCGGTTCTGCGCCCCCGGCTGGTGCGGCATTTCCGGCAGCCCCGGTACCCCCGGCCGTTCCTGCATTCCCGGCAGCGCTGGCATTCCCTGCACCCACGGCATTTCCCCCGCCCCCGGCTACCGGTTTCCGGGATAGGCCCGGTTCTGTTCCCGGGGCCTCATGTTTTTCAGACTGGCCGCCCGCCTGTTCCTGCTGTTGTGTGACGCCTTCATCCTGGGGATATGTCTGCTTTCTATCCTTCATCCCGCAGGAAGTCAAAACCAGCAGGACCATGGCGGTCCACCCTAACCTGTATATCTGTCTCCTAATCACTGTAACCCCATTCCTTCCATTAATTCGGACCGGATATATCCATCATTTCGTCCCACCTGTTCTTCCTCTTACAATCCAGGCAGCCGGACAGGGCGCCCCGAAGCAGTTCAATGGAAACCGGTTTTGCCAAATGTCCGTTCATGCCTGACAGGCGGGCCCTCTTTACATCCTCAGCAAAGGCGTCGGCCGTCATGGCAATGATGGGAAGCTCCCCTATCCGCTCCATCCCGGAACCGCGTATCTCCCTGGTAGCCTCGTACCCATTCATCACAGGCATCTGCACATCCATGAACACCGCGTCATAATAAAGGGCCGGGTGGGAACACACTGCCTCCACTGCCTCGCGGCCATTTTCAGCCATCTCCACCCTGACTCCCAGAAGTTTCAGCATCTCCGACGCAATCTGCCGGTTGAGCTCATTATCTTCCACCAGAAGGACCCGTAAGCCCCGGCAGACTGCCTCCGGCCCTGAAACAGCAGGCTGGATCGCTTCTCCCGTATTCCCGCACTTATCCAGGCACAGAGTAACGGTAAACCTGGATCCCTTCCCATATTCACTCTCCACACGGATGTCCCCGTCCATCATGGATATCAGATTCTTTACAATGGTCATTCCCAGTCCAGTGCCGGGTACCTTACTGGTTCTGCTGTCATCGGCTCTGCTGAATGGTTCGAATATATGCTCCATATATTCAGGTTTCATGCCAATCCCCGTATCCTCGATGATAAAACGGTAGGTTCCCGTCCGCTGTTCTTCCTTCTTAAACTCGCATACAGAGAAAGTGATTTTTCCCCTCTGGCCGGTATACTTCGAGGCATTTTCAAGGATATTCACCAACACCTGCCTGATACGCCTGGCGTCCCCCATGACCCAGGGATCAAAGGACTCGTCTATATCCACCTGGAACTCCTGCTGGCTGTTTTCCATGGAAATCCGCACCATTTCCGCCGCTTCCCCGGCTAAAGCCCGCAGATTCAGGGGGCTCTCAGACAGCTCCATGACACCGCTTTCAATCTTGCTCACATCCAGGATTTCATTAATCAATCCCAGCAGATGGGCGCCGGAGGAAGCGATTTTGTTCAGGTAATCCCTCTGCTTTTCCTCATCCCCAATGTGCAGCTGCGCCAGCTCAGTCATCCCTATGATGGCATTCATGGGCGTACGGATATCATGGCTCATGCGGGAAAGGAAGTCGCTCTTTGCCTTATTCGCCTTCTCCGCCTTCTTAAGTGCATCCTCCAGCAAAAGCTTTGCCTGCCGTTCTTTTTCCAGGGTCTCCTGCTGCACCCTGCGTTCTTCATCAATATTCCTGGACAGGGTAATCTCAATCAGATCATGGGTATAAGGACTTTCCACCTTCACCACCTGGGTGGAATTCCAGTGATAAATTCCATCCTCGCCTATGTGGGGAACATCCATGGACAGAATGCATTCTCCCCTCTGGAATGCCTCTGTCAGAGCCTTCCTGGTAAACTTGCTGCGAAACTCCTCCCTGTAGTCCGGGTGGACCGCCTCCATCTCAAACTCAATCAGTTCGTCAAAACGGCCCTCCGGATCGGGTGCTTTCACCGGAAACCGCTGGTATTCCACCATGTGATAGGTATTCTGTGTCAGGTTCACCGCTATCAGCATCTGGTATGCAGCCTTGGCTGCCGTGGCCAGCTGGCTAATCTCCACATTCCGTTCCTGTTCCAGTAAAAGTTCATCCTGGACATCCCGAAATACCAGGACGCACCAGCACTCATCCTCCTGGTTTCCTATCCTGGCAGCTGTAAACTCCACCGTGCGGTAGGAACCGTTGTCTGCCCTGCGGCGCAGCCTTCTGGTGATTTGCTTTTTTCCCTCTGTAAACATACAAAGCATGGACTCCCTGGAAAAATTCTCATTAAAACATTCCAGATCGTCCGGATGCAGTGCCTTTTGGGCGTATTTGCGGTTCTCTGAACCGAAATTCCCCTGTTCCGGTATGTCGTCCCACACCACATCCTTCTGGCAGCTCACATAATAATCCCTGGTCAGGTTGGCAATGATGCATTCGTCAAACACAGTCACCAGGCTGCTGGCATACATCTGGCGGATTTTCTGAAATCCCTGCTCCTCCTCAAAGTTCAGGCGGTGGGGCGCTGCGGTAATCACCACAGCCGGTACCCTGCCCTCCCAGTTAATCCGGTTGGCAGTGACATCTACTGTTAATTTAAGGAGCGGGTCATAACAAACCATATGGTTTGACACTCTGTCCCTCAGCATCTTAAGGGGACAGTTGGCGCACAATTCCGGCCATACTTCATCACACCGGATTCCCAGGGCAGCCCTGCCGCGTCCCGTATTCCGGCACCGCTCATTAAAGTATAACAGCCGGTGGGATTCCTCCTCAATGACATATACGCTGGTTTCTGTCAGTGAATCCAGCAGATTCATCAGATTTTCAGCTGTCATGACGCCCTCCCATCTTCCTCTAATCGCTTATCTCAGCCAAATCCGCCCGAAGCTTTTCAGCCCGTTTAAACTGCCTGCAGACATCCTCATACATCTTTGTGTAGTCCTCCCTGTCCTCCCTTGTCCTCAGAGGTTCCACAATTGTGCACACAGCATCGTACAGAGGCGTCAGCCCCATGTTGCCCGTAACACCCTTCAGGGTATGGGCAGCCTCGAAGGCAGACGTCATATCCCCCTGTTCCAGGGCATTTCCAAGTTTACTCAGGTTTTCATCCTGAAACAGCATTCCCAGGAACTTCATATACATTTTCCTGTTTCCCATAAACCGTCCCAGAGTAACCTGGTAATCCGCCCCATAGGCTTCAAATATCCTTTCAAAATCGTCCATCTTCTTATGCTTCCTTTCCATATATGAAATCGTACAGAGTCTGGTACATCCGTTCCGGCTCTATGGGCTTGGCAAGATGGGCATTCATCCCTGCCGCCTTGCTCTTTTCTATATCATCATCAAATGCATTGGCTGTCATGGCAATAATGGGAACGGTTCCTGAGTCGGCATTGCTCAGATGGCGGATGTTGGTGGCGGCTGTCAGTCCGTCCATCAGGGGCATCCGTATATCCATCAGAATTGCGTCATAGTATCCCTTGTCTGATTTGCTGAAAAGTTCCAGGGCACGCAGCCCGTTCTCAGCCGTATCCACCTTGAATCCCTTGCTCTCCAAAAGCATCATGGCCACCTCTGTGTTAATCTGGTTGTCCTCCACCAGCAGCACATGTTTACCGGTAAAATCATAATCATTTACCTCCGGCTGCTGCGCCTGCTGCTCCTTCTCGCCCAGGGCTCTTGAAAAGGCCGAAACAAGGGAGGACTTGAACATGGGCTTGCTCATCAGAAGGTTGACCCCGGCCAGTTTCGCCTCATGTTCAATGGAAATCCAGTCATAGGCAGTCATGATAATGATGGTCACCTCTGCTCCGACTATACCGCGGATTCGTCTGGCTGTCTCTATTCCATCCATTCCCGGCATCTTCCAGTCAATCAGTATCATGTCAAAATACCGGCCTTCATCCCAGAGCTTCTTAACCCGGTCAATTGCCTTCCGGCCGCTGTCCACCCACTCTGCCTTGATTCCCATTTCGTGAAGGGTCACAACCGCGCTCTCGCACACAGCTACATCATCATCCACCACCAGTGTCTTCAGGTGGGAGAAATTGTAATCCTGTTTTTTCTGGTTATGCCTGAGCTTTTCTTCTTCGGTGATTCCCAGCTTGACATCCACTGTAAACTCTGTACCGATTCCCTTAATGGAGCGGACCGTGATTTTGCCGTCCATCATATCCACAATGTTCTTGGATATGGCCAGCCCCAGCCCGGTCCCGCCATACAGGGAGGTGGTCCCTGTGGATTCCTGTGAAAAGGGTTCAAACAGATGCGGAAGGAACTCCTCGTTCATCCCCACCCCCGTATCATTTACAATGAACCGCAGTGATGCATCATTCTTGGTCTTTCTGCGCTGGGAGGCTGAAAAGGTGACCTTGCCTCCCTCCTGGGTAAACTTGATGGCATTGCTCAGGATATTGATGAGCACCTGCTGGAGCTTCATGGCATCACCTATATAGTAATCATCCAGCACCGGGTCCACAATGCACTCATATTCCACCCCCTTGACATCAGCCTGGGAGTAACAGATGGAATTAATGCCGTTGATGAACTCCTCTGTTGGAATCTTCTCGCTCTTGAGCAGCATCTTGCCGCTCTCAATCCGGCTCATATCCAGGATATCATTAATTAACGACAATAGGAACCGGGAGGAAATGCCAATTTTGGAAATACAATCCTCCACCTGCTCGTCATCCCCTATGGACTGGGCCGCTATGGTGCTCATGCCGATGATGGCGTTCATGGGAGTCCTTATTTCATGGCTCATCCGTGAGAGGAAGTCGCTCTTGGCCGCATTGGCCTGCTCTGCCGCCACCAGGGCGGCAGCCAGCTCCTCCTTCTGCCTCTGTTCCTTTAGAACCACGTCCGTCACATCGGTGCGGGCCACGCATACCCGCTCCAGCTCCCTGCTGATATAGAAAACCCGGAAACGCTTGACCCGGGTCGCACCGGTCATATCCCGCATCTCCACAATGAACGTATAAGCGTCGTTATGGGCCAGCTGTGATTTCATGTAATCGTAATCCAGCTTACGGAGATATTCCTCCCTGGCCGCCTCATCCATATAGCGTCCGGAGATGGCGCGTATCTCCGACTGGAACCGGCTGTGGTCCGGCAGCATGGTATCCATATTGGACTCATCCACCAATATGGTCCTGTACGCCATATCCCGCAGGATATCCACTTCTGTTATGCTCTCATAATCCAGCTCCGCGATCCGCTTGAAAAGCTGCTCCTGCATCTTTTTCTCCGTCACATCCTGGGTATAGAAGAAAAGTATGACATGACCAGTCTCAGGATTCTGGCAGGAATGCATGATGGTGCTTTCCCAGAAAATTATGCCGCTGTTGTTTCTGCGCAGGAACTCAAAACGGTAATCCACCTTGCCAACCGCGTAATCAGCCAGCACCCGCTCCCGGTTAAGGCAGTGGCGGATTCCATCCCCATAGACCGGGTCCACGGCAGAGGCTGCCAGGTTCTCGATGGTATCCTCGTAGGCATCACCCACCTTTGCAATGGATGTATCCGCGGTTGACAGGTAGGATTCCAGGCACCCTGTGGTGATATTAAGGCTTCCCTGTATACTCCCGTCGGCTGAGGACTGTTCCGCAAAATAGGAAAGCTCCTCCTCATACATCTCTTTAATCCGGTCACGCATCTGCTTTTCTTCAGTGATATCCATGCATACCGACATGATGGCAGGACGGTTATCCTCAGATGTCACCCTCCTGCCCAGGTCATGTACCCAGATATAGGAACCATCCTTTTTCCTCATCCGGTATTCCACCACATACTCCTCTGACCGTTGCAGCTGGCAGGCCACCAGCTGGTCCACCCTGTTCCTGTCATCCGGATGCATGCAGTTTGTAATCATTCCTTCAATATCGGATACAAACTCCGTCTCGTTCTCATACCCCAGATATTCCAGCATCCTGCGGTTAATGAAATAAAATGGGAAACCATCCTCTATGTATCCTCCCATCATACCGCCCGGCAGAGAATTGTTTAAAAGCTCCTGGCGCAGTCTGCTGGTATGTTCCATGACCAGTGTCCCCGGATAATGCTCCGCGTCCTTCTGGCTGCTGGCCGGCTCTGCCACATGAAAACTCTTGACCAGCCATTCTTCCCCGGACAAAACCAAGGTAAAGAAGGCCCTCAGATACCAGGTGTATTTGGAATTCTTAAGGGTCAAATCCGCTGACATGTTATAGATCCCATCAGCCACAGGCTGTTCATAGATGGGGGAAAGCTCACATTCAAAGGGTTCCGGTATCTCCCGGATATCCTGCGCAAGGTACCCGGCCATCTGCTGCCTTCCGCTGGCCATTTCGTCTGTTCCCGTGCCCACAAACCCCACATCCTCCGTCAGGAATGCAAGGGTTCTTTCTGCGTCACGCTGTACAAACCATGTGCGGCAGAACTCCCGTAATGTTTCACCGGGCGTCATCTGTCTCTTCATATGTTAATCCTCCCCCAAAGTCAATATCTGTCCGGGCCGGGCCGCCCGTTCCCGCGGTGCCTTCGCATGGATGGCCCGCAGCACCCGCCGTCTCAGGCTCTTCTGGGAATGGGGCCTTCCCGCAAAATCATCCGCCCCCAGCTCCATTGCCCGGTCCTCCATAGCCTCGTTCTGCGGTCCTGTGGCAATGACCGGTATATCCGGATCCATCTTTTCCCTCTGAAGTACCTCCAGCACGGAAAAACCATCTGTCCCTGAAAGGGTCAGGCTGAGAATCACAGCGGCAATCCTGCTTTTACTGTCAGCCATACATCTTAAGGCCGCCTTGCCGTCCCCAGCCTCCATCACCTGAAAGCTTCCCTCAAAGGTTTCCCTAACATTCCTGCGGTAACAGGCGTCCTCGTCCGCGACCAGAAGAACAGGAAACGGCTGAGACTCCCGGAGGTTTTCATCGCCCATCCCCTCCTGCTCCATGGCTGTATGTCCGTCTCTGAGCAGTTCCTCGAATTCATTTATGGGCATTGGACGGGCAAAATAATACCCCTGCACATAGTCGCAGTCCGCCTTCTTAAGGCGCTCCAGCTGCTGCCTGGTCTCCACTCCTTCCGCCACCACGCTCAGGTCCATCCACCGGGCCAGCTCCATGATAAAATGGAGGATTCCGCCGTCATCCGGCCCTGCGGCCTCATCCTGGATAAACTTCATGTCCAGCTTAAGGATATCCACTGGCATTTTGCCCAGCATATTGAGGGAGGAATATCCGCTTCCGAAATCATCCATCTCAATGACAAAGCCCAGTTCCCTCAGATAACCCACTGTCTCGATTACCTGCTCAGGGTTTTCGGTGTACGCGCTTTCCGTTATCTCCAGGTGAAGCCGTGACGGCTGCAGCCTGTATCGGCGCACGATTCCAAGCAGCATGTCTGCCAGGTCCTTATGATAGATATCCGCCCTGGATACATTGACGGACACAGGGATGGGAGGATATCCTCTGTTGTCCCATTCCCTGAGGACGGATGCAGCCCGTTCCCACACATACTGGTCCAGCTTTGTGATGAAACCGTTTTGTTCAAACAAGGGAATGAACTCTCCGGGGGACTGGAATCCCCACACCGGATGTCTCCACCGGACCAGGGCCTCTGCCCCTGAAAGCCTGTGGTCTTTAATCCTGTACTTAGGCTGCAGATAAACCTCAAACTGCTTCTTCGCAAGGGCCGGCTCCATGCTGTCCGTTATGGCCTGCTCCCTTAAAAGACGGTTGCGCAGCTGGTCGTCATAGGCCGCGAAATACGTTCCATACCGTCCCTTAATGCTGCGGGCAGCCAAAAGAGCCCGGTCACACATCTGCTCTACAGACACATTCCGGTCAGCCACCTGGTATATTCCCCACTTCATCACCACATTCCTGGCATTTGGAAGGGTATTCACCCTGGCATTGCACCGGATGAACAGCTCATCCGTGTACTCCCACCGCCGTTCCAGAAGGCATGCAAACTGGTCCGCGTGAAAATGACCGCAGATTCCATTCTTCCCGGCCACCTTTTTATAAAGCCTGCCGATCTCATTTAGCAGATGATCCCCGGCAGGAATGCCGAATATATCATTAATCAGTTTGAAATTCACGATATCGGAGCAAATGATATCATACTCCCTGTCAGGATGCTGCATCAGAGTTTCCCTTACCCGCTGGTAAAAAAATTCCTTGCTGTAGAGCCCTGTAAGCCTGTCATACTGAACCAGATTAATCATGGCAGCCGTTTCCCTCAAATGGATGATACTGGCCACCCTGTGCAGAATCACCTGGGACTTGTAGGGCTTCGCAACAAAATCAGCCGCGCCGTGTGACAGCGCCGCAACCTCATCAGATTCGCTGTCGCTCTGGGTTGTTACGATTACCGGAATAGATGAAAAGGAAGAATCCGCTTTGATATGAGAAAGAAATGTATATCCGTCCATAACAGGCATGACGATGTCCAGTAAAATAAGAGAAACCATCTCCCCATATTCACGCAGGACAGACAGTGCTTCCGCTCCATTACCGGCTTCCAGCACTTTATATTGGGGCGACAGGATTTCCCTTAATATCATTCGGTTTATTTCATTGTCTTCCACGACCAAAATTTTCTTCTGTGAAATCATCGTTTCATACCTTTGCCCGGCCTTTACCTGCCGATGATACTGCTTATCCTGCGGCAAAACCAGGCTTCCTCTTCATTTCCTTATAAATATATATCGTGGTTTCACCAAAATAGACGTTCTTTTGACAAATTTCCAATGGTTTAAATATAACAAAAACAGGTAGAAAATGCAATAGGACGCTACAGAAACCAGCTCGTATATGCATGCACCATTTTCATCACTCCGGCACTTTTTTGTGTATATTGCACAATAAAGCATCTTCAATTTTCTCAAATTTTGCCATAGACTAAAACTTTTTTAGGTACTATAATTCTTTTTAAGATAACAATTTAACATTTCTTTTGCCAATATGTATATCCTGGGGATTGGCCCAGAGTCTCTACCAACTACCGCAAAGAGTTGGCTACATATCTTAATGTAGCCAGCTCTTTTTTTCTGTTTGTGTAAAGATTCGCACCAAAATTGGCAGGAAAAGTAAGGAGGAAATCAAAAAATGAATATTGTAGGGCAGCAAGTAAAACGTGTTGATGCTTACGGGAAGGTGACCGGGGAGGCCAAGTACACCGCGGATCTGGAACCGAGAGACATCCTGCACGGTAAGGTCGTGCACTCTACCATTGCCAACGGCCTGGTCAAAAGCTTTGACTTGACAGAGGCCTATCAGGTTCCTGGTGTGGTAAAGATTGTCACATGCTTCGATGTTCCCGACTGCCAGTTTCCCACGGCAGGCCATCCGTGGAGCGTGGAAAAGAAGCATCAGGATATCTGTGACAGGAAAATACTGAACCAGAGGGTCCGCCTTTACGGGGACGATATTGCGGCTGTCATCGCTGAGGATGAGGTGGCCGCGGCCAGGGCAGCCCGCCTGATTAAGGTGGAATATAAAGAATATACTCCTATTGTTACAGTGGAAGCAGCCATGGCAGAGGATGCCACTCCCCTGCACCCGGATCTCAGGAAGGACAATGTGATCGTACACTCCCACATGACCATGGGTGACAGTGAATTCACCTATGAGAGAGGACTTGAGAAAGCCGGGTCCGGTTACGGGCCTGAGGAAATCATTTCCCTGGAAAAGGAATACGATACCCCGAGGATTTCCCACTGCCACATAGAGCTGCCTGTCTCATGGGCCTATGTGGACACCAACGGTAAGATAACCGTGGTATCCTCCACCCAGATTCCCCACATAGTCAGGCGCTGTACAGCCCAGGCCCTGGGGGTTCCAATCGGAAGAGTCCGCATTATAAAGCCTTACATCGGAGGCGGCTTCGGCAACAAGCAGGACGTGCTCTATGAACCCTTAAACGCATTCCTGACCATGTCCGTCGGCGGACGGCCTGTCAGGCTGGAAATCAGCCGGGAGGAAACTATCTCCGGCACCCGTACCCGTCACGCCATCAAAGGAAAATGCAGGGGCCTTGTGACAAAGGACGGCCGCATCCTGGCCAGGAAGCTGGAGGCCTATGCCAACAACGGCGCCTATGCATCCCACGGCCACGCCATCTGCGCCAACTGCGGCAATGTGTTCAAGGACCTTTACAGAGACGAGCTGGGTACCGAGGTGGACTGCTTCACCGTATACACCTCCTCTCCCACGGCCGGCGCCATGAGAGCCTACGGCATTCCCCAGGCAGCATGGTTCGCGGAATGTCTCACCGATGATCTGGCAGACGCCATTGGCATGGACCCCTGTGAATTCAGGCTGAAAAACTGCATGGAGGATGGTTTCGTGGACCCGGCCAACGGCATCACCTTCCATTCTTACGGTCTGAAAAAATGCATCGAGGAAGGGCGACGACACATACGCTGGGACGAGAAATGGAGCGCATACCGCAATCAGACCGGCCCGGTCCGAAAAGGTGTGGGCATGGCTATCTTTTGTTATAAGACAGGTGTGCACCCCATCTCCCTTGAAACAGCTTCCGCCCGCATGATACTCAACCAGGACGGCTCCATGCAGCTGTGCATGGGCGCCACGGAGATCGGCCAGGGAGCCGACACCGTATTCACCCAGATGGCTTCCCAGACAACCGGCATAGCCTTTGACAAGGTCTACATCGTATCCACCCAGGACACGGACGTGACCCCCTTTGACACCGGGGCCTATGCATCCCGCCAGACCTATGTGTCCGGCATGGCCTGCAGGAAATGCGGCGAGGAATTCCGCCTTAAGATACTGGAATACGCTGCTTACATGCTGAGCCACGATGTAAGCGACCTATCCAAAACAGTATACGCTGACCAAGTAAAGGCTGCCGCTGCCCTGCTCAGGGAGACACTGGGACTTAAGGAAGGGGAGCTGGTATCACCGGATATGCTGGACATAGAAAACAGTAAGATTGTGGTAAGCGGCGGGGAGCCCGTGCTCTTCGACCTGTCCGTGGTAGCGGACACCGCCTTCTATTCCCTGGACCGTTCCGTACATATCACAGCCGAGGTCACTAACCAGTGCAAGGACAACACATTTTCCTCCGGCTGCTGCTTTGTGGAAATCGAGGTGGACATTCCCCTTGGTCTGGTAACGGTAAAGGATATCATCAATGTCCATGACTCCGGAATCCTCATCAATCCGCTGACCGCCAGGGCCCAGGTCCACGGCGGCATGAGCATGGGACTGGGATACGGGCTTTCGGAGGAGCTGCTGGTGGATGAAAAGACAGGCAGGCCCTTAAACAATAACCTGCTGGATTACAAGATTCCAACCGCCATGGACACGCCGGACTTAAACGTGGCGTTCATTGAGCTGGAGGACCCCACCGGCCCTTACGGTAACAAATCCCTGGGCGAGCCTCCTGCCATTCCGGTGGCCCCCGCCATCCGCAACGCCATCTTAAACGCCACCGGAGTCCAGATGGATGTGACTCCCATGACCGCTCAGCGGCTCATTGAAAAATTCAAAGAAAAAGGTCTGATATAAGGAGAAGGTTATGTTTGATATCAAATCATTTTATGAGGCCAAGGATGTGGCCGACGCCATAAATGCCCTGGTAAAAAATCCTGACGCTGAAATCATAAGCGGCGGTACAGACGTTCTGATTCGTGTCAGAGAGGGAAAGGATGCCGGAAGATCCGTTGTATCCATTCATAATATAGAAGCATTAAAGGGAGTCCGCCTCCTTGATGACGGAGATCTGTGGATAGGCGCAGGCACTGCATTTTCCCATATCACCAACGATGCCCTGATCCAGAAATACATACCCATGCTTGGGGACGCCGTGGACATGGTAGGCGGTCCGCAGATACGCAATACCGGTACTATCGGCGGCAATATCTGCAATGGAGCCACCTCCGCAGACTCTGCTTCCACCATGTGGACCCTGGAGGCAGATGTGCTGTTAGAGGGTCCTGAGGGCAAACGCAGGGTGCCGGTCTGTGAATTCTATACAGGTCCCGGACGGACGGTCCGCGACCGGACCGAGGTCTGTACCGGTTTCCTGGTACACAGGGACAGCTTCGAGGGCTGGAGCGGCCATTACATCAAGTACGGCAAGAGAAAAGCCATGGAAATTGCCACCCTGGGCTGTGCGGTGCGTGTAAAGCTGAGCCAGGATAAGAAGCGGATTGAGGATGTCAGGCTGGGATACGGCGTGGCTGGTCCCACTCCCCTGCGATGCAGGAAGGCGGAGGATGGTTTAAAGGGTCGCGCAGTTAATGACAGTGAGGCTGTCCTGGCGTTCGGCAAGGCTGCACTGGAAGAAGTGAATCCCCGCTCCTCATGGAGGGCGTCAAAGGAATTCCGTCTGCAGCTCATTGAAGAATTATCCAAACGGGCCCTGGCAGAGGCAATAAAAAAAGCAGGAGGTGCGATCAATGCTTAAGATTGTACACATGAAAGTAAATGGTAAAGAAGTGGAACTGGCTGTGGATGAGAGGGAATCCCTGCTCGATACCCTGCGCCAGCGTCTGGGGCTTACATCCGTGAAAAAGGGCTGCGAGGTCGGGGAATGCGGTGCCTGTACCGTTCTGGTAAACGGAGAAGCCATAGACAGCTGTATCTACATGACCTTATGGGCCGAGGGAAA
The DNA here is from genome assembly GCF_020554465.1 of Enterocloster sp. 210928-DFI.2.20. NCBI lineage: Bacteria > Bacillati > Bacillota > Clostridia > Lachnospirales > Lachnospiraceae > Enterocloster > Enterocloster sp. 210928-DFI.2.20. The sequence goes on from NZ_JAJCHK010000005.1 coordinate 38,175, forward strand.
AAGCATCATGACAGTGGAAGGTTTAAAGGGGCCCAACGGGGAATTGTCACCCATTCAGAAGGCATTTATCGAGGAGGCAGCCGTACAGTGCGGCTTCTGTACTCCCGGCCTTATCATGAGCGCGGTGGAGATTGTGGGAACCGGAAAAAAATACAACCGGGAAGAGCTTAAGAAGCTGATATCCGGGCATCTGTGCAGATGTACCGGCTATGAGAACATTCTCAACGCCATGGAACGGATTGTGGAGGAGGTATATCAGGTCAGCCACAAAACCGGCGGGACCGATTAACTATCATTTTATAGGGGGAACCAATCATGAACAGCAATACCAATTGCAGTATCAACAACATATACAAACTGGAGGGAAGGGTGCCAATCGCCAAAGCCATCCCCTTCGGCCTCCAGCACATCCTGGCCATGTTCGTCTCCAACCTTGCGCCTATTACCATCATAGCAGGAGCGGCACAGCCTGCCCTGAGCCAGGCCCAGACAGCCATTCTGCTCCAGAACGCAATGTTTGTGGCAGGCATCGCCACTATGATTCAGCTGTATCCCATATGGCGGATTGGCTCTAAGCTTCCCGTTGTCATGGGTGTCAGCTTTACCTTCGTCACCGTTCTCAGCACCATTGCAGCCAACTACGGTTATCCCGCTGTGGTGGGAGCCGTGCTCATAGGCGGTATCTTTGAAGGAACCCTGGGACTTCTGGCCAAATACTGGCGCAGAATCATTACCCCAGTGGTGGCTGCCTCTGTGGTTACAGCTATCGGATTTTCCCTTTTCACAGTGGGCGCCAGGTCCTTTGGCGGCGGATATGCAGACGACTTCGGTTCCGCCCAGAACCTGATTCTGGGTACCATCACCCTTCTGACCTGTCTTCTGTGGAACATCTTTGCAAAAGGATACTTAAAACAGCTGTCCGTACTGGCTGGACTGATTGTGGGGTATGTAATCGCCATCTTCCTTGGGAAAGTGGATTTAAGCCTGATTATGTCCGGCGGAATCATTTCCTTCCCTCATCTGCTTCCCTTTATGCCCGAGTTCCATGCAGGGGCCATTATCTCGGCCTGCATCATCTTTCTTGTATCTGCGGCAGAGACCATAGGCGACACCTCGGCCCTGGTTTCAGGCGGCTTAAACCGTGAAATCACGGGAAAGGAAATATCCGGCTCCCTGGCCTGCGACGGCTACGCATCCGCCCTTTCCACTGTATTCGGATGTCCGCCTGTAACCTCATTCTCCCAGAATGTGGGCCTGGTGGCCATGACAAAGGTGGTCAACCGTTTCACAATCATGACAGGGGCGGCCTGCATGATTTTAGCCGGACTCCTTCCGCCTGTGGGAAACTTTTTTGCTTCCCTGCCTCAGGCCGTGCTTGGCGGATGCACCATCATGATGTTCGGCACCATTCTTACCTCCGGCGTACAGATGATTGCCAAATGCGGTTTTTCTCAGAGAAACATAGTCATTGTCTCCCTCTCCCTGGCAGTGGGCATCGGTTTTACCACAGCCAGCGAAATCGGGATCTGGGATATCTTCCCTGAATTGGTCCAGTCTGTATTTTCGGCCAATGTGGTTGCGGTTGTATTTGTGGTCTCCGTATTTTTAAGCCTGGTGCTTCCAAAGGATATGGATATCAAGACCCTGGAAGGGTAAAGATTGTCTGCGGGAGCTGCTGCTCCATAGATGAGTCATCATTTATGGAGCAGCAGCTCCTTTTTTATTTCTGTTTTTCTTTCATCTAAAGTCTTTTAACTATCGTTATTCTTTTTTAAGTATAACGTTATTATACAACACTTTTTATTATATGTCACCTGTTTTTTATATTTTGCTGCTTTGTTCTGCCTATGTCCTGCTCCGGCGAATATACTTGTCATTTTTTTATATTATCCCCACTTTTTCATCACTTTTTCAATTATTTTGCACAAATACCTGTCTTTTTTTTCCAATACATGGTACAATCTGTATAAATATTCAACACCAATCAGGGGGAAATATTATGGCTAAAGAAATGATTGCAATGCTTCTTGCCGGCGGCCAGGGCTCCCGTCTCTACGCGCTGACCCAAAAACTGGCAAAACCCGCGGTTCCTTTTGGCGGTAAATACCGCATCATTGATTTTCCGCTTTCAAACTGCGTAAATTCAGGAATTGATACAGTGGGTATCCTGACCCAGTACCAGCCACTTGTCCTGAATGAGTACATCGGCAACGGACAGCCCTGGGATCTGGACCGCCTGTACGGAGGTGTCCATATACTCCCGCCCTACCAGAAAGCATCCGGTTCAGACTGGTACAAGGGCACGGCCAATGCCATTTATCAGAATATCTCCTTTATTGAACGGTACGACCCGCAGTATGTAATCATCCTTTCAGGAGACCAGATCTGCAAACAGGACTACAGCGATTTTCTTAAATTCCACAAGGAAAAAGGGGCTGAATTCAGTGTGGCTGTCATGGAAGTGCCGTGGGAGGACGCGTCCCGTTTCGGACTCATGGTGGCTGACGGGGATGACCGCATCACCGAATTCCAGGAAAAGCCGAAGAATCCAAAGTCCAACCTGGCTTCCATGGGCATCTACATATTCAACTGGGACATCCTCAGACAGTACCTCATAGAGGATGAAGCTGACCCTGACTCTGAAAATGACTTTGGAAACAACATCATTCCCAATCTGCTGCGTGACGGACGCAGGATGTATGCTTATCATTTCAACGGATACTGGAAAGACGTAGGAACCATCTCCTCCCTCTGGGAGGCCAACATGGAGGTCCTGGATCCGGAACACAGCGGCATCAATCTCTTTGACGAAAACTGGAAGATATACAGCAGAAACAGCGGTATGACCGGCCATAAGATTAGCGGCGATGCCCTGGTGGAAAATTCCATGATTACCGACGGCTGCCGTATAAACGGTCAGGTCAGGCATTCCATCCTCTTCTCCGGCGTAAAGGTGGAGGCCGGGGCGCAGGTGGAGGACGCTGTTGTCATGGGCAGCACCACCATCAAATCAGGCGCCGTGGTAAAACATTGTATTGTGGCTGAGAACGTGGTAATCGGAGAAAACGCAGTGGTAGGGGCCATGCCCTCTGACAGTGAAAAAGGCGTGGCCACCATTGGTCCCGGCATTGAAATCGGGCCCGGCGCCAAGATTGGCCCCAGTGCCATGGTAAAGAATAATGTAAAAGGCGGTGAAGAACAATGGTAAATTCCAATGCAAATGCCCTGGGCATCCTTTTCCCCAACAGCTATGATTCCCTGGTTCCCGATCTGGTCAGCGAGCGCCTGATGGCCTCCATTCCTTTTGCCAGCCGTTACCGTCTGGTGGATTTCATCCTTTCCAGCATGGCCAACTGTGGAATTGACAATATTTCCCTGATTGTCCGCAGAAATTATCACTCCCTGATGGACCACCTGGGCTCAGGCCGCGAATGGGACCTGACGCGAAAAAACGGCGGACTCAACCTGGTTCCGCCTTATGCAGAAAAGACAGTGAGCATCTACAACGGCCGCGTGGAAGCATTGGCCGGTATCCTGGATTTCCTGAAGGAACAAAAGGAAAAGTATGTGGTTATGGCCGATACAAACCTGGCTGTCAACTTTGATTTCAACGCACTGATTGAAGCCCATATGGCCAGTCATGCCGATGTTACCGTGGCTTACAAGGCGGAACCTCTTCCCATTGACCTCATCGAACACCGTGACATCGGAAAAAGCCTCTACTATACCCTGGCCATTGACAACGGCCGTGTTACCAAGATGTACATGAACTCCTCGGAACCGGGAATGCAGAATATCTCCATGAACATCTACATCATTGACCGGGAGCTCCTGATTAGCCAGATAAACACTGCCTATGTGCGCGGACAGGTATACTTTGAGCGCGATATCCTGGCGCCCCAGTTAGAAAGGCTGAATGTACAGGCATTTCGCTATGACGGATATGTGGCGCGAATCAGCAGCATGAAGAGCTATTTTAACGAGAACATGAAGATGTTAGACGATGTCAATGTGGACGCGCTCTTTTCCGCCGGCAATCCCATCTATACCAAGATTCGCGACGACAATCCGGCCCGGTATATCAACGGCTCAAAGGTCAGCAACATCATGGCTGCCGACGGCTGCATCATCGAGGGTGAGGTGGAAAACAGCATCCTGTTCCGCGGTGTCAAGGTAGGAAAGGGCGCCTGGGTAAAGAACTGTGTGCTCATGCAGGATACGGTGATAGAAGCAGACGCCGGCGTAGAGTATGTTGTGACTGATAAGAATGCGACCATTACAAGGGGCAAAATTATAAAAGGCACTGTTACGTTCCCGGTGTACGTGGCAAAGTATCAGATTGTATAGAAAGCAGCTGAATGGGCTGAAAAAGGAGGGTGTCCGCCCGGGTGGGGACATCCTCCTTTTATCTGTTTCTCCTGTTATCTGTTTCTCCTGTTATCTGTTTCTTCTATTTCTCCTGCGTCAAAGCATTCATCAGCTCCGCCAAATCCCTGACAATACATATATGGTTAAAGGGTTCAAAATCCCGGAATGACGTTGTTCCGGTCAATACGCCGGCAAAATCCACACCGGCTCCGGCCGCTGTCTTTGCGTCCACCACGCTGTCCCCTGTATAAAGGACTTCCTTCCGGTCCGCCCCCAGCTGCTCCATGGCATAAAGCAGTCCCTCAGGGCTTGGCTTCTCAGCCTTTACATCCTCAGCCCCCACTATCACGTCCACCAGGCCTGCTATCTGGAATTTGTCCAGTATCTGGTCAATCCTGTAATGATATTTTGTAGTCACAATTCCAATCCTGCACCCCTGCCTGCGAAGCTCCTCAAACGCTGGTCCGACCGCGGGATAGAGCCTTGTATGCTCCACCATCACCTGGTCAGATTTTTCTTTAAAATAGATACTGAACCGCTGTGCCTCCTCCTGGTCCCGGCTCCCTGTGAGACAGGCGAAGGTTTCTTTTAAGGACAGGCCTATGGTCTTTCTGATATCCTCCATTTCCCCGGCCTCATATCCCATTTTCTTAAGCCCGTGGTTCACACTGGCCGCAATGCCCTCTGTGCAGTCTCCCAGGGTGTAATCAAAATCAAATATCACTGCCTTGTACTTCACTTTTGCTCCTCCTCATCACCTCAAAATCTTCTCCGGCCGGAATCTGAGATAATCCGATGAAACCAGCTTATACTCAATCCCGTCCACCTCTCCCAGAAAGCTGTCCTGATATCTGGCTTCCCCGTGGCAGTGGGAATACACCACCTGCTCTGCCCCGTACTCCTTTGCCATCTCAGTAAACCCGCTTTCCATCTCTCCGATACTGGTAGGAGGATAATGTAAGAACATGATGAATTGGCTGCAGCCGTCCGCAGCGGCCAGCTCAAAGGAGATGCGAAGCCGCTCCAGCTCCCTTTTCACCAGCTTCTCAAAATGTTCCGGTGAATCCTTTCCCTCATAGCAGTACCCCTTTGTCCCCACCAGGGCGTATTCCTTGTAGGCATAATAATTATTCTGAAGAAAGGATAGCCGCCCCTGAAACATCTCATTCAGACGGTATGTTTTCTTTGCATCCCAGAACATGTCATGATTTCCCCTCAGCAGAATTTTTCGTCCCGGCAGGGACTGGATGAAATCCAAATCAGCCAGGGCCTCCTCCAGATTCCGTCCCCAGGAATGGTCGCCTGTGATGACCACCGTGTCCTCTGCGCCAATCCTTCCCCTCCAGTTCTTCTCTATCTTCCTCACATGGTCTTTCCATTCCCTTCCAAATACATCCATGGGTTTATTGGCAGTAAAGGATAAATGCAAATCTCCAATGGCATACAAACTCATATTCACAACTCCCCGCTTATTTTCTCGTAAACCAGCAGCGTCCGGCTCAGGGGAAATCTGTTCTAAACCAGCTCCTCCAGTTTTTTCTTATCCCAATCCTGCATCTCATGTCCCCTAATACGGAAATATCCCTCCTTCTCCATCAGCTTCAGCTCCTGGTTCAGGGAGGACCTGCTGACATGAAGCATATTGGCCAGCATCAGCTGGGAGCCGGGCATGCGGATGGTCTCCGCGGGAGCGATGTTATGCATTCCCACAATCCAGTAAGCGATCCGCTCACGGATGGTCTGGTAATTGAGGCAGTTGAGATAAAGCTGGTTTTTAAGCCCCCGCTGGGAGACATACAGCAGCAGCGCATAGAGAAGCTGCCTGTCTTTCTCCAGCATTTCTTCCATCACCTGGACCGGCACCCACAACACCGTGGACCGCTTTTCAGCGGCCAGAGTATAACTGTACTCCTTTTCACCGGAAAAATACAGGAATTCCGGAAAAATATCCCTGGCCTCAAAATAAGCATGGCACATTTCCGCATCTTTTCTGGTGTGATCCACTGCTTTCAGAATTCCTGTCTCCACGATGCCGAAGCTGGTAATCTTTGTCCCCTGGGGATGGATGCACTGGGAAGCATCGTAGGTCTTTCTTATAAAATAGGTCCTGAATTCACTGTTTCTCCTGCAAAGGTCTGCAAAGGGAATCCTGCAGGACTCTCCGGGAATTGAAAAATGTTCATACATATGCCGCCTCCAAAAAACATGAAAGAGGGGCTGCGAAAAACAGCTCCTCTTTTTTTGATACAGTCTATGCCGGCGGCCGGTCCGGTATGTCACCAAAATCATCGTAATACTTTTCACCGTTAAACCGTAGGCTCCTCCCTGTTTACGGCATCTGTCTCATCGTCCGCGGCCGCGCAGAGTGCTATACCATCATAATACGGCAAAGTGCCGGCAACATCAACTACTTTTTTCTCCGAAGGGCCGTCTATATACTCCAAGCGTTCAAATTCCCACACAAACAAGTGATAGTTAAAACATACCGCTTCCAGAAGGGATCCATGTGTGAAAGCGCCCGCAGCGGGGCGGACTTTATGGAATTTTAACGAATGCTTTCGCCATCCACCGGAACACACCCTGGGGCAGCTCAAACACAAATACAATCCCCAGCACAATGGCCACCGCGGCCTTCACAGCCTCATACCCCGTATACACAGCCAGCCCCAGCTGTTCCGTCACCAGGTAATAGACGGTCCAGTAAATTCCTGCTCCAGGCACCAGGGGAAATATGCCTGATATGAGAAAAATAGTGACAGGACAACGGTTTACCACTGCGGCTGCCCTGGACAGGAATATGACCACCACTGTGGCGGCAAAGGAGGCGCCTGCCCCGCTGACATAACCGGAAGCCAGCACATATACAGCCCACCCGGCTCCTCCTATCAGGCCGCACCAGATATAATATTTTCTCGGCACTCCAAAGAGCAGTGAAAATGCAATGGTGCCCATCATGGCTGCACAGACCTGTGGTATCATAACAATGTACCTCCCGTCACCCATCCTGCCAGTGAAAATCCCACGCCCACGCCAATGGCTATACAGAAAAATATCAGCAGCGCATCCATCATCCGCACTGATCCGGAAATGTAATCACTGTCCGCGATTTCCCGTATGGCATTGGTAAAGGGCACTCCGGGTATAAGGGGCATAATGGATCCGATTACCATGTAATTCAGATGCTGTCCCATTCCGGCCAGATACATGGTGCTGCACAGGATCGTCACCAGGGCACCCCCGCTTATGTTTCCCACTATTTTCGACAGATGGGGGGCGCTGACATAAAGCACGTAGATGTACAAAATGATACCGGTCATAAGCGCCACAGAGCTGTCCCATATACTGCCCCCGAACAGATAGCAGAAGGCAGCGCTGCCGCAACCGGATGCCAGCACCTGCATGTATTTAGGCTTTCCTGGCATGCTCTTTATACATTCCAGCCTTTCAGCCACCTCTCTGACCGTATACATGCCTGCCTCTATCTCCCTGGAGAGCTGGTTCACAGCCGCCACACGGTCCAGATGAGTCCCACTCACCGGAATGTGCTCCACCTTGGCAAAATCAGGCTCATTCCTGCTCCCCACTGTGACGAAGATACCGTTAGTGAGCACAAATGCATTGCCGGAACAGACGCCGTAATAGCGGCATATCCGTTCGATGGTTTCCTCCACCCGGGAAATCTCAGCTCCATTCTCCAGGAGCAGATGCCCCGCCTGAAGGGAAACCTCCATGACTTCCTTCTCTCTGTTATCCTGTTTGAAACTATTCTGTTCAGCATTCTGTCTTTGACTATTCTGTTCCTGCCCGTATATAACTTGATTCCCCTGCATTACCTGCTCCTGCCTGCTTCTCTTTTTTGGCCTGTTTTCTCTTTGTTCTGGCTTATATTGTTTCGTTTCCTCTCTCATTTTATCATTCCCTGGAAATGCTTACAACCCAGGAGTATAATAAGACAAAAATATTCAGGAACGTGCATGCGCAGCAAGTATAGATCAAACCGGCTCTACATTCCCCAGCCGCTCAAATCCCAGATAGCGCGTTCCCTGGAAGGTCAGTTTTCCCCGGTCCCCCTCTGCCAGCAGCCCATATTCAGTCCCTGTCACGGAGAGCTCCATCCGGTCACCGCTCTCCACCTGGAACGTCGCGTAATAGCTGGTGGATGTAGTGGAATGGAAACCATGGGCTCCTGTGGCATCCCCTGCATTGGGATGGCTGTGGCGGCTGACATTGGTCCTTTTGGAGACCACGGAAGCTGTTACCGACAGCCTGGGGCAATGATTGTTCTTGTTCCACTGGCTCAGTCCCTTTACCGCCGTAACCACAAATATTCCTATGATGAGCACAAATACCAGTGTAAACATGATTTCAAAGCCGCCTCCCCAGAAAAAGGAATCCATATACATAAATCCACACCTCTCTTTCCCGTTGTATATCTCCATATTATCATATATACAGCCCGGTAATCTTACAATTTACTTAATATAACCTAAAAAATAGACTATTGTTTAGTTCACCAGATTTACGCCTAGTTCCTGCGAATGAATTATGCAGACTTCCTGCCGAACAAAAATTGCAGTCACAATCAGGGAAATAAAATCTGCTGTGGGCGTTGCTATCCATATTCCTGTGACCTCAAAAACTGTCGGTAATAGGATTGCAAACGGTATCAGCAGTAATAACTGCCGAAGCGCACTTAGAACAACAGACTGTTTTACTTTACCAATATACTGAAAATAATTTGCACTTATCATCTGAAATCCCACAGCAGGAAGCAGCAAAGTAAAAATGCGGATACCCGGCACAGCCATATCCATGAGCGCCTTGTTACCGGCCCCGCCAAAGGTGCTTATGATTTGACTGCTAAATAGCTCTATCACCAAAAACATTCCTGCTGCAAAAATAGTGGCACAGGTTATAGAGTATTTTAGTGTGCTCCTTACCCGCGTATAATTCCCCGCGCTATAATTAAATCCAAAGATAGGCTGTATTCCCTGGCCTAATCCAATAATCGGCATATAGACTAACATGGTTGTGTTATACATGATTCCATAGGCTGCAACCCCTACGTTTCCCCCATAAAATGCAGCAACATGATTAAATGTCAGAGAAACCAGGCTTAATGCGAACTGAGTAATAGAAGCAGGAGCACCTGTCGACATAATTTTTTTGCTGGCACTTAGATTTATATTACTTGGCTTTAGATTCCCTGCGGACTTTTTAGAGCATAAAAACTGCATTGCCAAAAGCATACAAACACAGTTACCAATGACCGTTGATAAAGCTGCTCCAAAAACACCCCACTTAAAAACAAATATAAAAACAGCGTCTAAAATTGTGTTTGTAACTACACTGGATAGAGAGTTCAAAAAAGCTCTTTTGGCATATCCCATACCTTTCACACAGTTGTTCATTGATTGGGCGGTGACAAAGAAAAAGGAACCACTTAGTATAACTGTGATATATTCTTTAGCATACACCATGTTATCAGCGTTTGCTCCGTATAGGGAAAGCAATGGCTTAATTGTCAGCAACCCGATGATTGTAATGGCCGCTGAAAACAGGATTGAAAGCATACAAGCGCTTCCAATAATTTTCTCCGCGCCCTGTTTATCGGATTTTCCCATTTTAAGAGAAATGGAGGCAGATGCCCCTGCTGCAATCAGAAGCGACAGCGCCTGAATAATGAGAATAACACCAAATGATACTGTTACCGCCGACAAGGCCGTTATCCCTGCGCTTTTAGCTACGAATATACCGTCTATAGCTGTGTTTAGTGCATTCAACAACAACGAGAGCACAGCCGGTGCTGATAATGCCCAAATCAGTTTTGGGATTGGTTGTGTTTTGATTTTTTCTGCTACTTCCATAAGCGGACTCCTCCAATTCAATCTTTACATGAGTTTTTACTCGCGTTTATAATCTGAGTATATGCTCGTATTTGTCGTTTGTCAATGATTATGTGAGTTTTAACTCACTTTTATTGACAAACCCATCCTCCTATACTAAAATAGTAATCAGGAGTTGATAAAATGGAAAACAAAAAATCTGTACGTCGTCCACAGCAAAAGAGAAGTATTCAGATGAAAGAAACTATACTTGAGGTTTCAAAGTCATTGTTCTGTGAGAACGGCTATTACAATACAACTACAAATGAAATTGCGAAAACCGCCGGTATATCTATTGGAAGTCTATACTCTTATTTCCCTGATAAAGACGCTATACTCACAGAATTGTTGGAGCGCAGCAACCAATACCACTTTTCAAATGTGTTTGAAAAGCTGCGCCCTGAATCAAGTGCGCAGCTTTATTTAAAGGAACCGAAAAAATGGCTTTATGACCTCGTAAATACTCTGATTCAGTTACATGAAGCAGAAAAGGATTTCTTACGGGAATTAAACGTACTTTATTTTGCAAAACCAGAAGTTAAGGCGATAAAAGATTCACAGTCGGAAAAAGTGCAGATGGCAACATATGAATATATCAGGCTGTATCAAAGCGAGCTGCCGTATGAAGATTTAGAGGCTGTATCCGTTGTAATAGTAGATTTCATTACAGCACTTGTTGATCGGATTATTTTTAAAGAAGCAAGATTAGAAAAGGAAAGGTTATTAAATGCGGGGATAGAAGCCTTATATCGGATTATCTCCAAATAATTCAGGCCGCTTTTACGGCTGCCCTGCAGTTTGTGGGTCACATTCTCACCCGCAGTCCGGAAAGGGCTCCGGATAATTCACCCGGAACCCTCTTAGGCATAAACATGAATTCACTCTTATTACCAATTGCCGTAAATCCTACTATAATATATTTATGGGCAAAGCACACGGCCGCCTTATTTTATGGATATTCATACCCGTCTTCCCACATACAGCAGCCGCCCTTATTTTCAGCCTTGGCGCGATACAGGGCCTGGTCCGCATACTCCAGTATGGCCGGCAGAGGTTTCCTGGTGTCCCAAATGACGACACCGGCGGAACAACAGGCCCGGACATTGTCGGCAAAGGGATACTCACAGATGCTCCTGCATATGTCCTCCCCTTTTTTGACAGCGCTTTCCCCTGATTTCATCTGTTTCATAATAACCACGAATTCGTCACCGCCAAACCTGGAAAGTATATCACTTTCCCTTGTCTGTTCCCTCAGCAGTTCTGCAAAAGCCGATATGGTCTGGTCTCCCCTCATATGGCCAAATGTATCATTGATGTGTTTTAAGTTATCCAAATCAAAGAGATACACAGCCAACGGCATGTCTTTCCCATCCAGAGCATCCGCGGCAGCCTCCAGGCCTCTGCGGTTTAACAGTCCGGTCAGATAATCCTGACAGGCTTCCCCCTCAAGCATGCGCTCCCGTTCCCTGGAGGCCGCCGACCTCATGGCCCTCACGGCACGCCTTTCCAGGACGGCTGCAGTGTGCGGCTTGCGCAGGAATTCATCTGCTTCCATATCCAAAGCCTGTTCCTCCTGGCTTCCGTCCCATGAAGTGGCTATGACAGGTATATTCCATACTGCCCGTTCCCTCCGAAGCATTTCCAATATCTGAAATCCATCCGGTTCTGACAGGGTAAGGCTGATGATAGCTGCCCCAATCTTATTCTCATAGCTGGCAATGCAGGCAAGGGCCTTCTCTCCGTCCGATGCCTCCACAATCTGATACCGGGACTCAAATATCCTGCGCACCTGCCTGCAATAGGCATCATCCTCGTCCGCAATCAGAAGTACAGGCCGCTGTTTTCCGTGAAAAGAAACATCCTCCATGGACGATTCCATGGCAGCCTCCTCCGGCTGTTCCCTTATCAGCTTCTCAAACTCCCCGCAGGGCATGGGTTTGGCAAAATAATATCCCTGAACATAATCACAGCCGATTTCCCTCAGCTGTTCAAACTGCTCCCTGGTCTCCACGCCTTCCGCCACCACACTCAGATCCATCCAACGGGCAAGACCCATGGTAAAACGAAGGATTCCCTGGCTGGCCTGCTTTTCCGTTTCATTCTGGATAAACTTCATATCCAGCTTCAGAATGTCAATGGGCATCTTATTGAGCATGTTCAGGGAGGAATAACCGCTGCCGAAATCGTCCATCTCTATGATAAAGCCCAATTCCCGCAGCCGCCCCGCCACTTCAATGATCTGAGACGGGTTTTCCGTATACGCGCTTTCTGTTATTTCCAGATGGAGCCGGGATGGGGGAAGCCCGTATTTTTGGACTGTCTCTGTCAAAATTTCAGGAAGATCCACGTTATAAATATCCGCCCTGGACACATTGACGGAAACAGGTATACATGGATATCCCATTTGCTCCCACCTTTGCAGGATGGCGCATGTCTGGTCCCACACATACTGGTCCAGCTGGGTGATGAAACCATTCTGTTCAAAAAGAGGAATGAACTGTCCCGGCGACTGAAGGCCCCATTCAGGATGATTCCACCGTATCAGGGATTCCGCCCCAGAAAGCCGTTCCTCCTTTACGCTGTATTTGGGTTGGAGATAAATTTCAAACTGCCCCTCTCTCAGTGCAGATTCCATGCATTCCGTTATAGCCTGTTCCCGCAGCAGCCTGCTGCGCAGCCGGTCATCATATATGGCAAAATATTTTCCGTACTGCCCCTTGATGCCGCAGGCAGCCAGAAGAGCCCTGTCGCACATCTGGTCCACCGGAATAGTGCGGTCCTCAATGGAATAAATGCCCCATTTCACCAGCACATTTTTTGCATTGGGAAGGGCATTGACCCGTGCCGTTGCCTCCATGAACATCTCATCGGTATACTTACACCTGCGCTCCATCAGTATGGCAAACTGGTCTCCGTTAAAATGACCGCATATCCCCTTGTCCCCTACCTGGGACTGGTAAAAATCAGCCACCTCCCGCAGCAGCCTGTCTCCCGCCGGAAGACCGAATACATCATTGACTAATTTAAAATTCTCAATATCAGAACAAATGATATCGTATTCCCGTTCCGGATGCCGGGCCAGTTCCTCCTTCACCTTCTGGAAGAAAAATTCCTTACTGTAAAGCCCGGTCAGCCGGTCATATTTTAACTGGTTGACCATGGCTGCATTTTCACGCAGATTAATGATGCTTGCCACTCTGTGCAGGATGATTTGTGGCTTGTAGGGTTTAGCAACAAAATCCGAAGCACCGTGGGAAAGGGCAGCCACCTCGTCCGATTCGCTGTCGCTCTGGGTGGTTACGATAACCGGAATAGAAGAAAACACAGGGTCTTTTTTCACAATGGAAAGAAAGGTATATCCATCCATAACAGGCATGGTTATGTCCAGCAGAATCAGTGAAATCACATCCCCGCGCTCCTTTAGGACGGACAGGGCCTCCAGACCGTTTTCAGCCTCCACGACCTGATAGTCCGCAGAAAGTATCTCTCCCAGCAGCATACGGTTAATTTCATTATCTTCCACAATCAGAATTTGTTTTTGTGATATCATGTCCTAATCCCCTTTTATCTGTATACGCAGTATCTGGACCGGCCGGCCTTCTTTGCCTGGTAAAGGGCCTGGTCACTGCGCTGGAGAAGCGCATCAATGTCCACCATGGAATCGCTGCTCTGAGCGATTCCCACGCTGGCTGACAAAGAAACGGTCTGTTCCGCTGCCAGAAACGCTGTCCTCATTTCTTTCAAAAAGGCCTCTGCCTCCTGCTCCATCTGGTCCATGCTGCACTTTCCCAGACGGACCACCAGGAATTCGTCCCCGCCCAGCCGGGCCACGAAGTCGTCCCGGAACAATCGTCTGAGTACATCCGCCGTATGCACCAGCACGGCATCTCCCACCTTATGGCCATATGTGTCATTGACTTCCTTAAACCGGTCCAGGTCAATGTACATCAGGCTGACCGTCCTGCCGCCACGGTTGTTATGTATGTACTGGTAAAAACATCTGCGGTTATAAAGTCCTGTAAGGAAATCTGTATTAGAGCTGTGGCGGATTTGTTTCTCCAGATCCCGCTCCACTGTCACATCCCTGAAAATGCAAAGCTTACCGGCCACATGATTGAATACATCATAGACGGAATTTTCGTGAATCTCCAGCATCTTACCTGACCCATCCCTCCGGGATACACGCGCTTCCATGTATCCTTCGCTGTTAATGGTGCGCTGTTCCTCGAAGGCCCCTGTTATCCACGCATCATAGTCCTGCCCGATTACTGCTTCTTTGGGAAGCTTAAAATACTCCTCAAATTTTCTGTTGGCATTAAGTATCTTCCCGTTGTTATCCCACAAAAGGATGGCATAGGGCATACTCTGCAGCAAAATTTCTATCTCAGCGCTCATGTTTACCAGGTCCGTCACATCATGGCCGATACCCACAGTTCCAAGAACCGTGACACCGTCCCTGTCCACTATAGGGGACTTATAGGTGCGCAGCTGGCGCATGCCGTGGGATGCCTTGACAGACTCCGTAAACTGCAGGGTACGCCGCTCCTTTATAACCGCATCCTCCGACTCCCGGCATGAGGCCTCCCCATTTTCATAATCATCCGGGGATACCCCCCATATATAGCAGTGGTTCCGCCCCGTCACATCCTCCCTGGTCTTTCCCACCACAGAGCAGAACGCCTTATTCACCTTGACGTGAATCCCGTCCAGTGTCTTAAACCAGAGCATGTCCGGTATACTGTCTATGGCCGTATCCAGGTAGGTCCGGGTCATGTAATAATCGTAGCCCAGCTTAATCTGTTCCATCATGCGTTTCAGGCGTACCTTAATATAATCCCTGACAAGGGGCGTCTCCCAAAACTCATCCGCAGCCCCAAATTCTTCCGGAGGCAGCGCGCCTATGCACTGGCGGCTGCCGCAGAATATGAGCGAGGCTTCCGCTGCACACTGGGAGCGCAGCTTAGAGGGCGGCACAGAGTCGTCCAGATTCCATATGAGAAGCCTGCTCTCCCTCATAATTTCCTGATTTGCCTCAGGCGCCACTGTGATTTCATGTGTAAAATGCTCCAATGGTTCGAGAGAACGGACCAGCTCAGAGAGCATGGTATCCTTGCTGAAAATCGCTATCTTCATCCTGCATCGGTACATATGATTTCCTCCCCGCGGAACATCAGCTTTTACCAAATGTATATTATTTAATTGTAGCATAAGCAAAATCTTTAATCAACAATATTTACCAAATTGCGGGGCAATTGAAAGGCAATCCATCCCTTCAATCCAAATGACATTCAATTTCCCTATATATATTTTCAATCTCAAATCAAAACTCATTCAGAATATCAATTGGACTATTTTTTCTCAGCTATTTATACTCAAATAGGTATAAAAGCGAAAAAACAAGGGAGTTTATATGTTTAGTTTAGGGATTGATTCAGGCTCAACCATGACCAAAGGGGTCCTGTTCGACGGAATAAATGTGGTAGGATGCCACATGCTTCCCACATCCATGCGGCCGGGCCAGATTCTGAGGGACATTTACGACCGGCTTTACACGGAGGAAACCGGGTTCGTGGTGAGCACCGGGTATGGCCGTGAACTTTTAAAGGAGGCGGACGCCAAAATCACGGAAATCACCTGTCATGGTGCGGGCGCTTCCTATCTGGCCCCTGGTTGTGATACTGTCATTGATATCGGGGGACAGGACTGCAAGGTCATTACCCTTGACAGCCATGGGCAGGTAAATGATTTTTTAATGAACGACAAATGCGCGGCCGGCACCGGGCGCTTCATGGAAATGATTATGGCCCGGGTAGGAAGCGACATCTCACATCTGGACGACTTCGTGCAGGGCTGCCGGCCCGTGCCTATTAACAGCATGTGCGCTGTCTTTGCGGAAAGCGAGATAGTAGGACTGATGGCCCAGGAGACGCCTCCCGGCGACATTGTACTTGGATGCGTCCACTCCATCTGCCACAGGACCGCCATCTTTGCCCAGCGTCTGACAGGCGGACATCCCCATATTTTCTTCTCGGGAGGTCTGGCACAGTCAGAGATTATGCGATCCGTGCTGGGAGAATATATGAACACCTCCCATATAACCACTCACCCGCTCTCTCAGTATACCGGGGCCGTAGGAGCAGCCGTACTGGGATATGAAAAACTAAAGAAAAGGAGCCGAAACTGATATGGAATTGAAGAAAGAACTGCCCGAAATATTTGAAGAATTTGCAGATGCAAGGAAAAATTCGTTTCTTGCCATAAAAGAATTAAAGGAGGAAGGCATACCTGTGGTCGGTGTCTTTTGTACCTATCTTCCAAGGGAAATCCCTCACGCCATGGGTGCCTCTGTTGTGGGACTCTGTTCTGTGACTGATGAAACCATACCTGACGCTGAAAAGGATCTGCCCAGAAACCTCTGTCCCCTCATCAAATCCAGCTACGGCTTTGCCAAGACAGACAAATGTCCTTTCTTTTATTTCTCTGATCTGATTGTAGGCGAGACGACCTGCGACGGAAAAAAGAAAATGTACGAGATGCTGGCTGAATTCAAGCCGGTCCATGTCATTGAACTGCCCAACTGCCAGACAGAAGCCGGAATAGGACTTTACCGCCAGGAACTGATACGGTTTAAGGAGGTGCTGGAGAAGAAATTCGGCACTGTCATCACTGAGGATGCCATCCGCTGCCAGATACATAACAGAAACCAGATTCTTGCGGCCCTTAACCGCCTTCAGTATGTGATGGCCCTGGACCCGGCACCGGCTCTTGGACTGGATATCGTCAACATTGTTTACGGCACGGGATTTAAGATGAAAATTGATACACTGGCAGAAGAAGTGAATGCCATCACGGATAAGATTGAGGCTGAATACGCCCAGGGCAGGAATATTGGAAAGAGGGCCAGAATCCTGGTGACCGGTTCTCCCTCCGGCGGTGCCGCCCTCAAGGTAGTGCGCGCCATTGAAGATAACGGCGGCGTGGTGGTCTGCTTTGAAAACTGCTCCGGCATGAAGCCCTTAGACCCCATTGATGAGGATAACCCCGACGTATATGACGCCCTGGCCAGAAAGTACCTGAACATCGGCTGTTCCTGCATGTCCCCCAACCCCAGGCGTATGGAGCTGTTAGACAGGCTTATTGACGATTTCCATGTGGACGGCGTGGTGGATTTGGTTCTGCAGGCATGCCACACCTACAATGTGGAGACCTCCCTGGTGCGCAGGCTGGTAAAGGAGAAGAAGGGTCTTCCCTATACCGTTGTGGAGACAGACTATTCCCAGGCCGACGTGGGCCAGCTGAACACAAGGATGGCTGCCTTCATCGAGATGCTATAAGGAATAATCTATCACGATTTTCCTGCATGCTGCGCAGCAATAGGCGTTTTCCACTACCGCTGCCCCCAGTGTCTTTCTGGCTAACTGTACGCCGCTGTTCCTGTCATTACGGGAAACCAGACCGGGCTCATGGCGCTCCCTTCTCCATGCAATGCAGCGGGCGTCTGATGTGAGGAATCCTGCTTCCATCTCTTGATTGCAATAAGGACATTTCATTTCTTCCACTGCCTCCTTGTTTTTCTTCTCATTGAGCATAGCACAGAGAAGAAAAAAACACAATAAGCTCCCGCATGGGCCAGGAATTGGACGGCTGGTTTCAGGAACCGGTGTTGCAGTGTCATTTTCCCTGGGTTATAATATTTAGTATGTCGGACAAAGAATCAAAGGAGGAGATACATATGGTAGAAATAAACAGAAACGCCTGCACCGGCTGCGGGCAGTGTATGAGTGATTGTATCGCAAACAACCTGTTTCTGAGGGAAGGAAAAGCAGAGGTGTCCGGAAACTGTATCCTCTGCGGCCACTGTGTTGCTGTCTGTCCTTTAAACGCCGTGTCCATACCGGAATACGATATGGGGGATGTGGAGGAGCTGAGTCAGGAACAGGCCGGACTGGATTCAGACCGGCTTCTCAAGGCAATCAAGTTCCGGCGCAGCGTGCGAAGGTTCAAACAGAAGCCTGTCAGCTCCGGGGACCTGGATATGCTGTTGCAGGCCGGACGGTATACAGCCACAGCCAAGAATATGCAGGACTGCCGCTTTATCTTTGTCCAGAAGGAGCTGGAAATCTTAAAAACTCTTATCTGGGACGGAATCGGCCGTATTCTGGACAGCCCTGCTCCGGGGCCGGCCCAGGCATACCGGGGCTTTTATGAGGCCCATATGGCTGATTCAAAACAGGACTATCTCTTCCGCAACGCGCCTGCCGTCCTGTTCATTGCTTCTGAGGCAAATATAGACGCAGGGCTGGCTGCCCAGAACATGGAACTGATGGGTGTCTCACTGGGGCTTGGATTCCTCTATAACGGCTATCTGAGAAGGGCAGCTGAAATGAATCCCCAGGTTTTAGACTGGCTGGGAGTGGGAGAAAAAAAGATAGAGGCCTGCGCCCTTCTGGGCTATCCTGATATTACATATAAAAGAACAGCTCCCAGAAGGGCGGCGGATGTGATTTTCCGTTGAAATCACGGTTTTCCTCTACATCCGCCTCATAAAAGCAATATCTGCTCCGGCTGATGCAGGATTCATCTCCTCCCGGAGCAGATACATGTCCGGTTTGTTTTCATGAAGCCAGCGGCTGATTTCTGCATACCGCAGGATGCCTTCCCCCAGCTGTTTTGGCTGGTATGCGCGGTCTTTCCCCAGACTGTAGTCTTTTATGTGCATCACGTCAATATACGTCCCGACGGACGCAAGCCACTGGTTCCAGTAAGCATCCTGATCCGTGGTCTCCGGGAATTCCAACAGATTGGAGGCGTCGAATATCAGCCGCAGGTGATCCGGGTCACCCACCATCCGGATTGTCTTAAGCGTGGTCTCCAGGTCCGCAAGAGGATGCCAGTACACGGGTTCGATTGCCAGCTTCATGTCAATGCGCTGCGCCTCCTCCATGACCCGCATAAGGCTGTCCATCATGTACGGACACCAGGCAGCCCTTTCCTCCCTGCTCAAACGTGGATATGCTGTCTCGGTTCCCACCACGCCGGCTCCCATTTCCTTTGCGTAAAGCAGGCAGTTTTTCAAAGTCTCCACCGCATACTCCCTTACACTGCGGTCGGGATTGCCCAGGTCCATGTAGCATCCCATCACCGGAATCTCCACCCGGTTCTTCTCAAATGCCCTTCTGATTCGCTCAATGTGGGACAGCCGGATATCCTCATAGCTGTCAATCTCCTCAAATACCTTGGGAAGCGCCAGCTGGGCCCCATCATAGCCTTCTTCACGCAGCAGGGATGCCAGCCCTTCTATACTGTGTTTACCGTAATCGTGTGCGCGTACGCCTATTTTCATCTTGTATCCCTCTCTGTTTGTATTAATGTCTGTTTGTATTAATCCCTGTTTGTATTAATCCCTGTCTGTATTAATCTCTGTCTGTAGTCTGAAAAACAGCCCATCATCTATCATCATACAGAAATACCGTCTGAAAACAAGAACGTGGTTCGCCAAAGAATGTGTCCTTATTTGTATCTTTATGCCTTCTTCAGCTGCCCTTACTGTCTTACAGGAAGCATCACCAGTATCTCCGCCACTTCATTGTCCGTGGCAACCCGCTGGGGAGGCCCCCAGGTTCCTGCGCCTGAGGTGACGATAACCTGGGGCGAATCAACGGATGCCCGGTAATATCCATAATCCACATCAAAAACCGCATCCGTAATCAGATTAAAGGGGAACATCTGTCCCTTATGGGTATGCCCGCAGAGAATCAGGTCTGTCTCTTCCCCATAGTCCCGGATATTTCCCGGCTGATGGTCCATCACAATCACAGGCAGATCCTCTGTCCTTTCAGGCAGTTCCAGGCTCCCCCGCCGCTCTCCCTGCCCGCCGATAGGAAATGAGTCCTTTCTTCCTGCCAGTACAAAACGGCTGTCTATCACAACGGCCTCGTCCTGCAGTACCCGGACACCTGCCTCTGAGAGGAATTCCGTCATCCGGTCATAGCTGGGGCCGGCATCATGGTTTCCGAGGCAGGCATAAACACCGTAAACCGATTCTATTTTCAAAAACAGTTCCTTAAGAGTCCCGGCATCAGCCAGGGCCGTGGCATCGCCGTCAAATATATCTCCGGCAATACAGACCAAATCCGGCTTTGTGGAGTTTACCGCGTTAATGACCTTTTCAAGGTGATGTTCTCCTATGACATACCCCAGATGCAGGTCGCTGATTAGGGCAATCCGAAGAGGCGCCTTCTCTTGTGTCTGGCCCCCAATCTGGATTTCATAGGGTTTTATCTGTATCACAGCGCCATGGACTGCCCCATACACAGAAAGGGCCGCCGAAAGAAGCAGCGGTATGGCTCCCGCGGCAACGCCGGCCCTGCATGACAGCGGCGCCGGCAAGAGACGAAGCAGTCCCGCCAGGAACATAAACAATCCTGCCAGATTAACCAGCATTACCATGTAGACAATAAACCCCAGAAGATAGTGGCAGACATAAAAAACAGGCGCAAATATGCCGTTTCCTGGAACACGGCTCACAATAAAAGCGCCCAGAATCCCGGTGACAGCCAGACCGTAGGCAATTCCATAGGGCAAGGGTCCTATACACGGAAAAAGAGGCCCCAGCCACTGGAACAATTTCCGTCCGGCATTGGCGAACAATCCGATCACAGCCGCAAGTGCGGCAAACAGGCTTATCAGTTTCATCCTATACTCCATCTCTCTTCCTGTAATGAAGAGGCGTGCATCCCATGTACCTGGTAAATGTATTGGAAAAATGGCTGCTTCCCGAAAACCCGGCTGCCAGCGCAATTTCAAGAATGCTCTTACCCGTGTGGGTCAGCAGATACTCTCCCATGCGCACCCGGTAGGAAATAAGATAATCCACCGGGGACTGGCCCAGTATCTCCTTAAAATCCCTGCAGCATTCACTTGTGCTGACACTGGCTGCCCTGGCAATATCCTCCAGCCGTATCTTCCTGGCATACTCCTGGTGGATAAACGTAAGGCAGGAACGGACCCGCCTGTATGGGACATCGGAATAGGAAGTGTGCTTTTCCCGTTTTAAGTCCATGTTTTCGTACAGCGTAAGCCCTGTCTGCTGAAGCAGAATCTGGAGACGCCACAGGTACCCCGGAGGCCGTCTGCAGTCGCACAGATACATGTCATGTATGCAGGACAATGCCTCCTTATGCCATGGACATGTATTGTCCAACAGAAAAAAATCCACATCGGCCCCTGTAATAAAGGAGGCGCACTGTGCCTCTACCAATCCGCCCGAAAGGCCGTGAAGCAGATAAGGGTCCGCCAGCACGGCGCAGTAGGCGCTGCCGCGCTGATGGTGATAGGGAGCGACCATGTGCAGCATATTAGGAGGCAGAAGCCCGCCCTGCCCGCTGGAAAGCACGTAAGAACGGACCCCGGTCTGAAACTCGATGGCGCCTCTCAGCACGTAGACCAATTCCAATTCCTTATGCCAATGCCATGGGATACTGCGGTTCGGGTACAAATCCAGATCATCCAGATACACCTCCATGGGAAATGCAGGCGTGCCGTGGCAGGTTACTTCCTCCAAATTTCCATTTACTTCCAGATAGTTTAACTGCATCTAAAGTCTCCTCCAGCTCAAGACAGGATTTTGTTATTTTTAGCCGCTATATTATTACAAATTTTTCTATAGCTCCATTATAATGAAAAAAAAGGACATATGCAAGAGATTCTGTTTCAAAGGAGTGATTATGGAGATGAAGTTAACTTATATTGCCATCCATACTGCAAAACCGGAGAGAATGAAGGATTTTTATGTGAAATATTTAGGTGCGGTCGCGGATGAGCCGCGCCCTGCCGGCAAAGATGGCCAGGAAGCGGATACCGGCCTGGCAGACAGCACATTCGGCGGGACCGTGTACAACCTGTCCTTTGAGGGCGGAGTGAAAATCAGGCTCATACCGGAACGGCCTGTTATTTGTGATGCCTTATCTTCCGTATCTTTTGCCTCAGCACTCATATCCTCCGCTCCATCCTCCATATCCCCTGCCATGCAGGCCCGCCCCTCCTATGCGGTATGTCTGACCTTCACGGTTGGCAGCAGGAAACGTGTCAACGAACTCACCGGCCAGCTGATAATGGAAGGTTATGATGTTATCTGTGAGCCGGGGTTTTATGGGGTGGAGCATTACAGCAGCAGCGTTTTTGACCCGGAGGGAAATGTAATTGAATTGGTGGCGTAAAAAACAACTGCGGGCAGCCGGATAGAGCCATCCGGTGCCTGTCAAAAAATGAGCCTTCAAAGGGATTTATCCCTCCAGAAGACTCATGTGTTCTTTATCCAGGACCAGAAGGCATCCACCCAGGCCGAACCCGCTTTCTGCCAATAATCCTTCTCTGATTTTCACCTCTCTGCGTATGGTGTTCATCTTCCTGACATCCAGCGCGTACTGCGCATTCCTGAGAATATATGAAACGTCAAAGGACGCAGAGACCACCACTTCGGATATATCGAATAAATTGGCCACATTCACGATTCCGATACCCAGATACCTGCCGCAGGTCTCAAAAACCTGCAGGGCTGCCTTGTCCCCGCTCTCTGCCAAAGGCACCAAATCTCCTGCCTGCTTTATCTCTTTCCCTGTAAGCTCGCTATATATCCGCATCATTGCCTTCTCGCTTGTATAGAGTCCCAGGCACCCGCGGCTGCCGCATTTGCATTCCAGTCCATTTTTATCAACCGTCATATGGCCGATACGGCCTGAATTTCCCATCTCCCCCTGCATCAGGCTGCCGTCTGTCCAGATGGCCATGCCTATCCCTGAACGGATAACAATATAGAGCATATTCTGCACATCCTCAAGATGGGCCGCTTTTCTCTCCGCCCAGGAAAGAAGGTTTACATCATTGCATATATAGACCGGCTTACCCACATATCTCTGTATGATATCTCCAATGGGTACGTTCTCCCATCCCTCGATCCGTTCAAACAGCACCGAATGGTTCTGTTTATAGTCAATCACTCCCGGAATGCCCATTCCAACCCCTAAAAGCCGGCTTCTGTCAATACCTGAATCCTGAATCAAGTCATCCATCTGCTGTTTCAGCAGACGTATCATCTGGTCTTTATCTGAGTCCCTGGGATAGACACGGACGGAAAAGCAGATATTCTCACATTCCAGATTGCTGATAGCCATACGCACTTTAGGAAACTCCAGGTCGATTCCCATGGCATAGGCCGCACCAGCATTTGCGTGGTAAAGCACGGGATTTCTGCCGCCGTTGGATGTGCCGTAACCGCTTTTAACCACCAGGTTGTCCGCTGTCATTTCCTGTACCAGGCTGGTTACGGTCGGACGGCTGAGATGGGTCATATATGCTATATCTGTCATGGTGACTGCCTTATGGGACCAGATACATTCGTATACCACCTGCCTGTTGGCTTTCTTCACATCACTGAGATTATTCCCCTTCATATTCCCCCTCCTGTAACGGCCCAATGCTTTTTACATTTTTCCGTATTACCATCATCATTATATCTTGCCCCTGCTTCCAGTGTCAATAGATAAAAGGCAGCCGTTTCCTCTGTATAAAACGGCTGCCCAATATCATAATTAGAATTTGTCCAGCTTCTTTTGAATCACCTGTTTTCTCGTCTCCGCGGCCTCACGCAGCTGCTTTTTGTGCTCCTGTATCCATAACAGGTTTGCCTCAACCTCTTTTTTTGCCCTGTCAATCATGGACTTCATGGCCTTATCACCGGTTCCTCCTCTGACCTCTCTGCATTTTACAAAATGCCAGGGATTGATACACTGGGCGATGGGCATAAAATCAAAAGCAAAAGGCTCTCCAAAGAACTCATGATAGGCAGATGAAAAGAATTCTTCAGATATATTTTTTAAATTGTAATTCATGGTTCCTGCCTTTTTAACAAGAAAACTAACAAAGGAATGGGCCTTCCTGAATGGTATCTTATAAGAGCGGTACATTTGGTCGGCAATATCAGTAACCACGGAAAAACTTTCATAGGCCCTGCTCTCAAGCAATTCTTTGTTTACCTCCAGCGTACTGATAACTGCGCGGAACAACTGCACATTTTTTTGGAACAGCTCCAGGCAGCCAAATACACTATCCTCGATGTCTTCATAATCAGAAATATCCCCGTACGGGCTTTTCAGAAACCCGGTCAGTACCGTATCCGCCATTCCCTTCAGAACAGACAGAGAGGACCGCAGATGTTCCAATGCAATGGGATTTCTTTTCTGAGGCATAATGGAGCTTATGGAAATGTAGCCGTCCGCCACATGAATCATATTCATTTCCTGTGTTGCCCAGAGAAGCAAATCCGTAACAATCCTGCCCATATCCAAAGCACACAATCCCAACGCACTGGCTGTCTGCGTCAAATAGTCGCTGTTTCCAATGGCATCGTATGCATTCTCAATCATGCCTGAAAAACCAGCCAGCTCTGCCACCCGTTCTCTGGAAACAGGAAAACCAGTGGTCGTCACTGCGGCAGCGCCCATGGGCGACTGGTTCACTGCATCATAAGCTCTGCACAGACGTTTAAAATCACGTTCCAGCATATCCGCGGCTCCGAGAAAATAATGTCCCAATAATCCGGGCTGCGCATGCTGTGTATGGGTATGAATTACATACAAGGTGTCTTTATGCTCCTCTGCAAACAATACAATGGCATTTTTCAGATACAGGAACTGTTCCATGGCCTGCAAAAGGCCATCCCGCACCGCCATGTGGGACCATGCCACGCACATGTCATTGCGGCTCCTGGCCAGATGCAGATTGCCCGCAATACCGTCTGTCGCCTCTATCAGCTTGCTTTCCATATAAAAATACAGGTCTTCATACCGCCCATCATACACCGTATTTTTATAGAACTCCTGATCCAGTTCCCCAAGAGCCTTTAGAATAACGTTTCCACTGTTTTCATCCACAATCCCCTGTTCCATCAGCATAATCAGATGGGCTTCATTTATTGCCTGAATATAGGGAAGCATCCGGTTTTTAGCTCTCTCATAGCCAGGTTCCAGCTCCATGGCAACCAGTGCCTTCCCTGGGTATTTCATCCCTTCCTGTTCCAGCGTCTGCTTTCTTAATTCCGTATATGTCTCTGGCAGCCTCATGCCCCTTATGCCCTCCTCTTTCATCTTTTCATAATATACCTACTGGTCTGCCACAGCTCCGTCCTCCCGCAGCTTTGTCACATATAAACGCGGCTTGTACGGATAGTCATTCATGGCCGATTCATTTAGCTCTATTCCGATTCCAGGTCCCTCCGGCACGGTCAGATAGCCGTCCTTCAGAGTAAGAGTGGATTTTACTATCCTATTTTTAGGTACACTGTCCTCGCCCAGCGGATATTCCTGAATCGCAAAGTTTGGTATGGCCGCAGCCAATTGGATGCAGGCCGCCGTACTGACCGGACTCAGGGGGTTATGGGGCACCACCAGAACTCCCCTGGCTTCCGCCAGGGCCGCAATCTTTTTGGCCTGTGTTATTCCGCCGCACAGGCATACATCCGGGCGTATGTACTGGCATGCATTACGTGAAAGAAGCATTCCAAATTCCTCTAAAGTGTGGAGCCTTTCACCTGTGGCGATGGGAATATGTATTTTATCAGCTACTTTTTCCATATCATCAAAATTGTCAGGTCTCACCGGATCTTCAAAAAACATGGGTCTGGCCTGTTCTATTTCCCTTCCCAGCGCAATTGCTTCCGGCACATTTAACTGTCTGTGTATTTCAATACAAAGGTCTACCTCATT
The DNA here is from genome assembly GCF_020554465.1 of Enterocloster sp. 210928-DFI.2.20. Classification (NCBI taxonomy): domain Bacteria; kingdom Bacillati; phylum Bacillota; class Clostridia; order Lachnospirales; family Lachnospiraceae; genus Enterocloster; species Enterocloster sp. 210928-DFI.2.20. Next base: position 64,189 of record NZ_JAJCHK010000005.1, read on the forward strand.
TCCCACCGCCTCCCTGTATTGATAGACGCGTTCAGACGCATTGCTTATTTTAGCGGCAAAGCTTTCAAGAGGCATGATTTCCCTGCGGTCCGAATCCACAAAGGGCGTCAGATGCCCTACTGCTGTAAATCCGCGGGCTTTGGCATTCCTGCATCCCCGGATCAGTTCTTCTCCGGTGGATCCGAATACATGATAATAGACCCTGGCTTTATGCCGTACTTTTCCCCCCAACAGCTCATAGCATGGGACACCGTAATATTTGCCCTTTATGTCCCACAGGGCAATATCAATTGCTGACAGCGCTCCCATGATGGCAGCTCCCCTAAAGTGGTAACACCGGTACATATACTGCCAGTGGTGCTCTATCAAAAGAGGATTCTGTCCTATCAGATACCGTTTGAAGGTCTCCACCACTGCCTCTGAGGCTTCTAAGAAGGCCCATGCCCCGGATTCGCCCACACCCGATATGCCCTCATCCGTATCCACCCGTACAAACATATATTGATCAATCAACCGCGTGCTTACATCTGTTATCTTCATCCTTACTCCTCCTATCCTTTTACGGAACCGCTGGTAAGACCTCCCACCAGATACTTCTGGGCAAACAGCGCAAACAAAAAGGAAGGTATGCATACAATCATGGAGGCTGCCAGCACATCCCCCTGCAGCATGCTGTCTCTGGAACTAAAGTCCGCGATTACCACTGGCAATGTTTTCTTTGACTCATCAATTAACAGCGTGTTGGCCAGCAGGAAGTTATTCCAGATGCCGATAAACGTCATGATGCCGCTGGCCGCAAGCCCTGGCAATGCCACAGGAAGGAATATATGCCAGAGTGTCTGGATTTTTGCCAGACCATCTATCTCCGCTGCTTCAATCAGGTCTGACGGGATGGTTTCAAAATAGGACTGCATGGTCCATATACAGATAGGCAGTTCAAATGCAATGTAACACAGAATCAGCCCTTTGTATGTGTTAATCAATCCCATCTTGGACATCATCAGATAAATAGGTATGATAATTAAGATCTGCGGAAACATATATACAAATAATACCATTTTGCTGAATGTCTCTTTCATCCGGTACTCATATGCCTTATAGCTGAATGCGGCCAGGCATGCAACTGCCAGTGTAAGAATGGTGGAAACCACCGTAATAAAAATACTGTTCCACAGGAAACGGGCAATTCCAAATTCCGTAAATACCTTCTTCACAAAATACAGGGAATATGTTTGAGGAAGGATGGAAGGCGGAAGCTTGGTTACGGTCTGAGGACTTTGCAGTGCCGAAACCACCAGCCAGTATACGGGAAATATAATTGGTATTACCACTGCCACTGCCAGAATATGTATTCCAATCAGTTTCAGAAGCTTGCTGTTTTTTCTGTTCACATGTCCACCCCCATTAGCCATACAGCTTATCCTGCCGCTTTTTCAGTATGAAATAAATTGCTGCAAATATTATTAGAATCACAAATAGAATCATGGTTATGGCAGAGCCCTCTCCCATTCTGTAACTGCTGAACGCTCTCCTGTATGCATAAATAGGAGTTGTCTGCGTGGCCTCAGCCGGTCCGCCTCCTGTCATGACCCATGGCAAATCATAGAAATTAAATGTCCATATGAATCTCAGGATTCCTGATACCATGACAACAGGCATCAAAAGCGGCAATGTGATCTTACAAAACCGGTTCCAGCCATTTGCCCCGTCAATCTGTCCCGCTTCATATAAGTCAGAAGGAATCCCCTGAAGGCCCGCAAGGAACATGGTTATAAGCATTGGCACGCCGCGCCAGACATTGGCCAGTATAAGGATAAACATGGCTGTGTGTTCATTGGCGATCCACGCTACGGGTTCTTTTAACACATGCAGATCTATTAATATATAATTCATGATCCCGTAAATGTCATGAAACATCCACCTGAATATCATGGCAACCGCTACCGTGGGCACCAGCCACGGCATTATCACCAGTCCTCTGAACAGCCCCTTAAAACGCAGGTCCGGATGATTCAAAAGGATGGCAATGGCCAGCCCTAATACAACCTGCGGTATAAGTGAGCCAAAGGTAAAGATAAGCGACCGTCCCACTGCCTGCCAGAATGAGGCATCTTGTAATATCTTTATATAGTTTGCTATCCCGACAAAGTTCATGACCGGTTTTCTGACGCTGTAGCCTGTAAAACTCATTACAAGAGCATAGAGCATCGGATATACCACAATTCCAAATATAATCAGAATAGCCGGCATATAAAGCAAGGTTCCCTGAGTACTCGTCCTGTTTTTCTTTTTCCTGTTACCGGACATCCGGTATCCACCCCCTTTTAGACAGAGTGGATATTCTGCTGTGTCTGCTCAGAATATCCACTCCCAAAATGATTATAACAGTTTCTCCAGTTCGCCCACAATATAATCCACTGCCTGGTCCGCACTATACCCATCTGAAAGCATCTTAATCAGGCCATTGCCCAGAATACACTGGGATTCAAACTCGCCGGCGCCCGGGAACGGTCCATTGACCATGCCTAAACCATTGGATGTTGACAGAATATCAAGCGCCATATCCGGTACCATTTCTTTCAGATTGTCAGGAAGATTTTCCTGATATTTGGTGTTCTGGAAGAGATCTTCCTTGGCTGGGAACATGGCATATGGATAGCTGAGATAAAAGTCAACCATGTTATCACCTGTAAACATATATCTCACAAAATCCTTTGCCAGTCCTGTATTGCCGTCGGAAGAAATACTCAATCCAACCCATCCCTGTCCGGAACCTGTCTTTTTTCTTCCGGGTATTTTAAAATAAGATACATCATCCATGTCATCAGGGGCAACGGACTGCAGTGTATAGTAAATTTCAGGTGTGTCGATTCGGCTCATCACAGTACCGCCTGCCACCATTTCCCTGACATTTGTCTGTGTATAACCCACGGTTCCCTCCGGCGCGCAGTCCTTCACTAATTTGTAGAGGTAGTCATATGTTTCCACCATGGCGGCCCGGCTTTCATCGTCCAGGTCAATATACCACTCACCATTTTCATCCACATTTAAAAGGTCCACATCATTGGCCTGCAGGAAACTCCAAATCGTTTTCCAGGCGTGGAGGTCTCCCAAAGGCAGGGCAAAACCATATCTGTCCTTGGATGGGTCTGTCACGGCCTTACACATATCGTAATACTCTTCCCAGGTTGTGGGCAGAGTCTCGATACCGGCCTCTTTCAGCCAGCTGTCCCTGTAATAAGCCACATAAGGAGTGATATAAAGAGGAACAGAATATAATCCATCCTCATATGCCCCCTGAACAGTTAACGATGTACTTAAAAACGCATCCTTTCCCCCTATTTCCTCCACAAGGTCAGATAGCTCCAGCAGGCCTCCCGTACCAGCCAAGGACTGGGGATACCCCGTTCCTGTCACCATAATATCCGGTGCGTTTCCTGCCATAATAGCTGATACAATTTTGTCCATGGCCCCGCTCCATGGCATGACTGTAATGTTAATCTGTGTTCCCGGATTCTGTTCCATATAAGAATCGGCCAGCTTCTGCAGTTCATCGGCCCTCTCCTGCTGTGTCAGCATGGACCACATCTCAATGGTTCCTGTCGCTTCCTCTGCAGATTCTGCCTGGGCGGAATCTACATTCTCCGCGTTGTTTTCTGATACCTTTACCTCTTGTGCATCCTTTGTACCGGAGTCAGCGCTCTGTCCGCATCCTGCCGCAGCCATCATGACGGCTGCTCCCATAATAACCCCCAGTATCCGTTTCCCTTTCTTTGTCATTTTTGTACCTCCCATCATTTTTTATTATTTATCATCAGAAGAATACGTACAGTATGGACGTATTCTCTCATATTCAATCTCCACCCCTAACCCCGGCGCCTGGGGGACCATGATCTGCCCCAATTCGTTCAGCCTGATAGGTTCCGGAAACATATCTTTTAGCAGTGCGTTTGTATTATTGTCGTAATATTCCGCAATCAGGCCGTTGGGAACAGAAGCCACCAGATGTGCGTGTATCTCCTGGTCTCCGTGAGGTGCCAGCAGCACATGGGACGACATAGCTAAATCAGCTACCTTCTTCCACTCTGTAATGCCGCCCAGCACCTGGGCATCTGCATTCAGCACCTGGGCTGCATTTGCCTCTATTAACTGTTTAAATCCCCATCTGGTATACTCATTCTCTCCAATGGCAATGGGTATGTCCAGTTTTCTTTGAAGCTCAGCACAGCCTTCAATATCATCCGGTGATAAAGGCTCCTCAAACCAGTATATGTTCCTGCGCTCCAGCTCCCTTCCCATTTTCAGAGCATCTATCCGGTTATATGCATTATTCGCATCTACCAGTAAATGTATATCCGGCCCAACCGCATCCCGTACCGCGTCCACGCGTTCCAAATCTTCCTTAATAGATACGCCTCCTATTTTCATCTTTACGGCCTTTGCTCCCCGCTTCAGGTTTTCCTTCATTTCGCTCTGGAGCATATCCCATCCTTTTCCCTCTTCATAATAACCGCCTGCTATGTAAGCCGGTATCCGGTCGGCATATCCTCCCATCATCTGGCAAACGCTTCTGCCCGCCACCTTACCTTTTATGTCCCAAAGGGCTATGTCGATGCCGCTGATTGCCCGAGTAGCAAGCCCCTTTCTTCCATATACTTTAGGAAGATACATCCGTTCCCAAATCCGCTCTACGTTAAAGGGATCCTGGCCTATGACCCTGTCTTTTAAACTCAGCATTGCCTTTATCACCATATCAGAGCCATGGACCCATCCAACACCGTTTACCCCCTCATCCGTTACTACCTCGCATATTACGATTTCAGTTGCAGGATATGTATATTTGCCGTTCCGAATCGGATTTTTGTAGGCAGCGGAATATGCGTGAATCCTGATATCTGTAATTATCATTTCGGACCTCCCATTTATTATGCATTTTGTATGTTTTACTATTCTTATTCCTTTTTCTATTAACACTATATCACTACGCCACACTTTATGTCAATAACTTTTGTAAAATTTATTTACAAAATTATTTTAAATAACTTTTACAGTCAAAAATGGCAATTGTCCCTGGGTTTATGCTCTGCTTCGTGTTGTTATTGGGCGGCTGTTCCAATGTACAGGGGAAAACACAAAAAAATACCGGGAAGTTCAGAATCTTCCCGGTACGTTTAAATATTATATTTTCATTCAGACAGTTTCCTTATGCTTTCATGCAGCATCCCCAGCCCCTTTTCCGTCCTCTCCACATACGGCGAATCAGCAAGATACTGTTCCAGTATCAGAAGGTTAGCCTCCGTTGCCTCCACCCCCAGTTCCCTTAAGGACAGAGGCATATCCAGATGTCTCATGAACTCCTTCAAGTTCTCCATCTCCCCTCCCAGGCCATTATAGTGAAGCTGGACAAACAATCCCACTGCCACTATTTCCCCGTGAAGGGCCTGCCTTGCCTCCCTGGTAAAACAGGTTCTGATTCCGTAGTATATCATATGGGCCAGGGCCGACTGGTTAAAGCTCCTTGTAATGTTAGAGATAATGCCTGTGACCGCAATGTTGATGTAGGTGACATACTCCACTGCCTTTGTCACCGTCCCCCGCCTTATATCCTCTATGGCCTGGTGTCCATACCGCTCCAGCAAATCATAGGCAAATTCAGACATCCTGTACGCTGTATATAAATCAAAGGCAGCCGTATCCGGCTCCATGGCAGGCCTGCCGTTAAGCATCTCTATCTTCTTTGCCATGGCGTCCAGTATTCCGGCCGCCGCGTAGCGGCAGGGGCACCCGGAGATCACATCCAGGTCCACATATACCCCGTCTGTTTCATATTCATATCTCCAATTGTCCTTCATGGCTCCCTGGGGCGTATACATGACGCTCATGGCTGTAAAGGCGGCGCAGGTGGCAATGGAGGTAGGGATATTGATAACGCCCACTCCCGCTTTTCCAGCCACTGCCTTTGACAAGTCCATGATGACGCCGCCTCCAATGCCCACCACTTCGTCGCATCCCGCGTCCAGACATTTTTTACCGAGGGCTTCCGCCGCCTCATAACTGCATACGCCGTCATAAATCTCAGCAACAAACTCCACTCCGGCCTCTGTAAGACCGGGAAGCAGCCGGTCCTTTACAGCGTCAAAAGCCCTGGGACCGGACACAATGTAAGCCTTTTTTCCAAACCGCCTTATCTCCTGTCCGCAGTGTTCCAGTACGCCTCTGCCCTGGCGATACCTTCCTGCACCGAATTTGACAGCGCTGTCCATCCCATTGTTTATCCCGTTTCCCATCACAGTATCCACTTATACCCAATCCTCATAAATATAATCCGGGGCACAATACATGATTTGCCCGTCCTTTACCGTCATCTCGGGCTTCAGCAGTTTATCCGCGGTAAAGGCAGTCCCCTTCCAGTCCTTATAGGTCTGTTTGAAATCCATCCACCGGAAGATGGCCACATCCGCCCTGGCCCCTTCCGACAGGCATCCAATCTCTCCCTGCATTTTCATCAGTCCGGCCGGGCGCTCTGTGGCCATGCTGACCACCTGGCTCATGGGGATTCCCATACAGATATACCGGGACATCAGGTTTGGCAGTGAAAAAATGGGGCGTCTGAACATACTTCCCAACACCAGGTCCGTACTGCACATATCCGCAATAAATCCCTGTTCCTTGGCCTTAAGCATGACGTCAAAATCACCGTGCTTCCTTCCCTCTGCCGTGTCAAAGATAATTCCCCGTTTCCTGGCTTCCCTGACACAGTCGTACAATTTGCCGTTTTCATCAATGATCGTGTTCTTCACTCCCTGGTATACATGTTCAAAGATATCTCCGGGACGCAGAACCTTAAGCACCTCACTGGTGGGTACCGGGATGTTGGTGCAGTGAACCTCCACCGGACAGCCTGCCATGCCGGCTATACGTACCGTTTCCTTTAACGGCTCAATGCCCAGTCCCTCTGCCAGTTCTTCACTCTGGCGTATTTTAAGCCCCAGGATATTGTCCTGATTGTCATGGTACATACGGACAATCTTTTCCGGGTTGAAAAATTTCGGATTGATACACTCATGATAGCTGGTTGTGGTCAGCCCTGCGGAACACACCTGAAGGAAGCTCTTGATGGTAACCCTGCTCCTGGCAATCACTGCCGACCTGAAGATTGGATAATTGGCAACGCCGGCCGAAAAATCTATGGCAGACGTGACTCCTGTTGGCAGATAGGCCACATCCGGATATATGCCGATCTCCGTGCCTTCCTGGAACATATGGGCATGGGCGTCAATCAGTCCGGGAAACACATATTTTCCCGCGGCGTCCACCACATGCCTTGCCGGCTCCCCTTCCTCATATCTGGTAATTCTGCCGTTATAAATCGCTATGTTTCCTACCTGATCGGTCCGGTTGGCCGGGTCAATCACATGTCCGTTCTTAATCAATAAATCTAACATTCTACCACCTCCGGGTATCTTACCAAAGACCAATGAGTTTCCAATAAGGAAGGCCAATCAAAAAGAAAATAACAAGGGCCATTGCCACCATGATGGTGCCCACTCTCCAGAAGTCCTTCTGGGGCACATAGTCCGACGCAAAGGTTATAAGGCCGGCTCCGTTTCCATAATGGGTAAGGAGGGCTCCAAAGCTGGCGAAAAATGCAAGCAGCAGTCCCACCACCATAGGGTTTGCCTTTGTATTCACTGCAAGGGAGAACAGCACCGGATAAAAGGATGCCACAAACGCGCTGTTGGAGACAAAGAAATAGCGCACCGCCAGACTGACCAGCACCAGAATCACGGTTACTGCCATGCCGTTCATCTGGGAAAGATCCAGCACAACACCCAGCTGGTCTGCCAGCCATGTATAAAATCCGGCTGATGACAGGGCTGAGGCAATGCCATAGAAAGCGCCGTACCAGATAAAGATACTCCAGGCCCCTTTGGCAGCCATTACATCATTCCAGTCCAGCACATCCAGAAGCAGAACAAGTGCCAGGAACACAAAGCCCACCACCTGCATGCTCAGGTTGACAACCGGAAGCTTCGGTCCGAACATCCATCCCAGAATGGCAAGGAGGAACAGGACAAACAGTTTCTTCTCAGCAGACGTAACAGCTCCCAGCTCCTTTAACCCCTTTTGCGCAAGCGGCTTGATGTCATCCAGGGATTTGAGTTCCGGCGGATAGATTTTGTAAATCACATAGGGAGCCAGCAGCAAAAACAGGCCTACCGGTACAATGGATGCCAGAAACCAGGTTCCCCAGGTAAGGGTAATTCCCAACATCTCGGTAATCAGGGACACGGTTATGGCATTAGTGGCCATACCGGTCAGGAACAGGGCTGATGTTCCCTGAGAGCTTGCGTACATGAGTACGGTCAGATAGGCGCCCAGCTTTCTGGGTGCATTCTTGGCGCTTGAACCAGTGCCCTCCGCAATATTCTGGAAAATAGGATAAATAATGCTTGTCCTGGAAGAGTTGGAACCGGTTGCCGGGCTTAATACAAGGTCTGTAAATACCATAATGTAGCCCAGACTCAGGGTATTCTTGCCGGACTTAAGCAGCAGGTTATAGGCAATACGCCTGCCCAGCCCCGTCTTTACAAACGCAGTACAGACAATGGTTACCATAGCGATAAACCATGCCATATTATTCCCATATCCCTTTAGCAGGATGGATGTATCCATGAACATGGCTGCAATGCCCACGATAATCAGAGTAATGATCGGCTCTGAAAATGGTTTGATTACCAGTCCCAGCAGCAGCCCCAGGTACAGCGCCACAATATGCCAGGTCTCCACTTCCAATCCGGCCGGCGCCGGTATGTTCCAGATAGCAATTGTTACGGCAGCTATGAGGAATAGTTTTAAAAACCGTTTCTTTTCCATATATATCCTCCATATGTTCCAATCAGCCGGCAGTTTCTACCGGCGTTTCCTTCTGTTAAAAAACACAAAACCAGTCACGGCAAACCCAATCATCATGACAAAACCCACTCCGAATGTCAGTGCGATTCCATTCATGAGCCACACAGGCGTCAGGCCCACGTATATATCCTTCCATGACATGATGGTGGAATAGACACCATGGGTATCTCCCGCCCCTGACTGGGAGTCCGGATCGATTGCGCGCACCAGGGCCAGCCCGGTGGATGTGTTGCCGGTGGCAGCCCCAAAGGCCATACATGCCTTTTCAAACCATTCATCCTTACAGAAACGGTAAGACAAGTAAAAAATCAGGGGGACCGTCAATCCGCAGATAGTAACCGTATATATCAGGACAGGCGCTATATAGGTAGAGACAAACTCCAGATTCAGTGTTGCCATGGCTGTAAACACCACGATTTCCAGAAAGAATCCACTGAGCATCTTAACTGTCTTTATGTCCACATACCGGTCCAGCTTCGTCATCTTAAGTATCTTCCACAGGATGGCTCCTCCAAACACGCCGTGGAGCACACCCGGTAATTTTGTAAAAAAGGGAATGCAGGTTCCAAGGAAATGGAAAATGGTCCTTCCCAGAAACAGTGCTGCCAGCAGCCATGATATCTGAAGCGCCAGATGGTTGATGCTGATGGCGGTTGTCACTGTATGGCCGGAAGCAGCCCGTTTTTCCTGGGGCAGAGTCCCGCCGTAAAAATAGGAAGGCTGTTTCTTTGGCTCCTTTACATATGTACCCCATCCTTTTCTGATCCCATAATTGACCATGGCCATTCCCACAACCATGGCAAATATAAGGCCAAAGGTAGACAGCACCATTCCCACTGCCATGTTGCCGTCCACGCCCAGCTTCTGAAAAGCAGACGCCGCGGCAGCGGCTGTTCCGTGGCCTCCATGGAATGAGAAAACGCCCATGACGCCCCATCCCTGGGGAAGTCCGGTCCATATCTTTGACAGAACCCAGCCCAGGCCTACACCCAGGCACATCTGCATCCCGTAGGAGGTCATGGTAACACAGGAGTAATCCAGATAGGAACTGATCTTCTCCCGGTTGAAATTAACCCCGAACACAAGGGACGCCATGACAATGTCAATGAGCACACCGGGCAGTTCATGGAAGCTTTCCGGCACCGCAATGATACCCATGGCCTGATGGCCCAGGAGAAGCAGAAGCAGTCCGCCAATCAGGGACGAGGGCAGGAACAGCTTCTGTACCGGCTTAAAGATCTCCCGGATGAAAAAACCAGCCAGCATAAAAACCGCCAATATTAACATATCATTGCATAAAGATGACACTGTCATGATAAATCCCCCGTTTTTCTTTTCTGTCTTCTCCTGTAATTTCAAGCTTTATTATAGCATGAAACTCTGTCCTGCCATGATTTAAAAGTCAAACATACCGGAACTTTTCTTATTTGGCTTTTTCGTGTCTGTATAAGTCGGCGCAGTCACATAATCAATATCATTGATTGGCCAGGTAGGTTCCTTCCCCTCATAGACCTCCTGTACTCCCATGGCCGCAAAATAGGACGCCCTGTGCGCTGCCTCCATTGTGTTTCCTCCAATGTGTGGGTAAATGATTACATTGTCCAGGGTCAGAAGAGGATTGGCAGGATCCACCGGCTCCTTCTGGATGGCATCCAGTCCCGCACCTGCAATGGTTTTATTCTTACATGCCTCGTACAGATCCTGCTCCACAACACAGCCGCCCCTTGCCGTATTAATCAGGAAAGCGGTCGGCTTCATCATTTCCAGACGCTCCTTGTTTACCATACCGCGGGTAATTGGGGTATTCGGCACATGCAGGGAAACGTAATCGCTCTCCTTGAAAATCCGATCCAGGTCCCTTACCACCTCAACTCCCTCCGGGAATTCATCCGCTTTCTTATATGGGTCATAGGCCAGGACATTCATTTCCATGCCAAGCGCTCGCACGGCCAGACGGCTTCCGATATTTCCGCATCCGATGATACCCACTGTCTTGCCGTTTACTGTAGTCTTTCTGGTCTTAAGCTTTGCCTTGTAGTAATCCTGAACCCATATTTTCCTCAGTTCAATCACATTGCGGCTGCATTCCAGCATCAGAAGCATGGCTGTCTCTGCCACTGAGGTGCTGTTTGCCACCGGCGCGTACAGGGTCTGTACCCCGTTGTCATGGCATGCCTTTACATCCAGTGCGTCAAATCCTGCACCGTGGCGTACCACCACCTTCAGGTTGGGGTTGGCCTCGATTACTTCCCTGGTGATTGGCGTAATACGCACAATCATTGCATCCGGCCGGTGCTCCTTCATATCAGCCAGCACGTCCTCTGTCTCAAAGCCGCGTCCCCTAATCAGGGTATGTCCTGCATCCACTAATAACTGCTCACCTTCATCCATGATTTCCTGTGGTAATAAAATCTTCCATCCCATGTTCTTATCTCTCCCTGTGAATTTTCTTTTATAATATGTGATTTACATTTATATACGTAAGGTTTGGGGCACCAAATCAATTTACGATTGATTATGGCCTGTAAACATCGTCAATAATTTCAAATCCCTTTGCCTCCAGCGCCTTGTCCACCCACTCACGTTTGGCTGTGCCGTTTTTGGAAGCTTCCAGCTTGGCCTCATCTGCTGCCTGGAATTTCCTGGCTTCCTCCAGAATGACCGCTGCGTCCTTGCGCGGAATGACGATTACACCGTCCGGATCTGCCAGGATGATGTCGCCCGGGTTCACACTGATTCCTCCGCAGGCTATTGGTACATTGACCTCGCCCGGTCCCTCCTTGTAAGGACCGCCCGGGGTGGTTCCCGTACAGTAAACCGGAAAATCCCATTTGCCAATCTCGTCGATGTCGCGGATTGGACCGTCCAGAACAATGCCCGCCACCTTCTTTGTATACCGCAGATATGCCATCATGACCTCGCCAATCAGGGCTCTTGTACTGTCCTCCTCATTGGAAACCACAATCACATCCCCCTCATTGCACATGCTGAGGGCTGCGTGCAGGGCCAGATTGTCACCCGCCCTGCATTTAACCGTGTAGGCAGGTCCCACCATCATCTGCGCCTTTGGACTGCTGACCAGGCGGATGCGCGGGTTCATGGCACAGCTCCTTCCCATGACATCCGCTGTGTTGGAGGCCGGTATGGACTTAAACTGGTTCATTACCTCCATGTCCGGCATCTCTCTTTTTAGATAAATACGTTTCCCTACTGACATAACATTACCTTCCTTTCTTACCAAACACTTGACTCCTTGCGAGTTTTTTGTTGTAATTTTCCTTAAAACCATTTGCTTTCCTGATAGTTTTATTGTAATATATAGCTAATCACAAATCAAACAATGTATTTTCAAGTTTTTAACAAAATAAATTTGTGGAGGTTGAAATCATGGATACACTAAGCCTGTATTACTTCTCGGAGCTTGCCAAGGATCTGCACATCACCCGCACTGCCAACCGTTTATTTATATCCCAGCAGACACTGAGCAACCATATCATGAGACTGGAGGAATATTACGGGGTAAAGCTGCTGAACCGTAAGCCCTCCCTCTCCCTTACATATGCCGGAGAGTATGTACTGTCATTTGCAGAGACCATGAACCGTGAAAACGCAAACCTTATGGATATTCTGGCAGATATACAGAAGCAGAAACGGGGCCTTATCCTGTTCGGCGCCAGCACCCTGCGCATGAGCGCCAGCCTGCCTGATATCCTGCCTGAGTTCTCATCCCGGTATCCCAATGTGGAAATCCGTATCACCGACATGAACTCCAAGCGGCTGGAACAGTTGATTCTGAGCGGAGACCTGGACCTGGCCATCGTCATATCCGGGGGCGAACATCCCAGTATAGAGGAAAAACCCCTGATGTCCGACCAGATTTACCTTTGTGCTGCCGATACACTGCTTCGGAAATATTATGGCGACGGGACAGAGGATTTAAAACGAAAGGCCCGAAACATGGCGGATGTAAAAGATTTCTCCAGGCTGCCTTTTTGTATTCTCAATAACCGCATGGGTCAGAATATCCAGAAATGCTTTGACGAGGCCGGATTTGTCCCCAACATTTACACCACCAGCGCCTATGTGCAGATCAGCACATCCATCGGCCTAAAAGGCCTTGCCGCATGCTTCGCCACCCGCAACAGCATATTGAACCAGAAGGGTGAAATCTCTGAGGATATCAATGTATTTCCGCTGTACTGCAAGGGAGAGCCCCTCCTTCAGCAGATATCCGTGATTCATCACAAGGACCGCTATCTCTCCACCTATACGCAGTATTTTCAGGAACTGATACTAAAATATTTCCATGAGGTTGAGCAGATTCCGATTGAGGAACTGGTAAACTCGTCCTCTATTTCACTGCAGTAAAAACACCAGGCGTTTCCCTGCTCAGTTTGAACCGGGAAATGCCTGGCGCTTTATCTGCTTTATATCTGTCTCATCAAAACAGGCGCATCGTATCTTCAAATGTGATGGCCTGTGTTTATCCTATTACGGTCATTCTATTATCTTTGGCCGCCTCTTCAATCAATTGTTCGGATATCCAAAATCGGCTCAGATCCGCTGTATCTCTCAGCCATACAATCCGTCCGTTTCGGCTGGCATCACGTCGTACACATGTTTGCAGGCAAAAACGCAGAGCCGAATCATCCGTAAGCATGACAACAGGCAGCTTTGCGCCTGCAGTGATTGCAACTGTTTGTCCTGCCTGTATAGTTCCAAATTCCGGTATTTCCACCTCAGACAACAGCTGCTCAAAAGCATTCTTCTCATTGCTCACACCATACCCCCACTACTCTTCATGTTTTCCCCAGCCCTCCAATTAAACAATGTTAAAACCAGCTTCTCTCCATCCAGCTACTTGTCATATTTTAAAAGGTCCGGCACAAGAACCGGACCATATGAAACAATTATATCTATACAATTTTTCCAGGATTCAAAATTCCCTTTGGATCGAACACACTTTTGATTCCCGACATCAGCCCCATCTGTTCCTCACCCAGCTGATGTTTCAGGTACTCTCTCTTTGCAAAGCCAATTCCATGCTCACCAGATACAAGCCCTCCATATTCTTCCGACTTTCTGTACATCCGTTCAAAGGCCTCCTGCTTTTTTTTCCTCCATGTATCTTCATCCATTTGGTCCCGGCAGAGATACACATGGAGGTTACCATCTCCGGCATGGCCAAAGCTTGGAATCCTCATATTCAATTCTGCTGCAGTCTGATGCGTAAATTTAATAAAATCTGCCACATAGCTTCTGGGAACCACCACATCGCATTCATCCATCTCCGTTGTAGACGCCTTAATCGCCTCCAGAAAAGCCCCTCTTGCAGACCATACACTTTGTTTTCGCTCATCTGTATCTACCAAAAACACATCTTTTGCCCCATTATTGAGACATAAATCAGCCGCCCTGCTATAATTATGTTCCACCTCGTCTCTGCCGTTTCCGTCAAATGTCAACAAAATGTAGGCGTCACTGGAGGTATCAGGAAACTTTTTTCCCAAATAATCTTCTGCGAAAAGAATCGTCGTTCTTTCCATAAATTCGATGGCTACAGCCTGGACCTGGGACTCTATGATTTTAGGTACAGTCTCAATTGCATCAGAAATAGTATGAAATGGTATCAGCAGACTGACTGTTTTTTGCGGAAGCGGCAAAAGTTTTAAAATGGCTTTTGTGATAATTCCCAGTGTTCCCTCTGAGCCGATTATCAAATTCATCAGACTGTATCCAGAACTGTTTTTTACCACCTTGCCTCCCAGTTCCAGAATATTTCCTGCCGCTGTAACCAACGTCAGTCCTCTCACATAGTCCCTGGTGACCCCATACTTTACCGCCCGCATTCCGCCTGCATTTGTGCTGATATTGCCCCCTATGGTGGCTGACTTCTCTCCTGGATCTGGCGGATAGAACAGCCCCTGTCCTTCCACATATTCTGCCAGTTCCATCAAAAGTACTCCCGGTTCAACCGTAACGGTCAAGTTCTCACGATCCAGCTCTAAAATATGATTCATTCCCGTGGTTTCTATCATGATACCGCCATGAGTGGCTACTGCTCCTCCCACCAAACCAGTACCTGCCCCTCTCACTACTACCGGAATGTCACGGCCGGAAGCATACTTCATGATATTTGCTATTTCCTCTGTACTAACTGCTTTTATGAGAATCTCAGGCATTGAAAATACATCCCCCAATTCATCGTGCCCGTAGTCCTCACTGATTTCTTCTCCAATCAGCACTCGTTCCGGCGGAAACATGGCCTTAATATCATCTATACATTCCTGATTCATCCGATTCTTGTCCATATCTCCCCCTCCTTCATCCAATTGGCCAGCTCCGGTAAGATTTCGTACCAATCACCGACGAGTCCATAATTGGCAATATCAAATATTGGTGCTTTTTTATCCTTATTAATAGCTATGATGCAGTCAGATCCTTTCATCCCCGCAGCAAACTGAACGGCTCCGGAAATACCTATGGTAATAATCAGTTTGGGTTTTACGGTTCTTCCGCTAAGCCCTATCTGTTGTCTTGCATCAAACCATCCATTCTCAATCAATGGTCTGGTACTGGCCATCTGAGCCCCTAACCGGTCAGCAAACACTTTTATAATTTCTAAATCCGCCTTGGTTCTCACGCCTCTTCCCACAGCCACGATAGTTTCCGCATCTGATATATCTGCCTGCCGTGTCTTTTCTTCATTTGAAAGGACCTGAACAGATGCATCAAAAAAACCATCACTTATCTCCATGTCTACTACAGAACCACTGGGGAACTGGTTTCGCTCTGCCTGAGAAAACACCTTATATCTCACTGTACAGAACTGCGGCCGATGTCTGGGTGTCACTATCTGAGCCATAATATTGCCACCAAATGCCGGTCTTATCTGAACCAAATCCGAATTATCCTTCATCTCTAAAACCGTACAGTCTGCTGTCAGACCTGTCCTAAAACGCGCGGCCACCCTTGGTGCCAATGACCTGCCTTCGCTGGTGGCTCCCACCAATATGGACGAAGGCTTCGCATTCTCGATAAAATCAGAGAATACATTTGCATATGTCATAATGTTAAAATCGTTCAGTTCCTGATGATTGTACAGGAATACCCGTTCGATCCCATAATACAGCAATTCCTCAGCCTTTTCTTTTACACGATTTCCAATAAGCAGACAGTAAACAGGGGCCTGTATCACTGATGCCAGTTCTTTTGCTTTTCCTATTAACTCCAGTGATACCGGATGAATTCTATCTCCATCCATCTGAATATATACAGCAATCCCCTTCCATTTTTCTTTCTCGACAGCACAATCTCCCAAGTCCTCATCAATCCACTCCACTACTCCGGCCGGCCCTTTTTTCACACATATGCGGCACATTCTGCATCCGGATGATATAGATAATATACCGTTCTCTTCCGAAATCGCTCCAAAAGGGCAGAGTTCTTCTAATTGTTTTGCTATATCCTTCGTGACTCTGTCCTGATTGACTTTTATTTTCGCCATACGTTTCTCCTTCCCGGTCAGTAGCTACAGAAATTTTTTCTCTTGAAGAATATGAATCAAATATCGGGCTAATTTCTGTCCGTTTTCTTCTACTATTTCTTTATCTTTTTTCTTTTCTGGTGGAAAAATCCGTTCTACCTGGGTGGGAGAACCATCAAGCCCATAATGTTTACTGTCCTGATCACTAAGTTCCTTTAACGATACCGTCTTAAGACAATCCAATGACATGTTCAGTTTTCTCTTATAAGAAGGCAGCCTGGGTGTGTTTGCATCCTTCTCCACAGTCAAAAGACACGGCATTTTCATCCGCTGAGTCTGTATTCTATGTTCCAGGTTCATTCGTATGGTAATTTCATTTTCACCTATATCAGTTATATCCATCACATTTGCACCATGGGGAATCCCCATAAATTCAGCGATTTCCGGTCCCACCTGGGCTGTATCCCCATCCGTGGTCTGTTTTCCGCAAAGAATGACATCAAATGTCCCTGCCTTTTGTATTCCCTGACAGAGCGTATAACTGGTAGCACAGACATCTGCGCCTGCAAAGCACCTGTCAGAAACCAACACTCCTGATTCCGCTCCCATATAAACAGCCTCTTTCAGCACTTCCATCGCCTGCATGGGGCCCATGGTAATCACAGTTACTCGTGCATTCTCTTTTTCTGCCATTTCAAATCCCATTTCCAGTGCAAAAAGGTCATATGGATTTAACTTTGATTCCACTCCATCCCTTTTCAGCACGCCGGTAACTGAATCCACCTCAACATCAGCAGTTCCCGGCACCTGCTTAATACAAACAAGAATTTCCATAGGCACACCTCAGCTTTTCAAAAAACCGTTCACAGATTCACGTACAGGCACCCTGGGTGAATCCATTTTAGGAGATACCACCACAATTTTTACTTTCCCCGGTCCCTCAGCTACCGGAACAAAATGTAGTTTTCCCGCGTCTATAATCAATTGTGTGCCTTCTGGAATACGCACAATCTGTATAGACGCCTCATCCACCTTACCTTCTGAATCAAAATTTGCAAAGGGCATCAAAGCTGTACCCTGGACAAAGTAAAAAAACTCCTTGTCTTTATGATATTCAAACTCCTGGAACTGCGGTTCTGCCGTCTGACAAGACAATATTCCCCCGCTGATTTGGGATGACTGAAAACTGGCAATAAGGGGCGAAGCAGCCCACTCAAAATAGTTCTCTCTGTATGGCTCTGTTTCCTCTATCAATACTGTCACTCCCTCTATTTTCGTGTCTTTTATATCTGTAACCGCTATCTCCATCCTAAACTCTCCCTTCTTAATTCTTTTCCTGTACCATCTTCATATCCGCCAGAGAATCCGCCAAATGCTCATTAATCGTTTCCTCCGCTGCACTTACATCTCCGCTCTGTATGGCTTCAATGATAGCGCAGTGAGACCGGTAGGCCCTTTCAATATTTTCATCTAACATAAACACCTTATTTCTATAATCAGCCAGGCAGTCTGTAATGGTTTTTTCAATGCATATCAGCAGTGGGTTCTTACTTACCGATGTGATTTTCTGATGAAATTCCTCGTCATAAAGCGTCATAAGCACACCTCTGTTCTGCCTGGTGTGACCACCCGCCAAGAGTTCCTTTGTCTTTTCTGAAATCACGTTAAGATGCTCAATCCACTTTTTATCTCCCTTTTTCATTGCCATCCTGACAGCCATCAGCTCAACAGCATTGCGGACCTCCATATAATTTTCTATATTCTCGCTGTTCTCCCTGAACCAATCTGCAATTTCACTTCGCTCAACCTGCGGCTTCTCCTGCTTTCTGAAAAAGACTCCCTTTCCTCTTACAGACTCTGTTATCTTTAATGCCTGCATCATCCGATAAGCTTCCCTGACCGTTGACCTGCCGATTCCGCACATATTGCAGACCTCCTGCTCTGTAGGCATACGGTCCCCCTCCTTCAGCTGATTTTCTTCAATATATTCTTTCAGCCAATCAATCGTCTGGTCCACCACAGAAATTTTCTCTATCTTCATTTTCATAGGTCTTTCCCCGATTCTCAAATTTGTTTACTGCCTTTAGAATGTATGTATGAAAGCCTCCGATTAACGGCCCCAAACCAAATGTCAACAACACTGTCCCGGCACCTATTTCTCCGCCCAGGCAGAACGCCATGGCTGCGCATATCAAATCCATTACCAGTTTCACATTCCCCAGTCCCAGTCCTTTCCGGTGAAATGCCACCACCAGGTCATCGGTAGGTCCGGGAGGAAGATCTCCTTCCATATAAGCCGCTGCGCAGAAAGCCACTATTATCATTCCTCCCGCAAACAGCAGATATGGATGTAGTGTACTAATCCCGCTATTCAAACATATCCTCTGCCACAGGTCTGTAAAAACACCTAATAGAAAAGAAGTAATAAATGTGGTAAATCGTGGTATCCTGCGCCGGATTACCGCGGTCAGCAATATAACACACACAGAGGAAATATAAATCCCTGAAGAAACCGGCTGGCCCAACAGACCGGCCAGGGCAAAATTCCAGGCATCATAACCCCCCGCCCCCAGCCCGGACATAATTGTCATCACCACACCCACAGGCATGAGTATAATTCCTATCAAATACAGGACCAGATTAACACAACAGCTATGTCTTATCCGGACATTCTTCTTCATATTTCACAAACAGCCCTGATAGAGTTCATCAGTTTTTCCCGGTTTTCCTCTGTGTCCTCTACAAATGCCGTACTGTGCAAATACTCAAATATCTTCTGGATATTCTTCCCTGTTTCCGGAATACCAAGTTCTTTAAGAGTAACCGGCATCTCCATCCGCTTCATGAAATTCCGAAATTCCGGAATTTTCTCCGGCGTTCCATTGTAATACAATTGGAGTATCAATGAGGTTCCGACGATTTCCCCATGAAGATAGGACAAGGAGTCATTGGTAAAGAACATTCTGGCACAGTAATACATTTCATGGGCAAGCGCTGTCTGCCCAAATGCTTTGGAAACCCCACTGATGACGCTGGTCAGCGCAAAATTAATAAACAGGAAATCATGAACCTCCTTTGTCAGCCGGTGTTCCCGAATATCATCATATACTTTTAAACATGTCTCCTTAAGAATATCATAAGTATATTTTGATAAATAGTAGGCCGTGTATAATTCAATATTAAAATCATTAAATGGCATAGAGGCATGACCATGCTGTACCTCAATAAACTTCGCCATGGCATCCAGTATCCCGGATGCAGCATATCTGGGAGGCTGATGAATCATGACCGTCTCATCAATGATTACCGCGGATACTTCGTAATCATGGTAAAAATTACCGCCCACTGTACCGTATGCTGCCCCCTCCTCAGTATACATAACACTCATGGGTGTATATGCCGCGCATGTGGCTGCCTGGGTCGGAATATTCACTACCGGAAGCTCAGCCATATGGGCAATGCTTTTTGCTAAGTCCATGATCTTCCCGCCCCCGACTCCAACCACTACATCAAAGCTGTTTTTTTTACAATATGCGGCATAATGGTTTACCGCCTCTCTGGTATTGTAACCGGGGTAAACCACAAATTCATGAGTGACACAGGCATCACACAAACTCCTCCTCAGCGGCTCTCCGGCAATATCGAGAGCCGTAGGACCTCCAATCACCAGTGCATGATGACCAAACCTTCCAATCTCACCTCCGGCCAATTTAAGGGCATCTGGTTCCTGTATATATCTTCCCGCACCAAATTTAAATGCCACATCTAATTTTGTACCCATTTTATGTAAGCCTCCTTCTCTAAACCTTAAGATATTTCACAGCAGCCCGTTCAATGTAAAGTCCCTCTCTGAACCTTGCCATAAACTGTTCAAATCCCAAATGCCCTTCTTTATCCGGTACCTCAGTTAACGTCCCTGTGTCCTGGAATACATGTCCGTTCAAATATTTTGCAAGGCCCAGATTATGATTATCCCTTCTGAAGGATGCCAGGATTGCCATTCCCCAGGCTCCGCCTTCTCCCGCTGTTTCCATCACTGTTACAGGAACATTAAGTGCGTCTGACATCATCTTCTGGCCAACACCCTGGGTTTTGAAAAAACCTCCGTGCCCCAACATACGCGCCAGGCAGATACCTTCCTTTTGTACCAGAATATCCATTCCCATCCGAAGTGTGGCCATAGACGCATACATCTGCACTCTCATGAAATCGGACAAATGAAGCTCACTGTCCGGAGTCCTGGCAAAGAGCGGCCTCCCCGCCTCCATTCCGGTAATATGTTCTCCCGAAAGATAGCAATACGACAGCAGGCCTTTACAATCCGTTTTACTCTCCATTGCCTTGCGAAAGAGCCGTCCGTATAGTTCATCGGCAGTTACCTCGCATCCGAACAGTTCAGCTGCCTCTCTGAACATATTAACCCAGGCATTTAAATCTGACGTGCAATTATTGCAGTGCACCATGGCTACCGGCTCCCCTTCCGGAGTTGTTACCAAGTCCAGTTCCGGGTAAACACCGGAGAGCGGATGCTCCAAAACCATCATGGAAAATATGGATGTACCGGCTGATACATTTCCGGTTCCCGGCTCAACACTGTTGGTCGCCACCATTCCAGTGCCCGCATCTCCTTCCGGCGGACACATGGGAATTCCGGCCCTGAGATCTCCATCCGGGTCCAAAAAAGCAGCTCCTTCTTCTGTCAATGTTCCCGCCGGCACTCCAGCCGTCCGTACCTCCGGAAGAATGTCCAGGACCTTCCATGGATATTTTTTATCAGCAACCAACTGGTCGAAGCGCTCTGCCAGGTCTTTTCTGTAATCCTTTTGTTCTGTGTCTATGGGGAACATTCCGGAGGCCTGCCCGATTCCAATTACCTTTTGTCCGGTCAGCTTCCAGTGAATATATCCGTCCAATGTGGTCAGATAACGAATCTGGTCAACGTGTTTTTCTCCGTTTAAAATTGCCTGATACAGATGCGCTATACTCCATCGCTGGGGAATTGGAAAGTGAAAAATTTCTGTCAGTTTTTGGGAAGCCGCCGCTGTCATGGTGTTTCTCCAAGTCCTGAATGGTACCAGAAGTTTTTGATTCTGGTCAAACGCCATATAGCCATGCATCATGGCCGAAACTCCCATGGCGCCTATAGTATGCAGTGTAATATCATATTTCTTATTCACATCCTCTTTTAAGGACCGGAAGCAGGAGATAAGCCCCGTCTGGGCATCTGCCAGACGATAGGTCCATATTCCCTCTTCAAACCGGTTTTCCCAGTCATAACTGCCCTGTGCAATAGGCTTATTCTTTCCATCTACCAGCACTGCCTTAATTCTGGTAGAGCCAAATTCGATTCCCAGAGCCGTATTTCCCTGTTCTATCGCATTCCTTATCTGATCCCTGTCCATACCGTCCATCCTATCTGTACATTGGGCCATACGCCTGACATGCTCTGTAATCCTGGGCTTCCTTGTCCATTCCGAATGCATTCCAGCATGCTGGACGGAATATTCTCTCTTCTTCCACATTGTGCATACATACCGGTATTCTCAGCATGGAGCAAAGTGTGATTACATCTGCGCCCACATGACCATAACTTATAGCACCATGATTAGCTCCCCAATGATTCATCACATCATAAGCGCTAGCAAAAATGCCATGTCCTGTCACTCTGGGAGTGAACCAGGTACAGGGCCATGTATAATCGGTCCTCTTCCAAAGCTGGTCCGATATGGATTCCGGAAGATGCACACTCCATCCTTCCACCAGCTGCACAACAGGGCCCACTCCCTTTACCAGATTCAGGCGTATCATGGTCATGGGCATCTCAGCTTTTGTCTCAAACCGTGATGAATAACCACCTCCGCGGAAATACCCCAAATCCGCCTCACACCATGTTGTAGCATTCAGACAGTTTTTCACATCTGTCTGCGTCATTTCCCACCAAGGTTTAATGGCTGGCTTCCCTTCATTATCCCGTGCTTCCGCACAGGCATCCAGGCAGCATGCGCCGGAATTTATCAGATGAATAAAACCGCCGGCCTCTTTGGCTTTACCTTCCAGACAATAGCCGGTTACGCGTTTTACCGCATCTTCTGACCAACAAGTCCTGACATCCGCAAACATCTGAGCACGATTGGTGAGAAGCTTAAGAAGCAGCATGCTTACACCGTTGAGTGTATCATTCTCCGTAGCCAGAATATAAGGTTCTCTGGGGCCGTTCCAATCAAAAGATGTATTTAAAATCGCCTCAGGAAAATCCGTGTTGGGATAGTGGTCCGTCCATTGCCTCTGTCCTTGAAAACCAGCCGCAAGAGCATTGTGCCCCAATGTTTCCTCGCGGTGTTCATCTGAAAATGTCGGGTTGCCGTTCATTAAATCCTTGATAATAAGAGCGCATTTCACTGTAAATTCCCAGTTCTTATCCTTCTTTTCCCTGCTGTGTCTGGCAAATTCCGGATTCTTGTCCAGCCCCTCTTTACAGTTCTCTCTGGTCCAGTGCAGGGCCCTTTCATATTCGTTATGATTATAGATACCCTTATCAATTCTCCTGAGAATTTCCACTTCATCGACTGACTCCACCCTCATTCCCAGATATTCCTCAAAAAAATCAGGGTCAATACCGGAACCGGATATCCCCATACACATGGAGCCAATCTGCAAATAGGATTTTCCCCGCATGGATGCAGCTGCAATGGACGCTCTTGCAAAACGGAGTAGTTTTTCCTTCACATCTTCCGGGATCTCAGGGTCATCTGCTTCCTGCACATGTCTGCCATATATCCCGAAAGCCGGAAGTCCTTTCCTGGCATGGGCTGCCAATACAGAAGCCAGATATACGGCACCCGGACGCTCTGTGGCATTCAGTCCCCACACTCCCTTAATTGTCATAGGGTCCATGTCCATAGTCTCAGAACCATAACACCAGCACGGAGTGACTGAAAGAGTGATATCTACTCCCAGCTTTTTAAACTTATGTGCGCAGGCCGCTGCTTCGGCAACACGTCCTATGGTACCGTCCGCCAGCACTGTCTGAACCGGCTGACCGTTCGAGTACCGCACGTTCTGCTCAAACAGTTCTTTGACTGCTCTGGCCATATTCATGGTCTGCTCCTCCAGTGACCCTCTAACATCCAGCATGCCCTGTCTCGCATCAATAATGGGTCTGATTCCAATAATTGGATACCCCCCTATATATCTGTTCGTATACTCCATTCTCTATTCCTCCTTTAAATTCCAAGCCCACCTGGTATTCTGTACGGCAAATTTTCCGCCTGTTACCTCCAAATCAAAACCTGTCATATATTCCGCCTGTTCAGATGCCAGAAATACAATGGGGCCTGCCAGGTCTTCTGCTGCGCCCAGACGTCCCAGAGACACATTCTGAACCAGTTGCTCCCCATTCTCTTTTATATTGGCTTTGCTTATTTCCGTATCAATCATCCCGGGCACAACACCCAAAACGCGGATATGATAAGGTGCCAGTTCGGCTGCCAGTGTTCTGGTAAGACTGGAAACTCCCGACTTAGCCGCCCCATATATGGCTCCTCCGGCGCTGGGAATCTTTGCCGCGAAGCTGGATATATTGATAATTACGCCACGTTCCTGCTTCATCATAATGGGCGCCACCAGACGTATGCAATCCCATACCGCCTTAAGGTCTGTATTCATGATGGTGTCCCATTCATCTTCTGTATACTCTAAAAATGGCTTATCTATGGCAATACCGGCATTATTAATCCACACGTCCACAGTTCCGAACTTTCGGCACACCTTTTCCGTAAACCAGCGTACCCCCTCTTTGTCCGCCACATCCAGAACTTCTCCATAGAAATTGTCATACCCCAGTCCGCGCATCTCCCGGCAGAAGTCATCCACCTTTTCTTCCGTTCTCGCAAAGACAGCTACAGCTGCCCCTTCCTTCAGGAATCCCCTTGCAGCCTCTTTTCCGATTCCCCCGGCCCCGCCGGTAATGACTACTGTTTTACCCTCCAGACCTAATCTCATCGCTGCCTCCATCATCCGCCCAGGTATGCCTTTTTGATCTCCGGACTATCCAGAAGTACCGAACTTTTTCCATGATTAACCACATGCCCTACTTCCAGTACATAAGTTCTGTTGGAAATTCCCATAGCCATAAAGGCATTCTGCTCTGCAATTACAATCGGGGTCTTTTTCATCTCATTGATATGTATAATGGCCCGGAACATTTCATCCACAATGACCGGAGCCAGTCCCAGGGAAGGTTCATCAAACATAAGAAGTTTAGGATTGCTCATCATACCTCTTCCTATGGCTAACATCTGCTGTTCGCCGCCGCTCATGGTTCCTGCTGCCTGTTTAGACCGTTCCTTTAGTCTGGGAAACAGGTCGTACACTTCAGCCACATGGTCTGCCATCTCCCCTTTTGAATACTTTTTGCTGAAAGCGCCCATCTCCAGATTCTCCAGCACCGTCATCTGAGGAAATACCTCCCGTCCCTCAGGCACATACACAATTCCATCATAAATGGATTTATGGGGCTTTTGGTTATGGATTGCCCTTCCGTTATATTCAATGGAACCCTGCGCGGTGCGGTTGATACCCACAATGGTTTTCATCAATGTGGTCTTTCCTGCTCCGTTTGCCCCAATCAGGGACACAATCTCATCATCACCCACCTCAAAGGAAACGTTGAACAATGCCTCTACTTTTCCGTAATATACGTTGATATTATTTACCTTCAGCATGTGCCAACACCTCCTCCTTAATATGCATGATAGGCTTATAACGGTCACCAAGATACGCTTTGATTACCTCATCATTATTCTGTATTTCATCCGGAGTCCCCTCCGCAATTTTCGCTCCGAAATTTAACACCGTGATATTGGTACAAATATTCATGACCACATCCATGTTGTGTTCAATCAGGAAAATGTCCACCCCTGAATCAAAGGTTTTGAGTATAATATCCACAAACTCCTTCCGTTCTGTTGGATTCAGTCCGGCGGCCGGCTCATCTAAAATAAGCGTATCCGGTTTCAGCATCAAAGCCCGTCCAAACTCTGTCATTTTCTGTTTTCCGTAAGGAAGGTTTTTTACATTTACATCCCGTATATCCTCCAGGCCTATATATTCCAGCACTTCCTCTGCCCTTTCCCTAAGTAACTGCTCCTCTTTTCCAGCTTCCCTGAAATGGTAAAGAAACTTAAGAATACCTAATTTTGTCATCTGATGGCCTCCAACCATCAGATTTTCCATGACTGTCATGGACTGGAATAACTTTAAATTCTGGAACGTCCGGCTTATGCCCAAACGCGCTATCTGGTACGGCTGCATAAGGGTTGTACATGTATTCTTATAATATATCTCCCCTTCTGTAGGTGCATATGTACCGGTAATCTGATTAACCGTGGTTGTCTTTCCTGATCCGTTTGGCCCAATCAGGGCGTGTATGGTTCTTTTTTTCATTTCAAGGGACAAATCATTCACTGCAACAAGGCCGGAGAATCTTTTTGTAATGTGATCCAGCTTTAAAATTGTATCTTCACTCATTATCTATTCTCCCTCCTTTTTGCACAGATGTTTTATCAGACCAAATTTTCCAAACGGACCAGTATGGGTAAACAGGGAGACAATGCCATTGGGCAGGAAAATCGCAAACAACAGGGCGATTACACTGAATACCAACCAGTAATAACTTTCCATGAAACGCAGGAACTCCGGCAAAATCGTGATAACCGCACCGCCAATCACATTTCCTCCCACGGTACCGATACCTCCAATCATCATCATAGCAAGATAGTTAGCCGATAAATCCTGAACAAAGGTGGTTGGGTTGATATATCCCATCATATGTGTATACATGGCTCCCCCAAAACATCCCAATATGGTGGCCAGGGTAAAAGCAAGTATCTTCATCTCAGCAATATTGATACCGCTGGCCTCAACTGCCTCCACATTGTCCCGTATCGCCTTAAATACCCTCCCCCATTTGGAATGAACGATTCGGTATGCCATGATAGTGATGACTATTACAATAGCTAGATAAAAATAATAGATTCTGAAGGATGTATTTAGCTCTATTCCAAAAAGATTAATCCACGGTATGTTTTGTACGCCCATTGTTCCCCCGGTCAACCCCACCCAATTCGTAAGAATAAGCCGGGTTATCTCGCTGAAACCAATGGTAGTAAGGGAAAGATATACGCCTTTTAAGCGCAGACTGGGATATCCCAGACCCTTTCCAATCAGGATACCCATTACGATGGCAACTATAAACCCCACCACAACCGGCATCTGAAATTTAGCGCTGCATAAGGCAGCAGAGTAAGCTCCCAGTGCCATAATTCCAGCCGTACCCATATTCATCTGTCCGGTCAGTCCGGTTATAAAATTCAATCCGGTAACCACCACAATATTGACCAGCGTCTGGCACAGTACGATGTGATGGTAGGTATTCTTGTCAACAATCGGAATGAGGACCAGCAGGAAGATTCCAAAAAGAATTCCTATTATCTTTGTCGATTTATTCATGTGTACCTCCATCATTTTTTTCTGTGTCCCAGAAGACCGGTAGGCCGTATAAGGAGACATGCGATTAAAAGTACAAAAGCTACACAGTCTTTATACAGTGTGGGAATCACAAGTGTGCTCAGATTCTCCAGTATTCCTATTACCACGCCTCCCAAAATCGCTCCCGGTAAATATCCAAAACCGCCAAACACGCCGGCCGCAAATCCCTTTAGTCCAATCATGTTAGCTATGGTTAAATCCACAGTAAATAAAGGAATCACCATAATGCCTATGACTGCACAGATTGCCGCACTGAGGGCAATTGTTAAATTTATATTTCTGGTGACGTTAATTCCCATCAAGGTGGCCGCTGTCTTGTTCTGCTGTACGCATCTCATGGCCTTTCCTGTTTTCGTGAAATTAAAAAACAACTGTAAAAGAATGACAATTGCTATGGAGACTACAATAACAGTGATGTTTGCTACCGTAATCACAATATCCCCAAGCTTTACCGTTCCTTTTAAAAAACCGGGAACTGTAAAAGGGGTGGCACCCCAGATAATTCTGGCCAGTTCATTGAGAATCCTTCCCAAAAACACCGTACCCATAACAGCAAAGATTGGGGACGTCATATTACGAAGAGGATTAAAGATCCCGGTGGCCACCAGAACACCAAATATAAACATGGTAAGAACCGTGGC
This sequence comes from Enterocloster sp. 210928-DFI.2.20, assembly GCF_020554465.1. NCBI lineage: Bacteria > Bacillati > Bacillota > Clostridia > Lachnospirales > Lachnospiraceae > Enterocloster > Enterocloster sp. 210928-DFI.2.20. The sequence goes on from NZ_JAJCHK010000005.1 coordinate 91,780, forward strand.
CAGGACTCCTGCCACCGGATTAGTTCCCATCCTCATAAGGAATTGAGCTGCAAAGATATAAGCACCCAGCATAATGAATTTATCATGGCTGAAATTTAACAGACCAGTAGAATTGAAAATCAATGTATACTCAATTGCCACCAGCGCATAAATAAATCCAAGAGCAAGACCGCTTACAATAAGCTGGATAATAATGCTGTAAGTCATTGGCGACCTCCCATCTCTTAGTTTAAAATGGATGCAAACCGCATTCCTGTCTGCATCCATTTTTCAACGACTGCTACTCTACCGTCACATAATCTACCATGCCAGGAATCTTCTCCTTAATCTGCGCAATAACACAGCCATGGACCATATTTCCTTCTTCATCACATGAGAACACTCCTTCCGGAAGTTTTATATCCTTTGTTTCCGCCAGAGCATCCCTGACAGCCTGAGGTTCGGTTGACCCGGCTCTTTCTATTGCGTCTGCCAGTACATAAGCCGCGCTATAATATGTAGATGCATAAAGTTCAGGAGCATATCCATATTTTGCTTTAAAATCCTCCACGAATTGCTTTACAGTGTCGTCATCATTCGTTGAGACAAAATCAGTTACAGCATACCATCCTTCCACATACTCCGGCTCCAGCAGATTTAACACCTGGTCCATAACAACACCTGCGGAAGCAATTACCGGGACATCAAATCCGAGTTCATACAGCTGCCTGGCGGTTAATGCCACCTCAGCATCATCTGTCCATGAAATAATACAGTCAACGCCTGCACTCTTTAGCTGCATCATCTGTCCTGTTAAATCCTTATCGCCTGCATTATGTCCGACTGCCACATACTCGATGCCGTCTGCTTCCAATATTGGAATGATAACATCTCTTCCACCGGTTCCAAAGTCATTATTATTGTAGGAAATTCCAATCTTCTTAGCTCCAAGCGTATCAATTGCATATCTTGCTGCCACCTGTCCGTTGATTGTGTCCGAAGGCCTTACTCGGAAGAAATAAGGGTTATCCAATTCCGCTAATTTGGGGCTGGAACCGCCAGTCATAAATGGTATCTGGGCATTTTTATACAAATCACTGGTAGCTGCTGCATTTCCGGAGGTATGTGGTCCAATCACGGCACATACGTTCTCATTTAATAATCTGGTTACTACATTTACCGCCGTTGTCTGCGTATTTTGATCGTCCTCCGCTACATATACCAGTTTCTTGCCCAAAACGCCTCCATTGGCATTAATCTGCTCCAAGGCCAGGTCAATTCCCTCCTTCGTTCTCTGACCTGCCAACGGAAAGTTGCCAGTAATTGCGCAGCTGACACCAAACGTAATTTCCCCATCCAATTCTGCTGATGTCTCAGTGTTTTCCTTTTCAGAGCTGCCTGCCTCCGTCTTTTCTTCCTGCGTCTGTCCTGAATCAGTCGATGCAGATGCATTTGTTCCTCCTGTTGTTCCTCCCCCTGAGCATGCTGTCAACCCCAGAATCATGACTGCCGCCAAACTTACTGCCCATCGTTTTTTCATCATACCAAAATACCCTTCCTTTCATCATTCGTTGGTTATCCGTTTACTTTAATTCCAATGGAACCCATAGTGTCCACCAGAATTTTTCTCTCCTCCTCAGTAATAGGCGCCAGAGGCCCTCTGCACGGTCCGATCGGAATGCCTGTTACCATCTCAATCGCCGGTCTCATAATCGAATTCGGAAGAATTCTTCCATTCTGTCCGCATGCTTTACAAAATCTGTAAAGCGGTACGAACAGTTCCTTTGCCTTATCATGATCCCCCTCCGCAAATGCTTTTAAAATTGTACGGATTTCATGTCCAAAGATATGGGCTCCTCCGCTTACAACACCCATGGCTCCCTGGACTACCGTGGGTAGAAGCATGATATCATCTCCGTTAAAGATTACGAATTCCGAATTAATATCTTCTGTTGCTAATATAAAGTCCGTAATCTGTGTGGGGTTAATGCCTGCCTCATCTTTGATTCCGATGATATTCTCAATTTTTGAAAGCTCTCTTACCGTTGGGGCATCCACGTTTACACCCACGAAAATCGGAATATTATAAAGGAGGATATTAATATGTACGCTATTGGCAACTGCCTTGTAATGGTTATAGATGCCATCCTGGGTAGGCTTGTTATAATAGGGGGCAACCACCATACAGAGCTCAATGCCTAAATCCTCAGCCTTTCTCGTAAGAGCAATCGTTTCCTTTGTAGAGGCGCATCCTGTACCGGCTATAACAGGTTTCCTGCCAGCCGAAGCCTTAAGAGCTGTTTCCATTAATCTGACTCTTTCATCAAATGTAAGCAGGGATGCCTCTCCCGTTGTTCCTGTCACGATTAATGAATCACAAAGGTCATTTTGAATCAAATATTCGATTAAGTCTTCATAGGCCTTGTAATTAACCTCTTCATTGGTATCATACGGTGTTACCAGGGGGCATAAAATCTGTCCATACTTCTGCGTAAACTCATTTCTTGTCATTTGATGTTCTCCTTTGCACTTTTAATATTGGTCTAATCTTATATGTTTTGCGGTTATCATGTTGTCTGATAACATGATAACTATTTTTTCATAATATGTCAATAGATTTTTATATTACAGTATATTTTTATGCATTATGTATATGATACCGACGTTTTTTTAGAGAAAACAGCATTTCCCTAATTCCATGCATTTTACAATTGACATGTTGTCTGATAACATGATATGCTATATTTAATACAACTATTTAATTAGTGCCATATACATTCATATACGCTCCGCTGGCCCCGCTATCCTAATGAAAAAGCCAGGTCGATGTCAGATATACTGGAACTATTGCATTTTACAGAAATATAAATATCCCCCCCATTTCGGTAATAGCACTTGTAAATTCTGGTAAACGTTGATAAAATATAAACCAACCGGCACGGGAATGACTGAGAGAATATAAGCAAAGAAGGGGAAACGAATGAATAAACCTCTGAAAAGTATTGCAAGGATTTCTGTTGTGGATCAGGCAATTCAGAATCTCCAAAATTACATAACGGATAATAATTTGCAGCCAGGTGACAAACTGCCTACAGAAAAAGAAGTCTGTGAAATGATGGGAATAGGCCGCTCCACTGCCCGAGAAGCTTACCGAATGTTAAAAGCAATGGATTATGTAACTGCGATTCAGGGAAAGGGCATTTTTTTAAGTGACAAGTACAGAAAAAATGATTCCAATGAGATGGCGCTTGAATGGTTTCGTGAAAATGGCAGAAGTATGATTGAGTTCATGGAAGTGCGGATGGCCATAGAACCTATGGCTGTACGTCTGGCTATTCCAAGGGCAACGGATTCCGATATTGAGGCATTAGAAAAAACGCATTTTCTTTTCCAACAGGCTCTTAATGACAAAAACACAGTCAAACTGCTCTCCTATGATGAACTTTTCCACAATCAAGTTATGGAATTTACTGATAATCAGCTGATGATTCGTATTAGTCAGAATATCACTGAATGCTTCCGCAGTTACCGCTCCAAAGCCTTTGCTGTGGATAAAATTATGGGAAATGCAGTTACGCCGCATGCAAAAATTATAGATGCTTTCCATAAACGCGATACCCAGCTTGGTTATAATCTCATGATTGAGCACCTGGAGATTTCTCTGGAGGATATACTGAAATATTCGACACCTTAAATATCCATTTCCAACAATTGACCGCTGTACCCCATCTTTGGAGGAATACAGCGGTTTTATTCTCTCACCTTTGCACGATAATCACATTTCCGGCACTACGCCAGCTGCAACTCCCTATCTTCCCTATGATACGCACCCGGCCAACTGCAGATATCCTGCTGGTTCCCAATGAGATGATTAGATGCATCCGCATTAAAGTATCGTTAATATTCCTCCCATCCCGTTGACATTGTCCCTTTATCCTCATATAATTCCAGCAGGACAGGATATTTCCATATACAAAACATCAGAAGGGAAATGACATACATATGGACGCCACCGTCAACGACGATGACCAAATTTTCACCCAAAAACCACGCTTCATATGTTTAAAAGAAAAGGCATGACCCGCATTCATACACATGGATGCGGGCAATGCCTTTTTCTTTTGAAATAATACTGCCAAACAGATAAAAGAGGAGGAATCATTGTGAGTATTCATTCGTTTTTCAGTCTATTAGGAGGACTGGCATTATTTTTGTACGGCATGCAGATGATGAGCACCAATCTGGAAGCCGCAGCCGGAAGCCGCATGAAGCAGATTCTGGAGCGGCTGACTGCCAACCGGTTTTTAGGCGTGTTCGTGGGAGCCGGAATCACTGCTATCATCCAGTCCTCATCCGCCACAACCGTCATGGTGGTAGGCTTCGTCAACTCCCAGCTCATGACGCTCAAACAGGCTGTCTGGATCATCATGGGCGCCAATATCGGGACCACCGTGACCGGCCAGCTCATAGCCCTGGACATCGGGGCCATCGCGCCGTTGATTGCATTTGCAGGTGTTGCCCTGATTCTTTTTGTCAAACAGAAAAAGGTCCAGTTTGCCGGTGGTATTATTGCAGGTCTGGGTATCCTCTTTCTCGGCATGGGAATGATGAGCGCGGCAATGATACCGCTGCGCGATTCCCAGCATTTTGTCAATTTGATGACAAAGTTTTCCAATCCCTTTCTGGGTATTCTGGCCGGAGCAGCTTTTACTGCTATCATACAGTCCTCTTCTGCATCTGTTGGTATCCTTCAGGCTTTGGCTGTAAGCGGATTAATCGGACTGGACAGCGCGGTCTTTGTCCTGTTCGGCCAGAATATCGGCACCTGCATCACCGCAGTCCTGGCCTCTATTGGGGCAAACCGCGACGCGAAACGGACCACCCTGATTCACCTGATATTCAATGTCATTGGCACAACTGTGTTTACCCTGATCTGCCTGGTGTCCCCCTTTACACAGTGGATGGCCTCGTTCACACCGGACAATCCCGCGGCGCAGATTGCCAATGTACATACACTGTTTAACATTGTCACAACCCTGCTTCTGCTGCCTTTCGGCACACAGCTTGCGCGGATATCCGAAAAGCTTCTGCCTGATAAGCCGCAGAAAACAACGGATGAGGAGCGCTGGTTTGAGGATTTGCTGGCCTCCGAACATGTACTTGGCGTATCAGTCATAGCAAGGAAGCAGCTGAATGAGGACATCAGCCGGATGCTTGCTCTGGCGGCCTCCAATGTTGAAACCAGTTTTCTGGCTTTTGAGCACAGGGATGAATACGAATTGGAGCAGATTCAAAAACGTGAGGAAGAGATTGATCTTTACAATGCCCAGTTATCCAGAAGGATTTCCAGGGTCCTTGCAGTGGAAAATTCCCCGTCTGAAGTAAATGCGCTTAACCGCATGTTCTCCATCATCGGAAATGTGGAGCGCATCGGCGACCATGCAACAAATATTGCCGGCTATGCCCGGACCATGATGGAGCGCAGGCTGGAGCTTTCTTCCCAGGCATCGGTTGAACTGGCCGATATGAGGACCTCCTGCATGCGCGCCGTAAACCTGATTTGCAGCGCCTGCTGCGTTGATTTCACTTTTGCTCCAGAGCAGAAATCTCCAGATAAACGCGGCTCTCTGACGGAACATGACGCTCCGGCAGAACATATATCCTTACCGCAGCACGCCTCCCTTCTGGAACAGGCCCTGCTGCTGGAACAAGACATTGACAGCCGGACCGCCCGGTACCGCTCCAACCAGATTGAGCGCATGCGAAAGGGGAAATGCCATGTGGAGACTTCCATCCTGTATTCGGAAATCCTGACCGATTATGAGCGCATTGGCGACCATGCGTTCAACATTGCCCAGGCACTTGACAAGCTGGATGAAAATTAACATGCAGATTCGTTTCCCGCAGCATCACTAAGCTTTCGGCAGCAATGCCTGCTTCTTCCGGCGTTTTTTATGTTCCTGAAGATAAAATGATTGAACGCAGGACAACGAACAAAGTCATTGTAAGAAAACGTATTGCTATGCTATAATCAAAGCATCCGTATAGGGCGGGGGCAGTTCATACCATCAGGTATAAAAGTCAATCAGAATATAACTGGTTAGAACTGGAATAGTAAGCCTATACACACTTAAAATGTGTGCATGGGCTTTTATATTTTGCAGAAAGGCGTTACAAACAATGATCAGCATAGTAACTACATCTATTGTTTCATTTATCAGTACCAACATAGATAATATTTTTGTCATGATGGTGCTCTATGCCAGGGTTGACGAAACTTTTAAAAAGAAATATGTTGTCATTGGGCAATATCTTGCTATTGGCATACTGACAGCAATAAGCCTGTCAGCCGCTTTCGGCCTCAACTTTGTTCCGCAAAAATACGTCGGTCTGCTCGGTTTTATACCGATTGCTTTAGGCGTCAAGGAATGGATATCATACAAACGACCTGCCCAAAACAAAGCCAATCGTAAAGAATTTCCGTTGGAAACAGAAGAAACCGAAGCTGCCCACCCCAACAAGCTGCAGAATATATTGCGGTATGTAACATCTATGGCCAGTAAAATCGTAAAGCCTGAAATTTTAAGCGTTGCTCTCGTAGGCGTGGCAAATGGAGCTGATAATATTGGCGTTTATATTCCATTGTTTACTGGCTATTCATCAATACAGGTCATTATAACTATCATAGTGTTTGTTTTAATGATGGCGGTTTGGTGCTTCCTGGGAGAAAAGATAACCGATTTCCCCAAGATAAAAGCAATCATTCAAACGTATAAGTATTTTGCCGTACCGGCTGTCTTTGTTGGACTTGGTATATACATCATTATCAAAAGCGTGTTAATAGCGTGATATAAACAGCTTTATACCTGATTGTAAAATAACGGTTCCGGACGGAGAAGCTCCGGTTAAGACTTACCGGGATAAACTGTACAAAAAACAGGAAACGGCTCCGCATCCGTATAGATAAAAAAAATAGCCGGCTGTTTCCTTATAGAAAAAATAAATGCCGGGCCTGCAAAGGGGCAAAAGCGTTTGCATACATTTTCAAACCTGCTATAATTAGAGACATGTGATGATAATTTCAAAGCACACTTCCGGGAATAGGAAGAATCAGATACATGTTTAAGGAGGATACGAACTATGAAATTAGATGAACGCGGAAAACAGTGCCCCAAGCCTGTCATTGACACTAAGAAAGCGTTGGAATCCTGCAATCCGGGAGAGACGGTTGAGGTATTGGTAGACAATGAGATTGCGGTCCAGAACCTGAGCAAGATGGCTGCCAGCAAAGGCCTTTCAGCTGTTTCCAAGAAAATAAGCGACAATGAATTTTCCGTAAAAATCCCAGTTGGCCAGGGAGTAACCCCTGATTCCGATGCACCGGATGATTCTGAGGAACCGGCGGTCTGCCAGCCTGACAGCCGCAAAAAGGGCATGGCAGTGGTTCTGTCCTCCAACCTTATGGGCCACGGTGACCCTGAACTTGGAAAGGCTCTCATGAAAGGGTTTGTCTACGCCCTTACACAGCAGGATGTCCTGCCGGAAACCATTCTTCTGTATAACAGTGGCGCCTATCTTTCCTGCGAAGGCTCTGATAACCTGGAGGATTTAAAATCCATGGAATCCCAGGGCGTGGAGATTCTCACCTGCGGAACCTGCCTGAATTTTTATGGATTGAGCGAGAAGCTTCAGGTCGGCAGCGTCACCAATATGTATGAGATTGTGGAACGCATGACAGCCGCCAAACTTTTGGTGCGTCCTTAAGCTTTCCTGACAGCCGGACTGACAAAAAGATTATAATACCGCAAAAGGACCCCTACATCTCATTTCAGGGTCCTTTTTCATATGCTTACCTGCTCAGACCTGATTCATACCTGTTCAAGGCATCTTCAGACATCAGACAGGATTCCGGTCACACTCAGCCAACTCCAATAAATATTGTCCTTAAACACCGCCCCATCCCTGATGAGCGGCAGATTGCATATACACCTCCCGTCTGCTGTCCGGGACTCCGTTCCATCTCTCATTGCACCTCTCATAGCACCTCTCATTCCGGCTTTCATCCCAGCTTTGATTCCGGCTTTCCATCCCCCGTTCATCTCATCCTCCTCCATTCTCAGATATCCTGTCTCCAGGTCCTGGTCCGACACACGCAGGCCTTTCACATTATCCGCAAACAATTCCGGATGCATAAGATAAGCCGCTGCCGTCACATCCCAGTTATAGAAACCGTGAATGCCGTAGCCCTCATCATTATATCTGAACCAATCATCTGTTTTTTCCATAATATACGCTGCCGCCCTGTTTTCCGTTCCCGATAACCGTTCCCTGTATTCCTGTTTTGTAAATAAAACTTTAAGGCAGTTGTTACCTGTTATCACGGAAACATTCCGGCCCTTTGTGAGGACGGTCCTGGCAGCCGGCGGGTCACAGGAAAAATTCAGTTCCTCCATCACCTTCTTTTCAAATACAAGGGGGCTTGTGATTCCGCCCATTAAGACAATTTCTTTTACCTTTTCAAAGAAATGACTGTCCCTCTCATATGCGCCTTTCAGGTTTGTCAGGGAACCCGTGGCAAGAATCGACAGCTCCCCCGGATGGCGGTCCGCCATTTCCGCCAGAAAGACGGCAGCCTCGCTCTGGTAACAGCCCCTCTTCTCCCCGCCTCTTTTTACAGGAATATCCCTGCGCCCCAATTCTTCCAGCATCCGCAGATTCACTGCCTGCACCACATCCAGGCTGCTGTTTCCATAGGTGGACGTAATTCCCAGAAGTTGGGCCTCCCTGTTTCCCAGCAAATACATCAGGGCCAGCCCGTCATCCACATCGCAGTCCTTTACTCCAAAGGTATTGTCACAGTCAAATACGATTTTCTTCATCTGCATCTCCTCCCGTCCATGTTTTCCCGGTACAGTCCCCACCTGGACACAGTCCCCGCCACAGCACATAACCTGCCACCACATACCGTTTCCGGCCCCTTTTCCCTCATTCCATATCATGCCTGAACAGCACTGCCCCTTCCGTTTCCACGGCCAGTCCGGCCTTCATTCCTGCCCGTAATTTTACCGGCCGGCCGGGGCCTTCCATTCTCTGGCACAGGATGCTTCCGCCGGGAGCCATTTTCTCAGGCACCCTCACCCTTATCTCTGTCATCTCCCCCATGAAGGTAACTTCCTCCACTGTATAATCGCCCTCCTCTTTCAGCTGCACTGAGTTCGGACGAATCATGGCATCATAGACCCCATCCGGCAAATCCGTTCTTTTTTCAAACAAAGGGCTGACAAACCAGCCTCCTGCCACTGACCCGGAAATATAATTTACCTTTCCAAAGTACTCTGCCACCTTTTTTGTTCCCGGATGGCAGAACATCTGCTCCGGTGTTCCGTACTGAAGAATCTTCCCATCCTCCATCAATGCTATGCGGTCGGACAAGCGAAGGGCCTCAGCCTTGTCGTGAGTGACGAGAATAGTTGTGATTTTCCACGCCTCATGAAGTTTTCTTACCAGCCGCGCCATCTCTGTCCTCAGCCCCTCGTCCAGGCCGGAAAAGGGTTCGTCCAGAAGCAGCACCCTGGGTTCTGCTGCCAAAGCCCTGGCCAGGGCCACTCTCTGCATCTGGCCCCCTGACATCTCCTTCATCCTTCTCTTCTCAAATCCGGGAAGCTGAACCGCCCGCAGCAGTGCCTCCACCCGCTCCTTCTGCTCTTTTTTCGGCACCTTTCTGAGTTCCATGGGAAAGGCAATATTTTTCTCCGCCGTCATATGGGGAAACAGCCGCAAATCCTGAAACACGATTACCGTTCCCCTCTCTTTTGGCTGCTGGTCCATCACAGATGCTCCCTGTATCCGTATATCCCCGCTCTCCTGCTCCAAAAGACCTGCTATGCATTTTAACAGAGTGGTCTTTCCGCAGCCGGATTTTCCCAAGAGAGATACAAACTCTCCCTCCTGTATTTCCAGGTCGATTCCATGCAGTATCTTCTTTTTCTGAAGGGATACCCTCAGATTTTCTATGTTAAGACTCATAATATCCTCCAACTATCTGTCCTGTCCAATACCCCGCAATCCGTTCAAACACAGCAAATACCAGCAAAGTGATGCCCATGAACAAAATGCTGTAAATACAGGCAATATTCCGGCTGCCGCTCTGTAAGTAGGGAACCATCACAACCGCAAAGGTCTTTACCCTGCCGCCTCCAAGAAGCAGTGTCAGAAAATACTGGCTGAAGGATACAATGTAGGACATGCTGACTGCCGACAGTATCACCGGAACCAGCATTGGCAGTGTGGTCCTTCTAAATGCCTGAAAGGAACCGGCCCCCAGCACCCGGGCCTGCTCCTCCAGCGCAATGCCCACTGCCCGGGTGCCGTCCATAATGAGGCACACCGCGTAGGGCAGGGAATAAATCAGGTGTGCCAGAATGACCCCCGCCACTGTATTGTTAAGTCCCAACCGGATAAACGTAATCTGTATCCCCATGGCAAACACAGTCCCAGGTACCATGAGAGGAAGCACGGTAAAAAATGACATCAAATCCTTCCCCCTGAACCGGTACAGGACAAGGGCCCTGGATGTCAGTATCCCGATGACGGCCGACAGGACGGCCACCACAGAAGAAATCATGACGCTGGATGCCATGAGTGAGACCAGTTCTCCCTTTCTTCTGACAATTTCCATGACTGCCCGGTTCGAGAGCACCTGGGGAAACAGATCTGGCCAGGCCCACCGTTCCGTAAATACCCATACAACCAGACTGGCCGCGGGAATCAGAATGGATGCACACAGCAGGGCCAGAATCATATTTGTGATAAACGATTTTCTCTTCTTCATCTCCATCCGCTCCATCTTCTACTGTTCTGTCAGTGCCTTCATATTTTTACGCATGATGAAATAATACATCCAGGCGCTGAGCACGGAGAGAACGATAATGATTCCATTTAACGCCATGGAATAAGGCCGGTTTCTCAAATCCGGATGGATATACTGCTGGTATGCCAGCACCGGAAGGGCCTTTGGGGAGGTTGCGCCCAGGAGAAAGGGAAGCTCATAGGCGCCCAGGGCAAATACAAATATAATCAGGAACCCGCTGATTACCGCATCCTTACAAAGCGGCAGGGTGATTTTACAAAAAGCAGTCCACCGGCCCGCCCCCAGGTTTATGGCTGCCTCCCCCAGTTTCTCATTGATATTTGCCATCAAAGCAATAACAAAATAAATTATAAAGGGAATCTCCTTCCACAGATATGCCAGGATGACTCCCACTCCCTTTGTGTCATAAATGAGCATGGGAAACTGCTGCTGTTCCTGTAATACTCCAAGGGCGAAACCAATTCTGGCCAGCAAACCATTCTGAGAAAAGATGTTGACCATAAAAATGGCTACCACCACATGGGGAACAATGATGGGCAGCTGTATCACCCGCATCATAGGCCCCTTTGTCCTTTTGTGCATCACACACACAGCACTTAAACCCACACCTGCCGCAGTGGCAACACCCGCAGACAGAAATGCCACCTTAAGGCTGTACAGCACGGACTTTAGCATTTCCGGCCTGGCCAGCACTTCCCGGTAGTATTTTAAGGTTGGTTCCCTCAATCCAAAAGCTGGAATTACCCCAAGACTTTGGGTAATTCCAGTTGTCAATCCTATGATAAAAAACAGGGTTAATATGATTTGGGGGACCAGAAGTAAGTACGGAATCAGATTTTTTCTCATTTTTTTCCTTCTCATATCTTTCCCACCACTCCGTTCCCACCCATTCTGTTCCCTCTCCATCCGTCCCCTCTTATGCTGTTCCCTTGCATTACGTTCCCTTCCACTCCGATTCCACCCATCCGATTCTCCCCCGTTATTTACCCACTACTTCCTCAGTCCAGATTTCCTCGATAATGGGAACCAGCTGTGCGGGCATTTCGGGAAGGCGTTTAGAGAGAAGTTCATCCTGGGGGATTGTACCTTTGCCCAGATCCACCCTGTCAAAGGCCGCTTTCTGCTCACCGGACAGCTTTTCGTTGTCCAGAACCGGAATGACCCTCAGCTTTTCATAGCGGTCTGCCTGGATCTCCGGCGATATCATCTCGTTAATTGCCACCATAGCCCCGGCCTTATTGCCGGAATTAGCCGCAATTGCCATAAAATTGGTATTACCGATGGTTCCCTTTTCAAACTGGAAGGCTGCCGTGGTATCTGTATATTTTCCGTCCTCAATGTTCAGAGCCACGTCATAGGCTCCGTACGTCATGCTCATCACCAGTTCCCCGTCCGCAAACATGTTGTCCGCGGTAGTGGAGGAATCCGGGAAGGCAGCGCCCTGATTCCAAAGGTATGGATTCAGCTCCCTTAAGTACTCCATGGCCGGCGCCACTGCCGCCCGGACAGTTTCCTTATCAGCCGCCATATCCATAAACTGCTCGTAGCCGCAGATTTCATAGATAATATTTCTCACAAACGCGCTGCCCGTAAAATCAGGAAGCGCGGGATATGTCACCTTGCCCGGATATTTTTCCACGAATTCCTTTAGCTCTCCGGCGCTCTTTGGCACATCCGGCGTCACTGCCAGGTCTGCCACCATGACCAGCTGGGCCTTACCGTAGGGCGCCTCATACCCTTCGATGGGATAAGCAAAGTCCACGGTCACGTCCTCGCTTTCCCCATCCACATAGTCACTAAAATTGGGCAGCTTGTCTGTAAAGGGGCCGTACAGCATATTGTTTTCCTTTGCCGACTGGAAGTTCTCCCCGTTAATCCAAATCATATCAATACTTCCGTCCTTCTCTCCCGCCTGAATCTCCCCGGTGAGCTGGCTTAAAACCTGGTCGATATCCATGGGGACACGTTCCATTGTGATATCGTATTTTTCCTTCATGACCCGCGCAAATTCATCGTCCAGCCAACGGTTCAGTTTTTCATCCCCGCCCCAGCCGTAGAAGGTGACCGTTGTTCCCTTTGCCTCCTCCTTCATCTGGTCAAAGGTCATATTCTCCAGTCCGGACCGGCGGCTGTCTGTATCCCCGGCCTGGCTGCTTCCGGTATCCCCGGCCTGGCTGCTTCCGGCATCCTCAGCCTGACTGCTTCCGGCATCCTCAGCCTGATTGCTTCCGGCGCCCTGTGTCTGTCCGCTGCCCGAACACGCTCCAAGGGACAACGTCATTGCGGCAGCCAGTACCGCTGCCATGATTCTTTTCTTCATACTTTCTCCTCCGCTGTTTTCCTTAAAAATAATAACCCTGTCTGATGAATCTATGATTCCCCCTGCCGTAATCTTATGCAGTACGGACAGGAGAAATCACATCACCGGAAGGGTTATCCTATTCTGTCACAAATGCAGCCTGGATATCCTTATCCTTTGCGCCATTTTCAATGATAAACAGATTATCAACATCGAATCCGGCATCCTTCATAACGGAAATACCAGTTTTGGCACACTTGTTGCCGCTGTAGCAAAGCAGGTATACAGGTTTGGACGGATCCATCTCCTCCTTTGCCATCTTGTACATGGCAGTCTGTGCGGCCGGGTCCTCGATTTCCTTTAAGGAGCTCTGGAGGGATCCCTTTAAATGACCTTCTGCATATGTATCATTGTCTCGGACATCCAGGATTTGAACATCGCTTCCACCCACTGCCTTTAAGGCATCTGCCGCCGCAACCGTCTTCCAGTCAATATCCTCCTCAGCGCGGTTGGTGGTAAGGGCGCCTTTCTCAGACTCCAGGGCTTTGGCACCGCCCTCCACAGTATAAATCAGGGAACCGTCAATGCCGGCCTCCTTAAGAACACCGGTTGCCTTCTCAGCGCCTCTCTTGCCGCTGTTGCAGATGATATAGATTTTCTGTCCGTCGCTTAAGTTCTCCTTTGCATATGTACCCATGGCCTCTGCCAGGGAATCATCCTCCAGCGGGAAAATAGGGCACCACATGGAATCAGCCACTCTTCCCTTCACATAGTTATCCCATTCCCTTACATCCAGCACATGGGCGCTCTTATCTTTTGCCGCCGCCACAGCCTCCTTTGGGGATACATACTGATAACTGCCATCTGACTGTGCTGCCGCCGCTGTCTCACTTCCTGCCCCATCCGCTCCTGTTGTATCTGGGGCTGCTGTGTCCGCCGCTGTGGTGTCTGCGGCTGCGGTATCTGCCGCCGTACTCTCAGCCGCTACCTGGGCTGTTGTTTCATTTCCTGCTTTCTGGCCGCATCCGGCCGCCACTGTCATGGACAGCGCCATCATAATTCCTAATGTTACGAATTTCTTTTTCATTTCTTCCTCCTTGTTTTTCCTTGTTTTTCTATATATATTTTCCTTACCATGACAACAAAGGCAGATAAGGCAAATAATATCATTAAGCCGGCGGCAAACATGACCACGATTTTGTTCATCATATTTTTTACAGATGGTATGCACATATAGCTCAGTATGGACATGGCTATGCATGCGGCCACCACGGTTTTCCATATCCATTCACTCTGTTTTTTCTCTATTTATATTCCTTTCCTACAGCCTGTCCATTTTCTCTAAAAATTCCATGTCCAGATACTGCCCCAGCTTTTGGAACGTGGACTGGTTAAACAGCAGCTTATCCGGCTGCTGGTACTGCACCCAGGCCATGGCGCACCAGGTAATGCCGCGCAGGCAGGTGATGGGAATATAGGCAAGGGTACGCTCCATCAGCCCCTTTGTGTCAAATCTGCCGTCCACCTTCTGGATATACAGATGTATGAAGTCCTCCATCTCCTCCGGGGTCAGAATCACATCTGTTTTCCAGAAGGTGGTGGTTGGCGCAAGAAAATGGCCCAGATCCTGGGCAGGTTCCCCATAGACAGGCTTCTCCCAGTCCACCAGGTAGTTTCCCTTTTCCTCTCCGTTGATGAGAAAATTGGTGGAATTAAGCTCCGTGTTGATGCAGCATTCATAGCCTTTGCAGGCTGCTGCTTCCCGGCAGCGCTTCCAGCCCCGGTCCAGCATCTGTCTTATTTTCATTTTGATGCCCTGGTCCCCCAGGTCTGAATCCATGTATGTCCTGACCATGGCCTCGCATTCTGTCAGGATTGCCTCCAAGGGATCCTCTGGCCTGACCAGATGGCTGCCGCTTCCCACCCTGACACTGTGGATATCCGCCAGACACTCCGCCCCAAAGGACAGCTCTGTCCTGTAATCCATGGCGTGACCCGGCAGGAATTCCATTACCATGATGCCATGAGGAATTTTCTCCAGACTCCCGTCCGCATAAAAAGGCCGCGGTGTCCTGCCCGACTGCCAGAGCAGCTTTAATGTTTCATATTCGTACTGTATCTGATGTTCCAAATGCATCTGGCTGCCGCAGTTTACCCGGAGCACCAGCTTTCTTCCGGTAACAGGGTGGGTAAACAGATAATTCCTGTTGTACTCCCCCTGGGCCAGCATACGGTATTCCTCCGTCACCTGGTCCGGCAGTCCCAGCGCGCTGCGGTACTGCTTCCAGGCCACATATTCCTTTAACCCGGCTATCCGTTCCATTTCATCTCACCTCACATCCCGGTACATCCGGTCAATCTGTTCAATGGGCACCCGATCCCGGTACATCTTACGCAGCCGGTTCATTTTCCACATCAGCTTAAGCTTGGGCAGGGTTCCTTTTGGAAAACGTCTGTCCGATGTGTAGATGCGCCGCCCTGTCATGCCCAGCTTTACTCCCCTCTCTTTAAGCGTAAGGGAAAACTGGTAATCCTCCATCACAGGAATCTCCGGGAACATGCCTGCATCAAAAAACAGGCTGCGGTCCACAAAGATGCCCTGGTCCCCAAACATGATCCTGCGGTCCTTAATCCGGTGGTTTGATATTACACGGCAGGTAAACATGAAGAAATTGGACGAATGAAAGGCAATTCCAAAGCATCCCGCGCTGTGGTCCTTCATCACCCTGCGTATCTCGGCCAGCGGGCGGGGAGGCAGTTCACTGTCGCAGTGGAGGAAAAACAGGATGTCCCCATGACTTTCCATGGCTCCCGTATTCATCTGCCTGGCCCGTCCCTTTTCCGAATGTATGACTTTAACCCAGGGGCGAATCCGTTCCATGGTTCTGTCCGTGCTGCCGCCGTCTACAAACAGTATTTCACATTTTCCCCTCAGCGGCTCCAGCTGGTCCTGCATCTGTACAATGGTCTTCTCCTCATTGTAAACAGGTACGATGATGGAAATACGGCTGGTTTTGGCCAGATACCGTCCCGTGGACGTCTCCTGCAGCCTCTTATCCTCCCGCATTCTCTGCCGGTATCCCTGAAGATCCTGGTAAACGTCCATATCCCACAGGGTTTCGGTTAATCCCACCCTGCAGCCAGCCGTCTTAAGCCGGTACATGGTATCCCGAAGCACGGAGCCCTGTCCATACCCTTCCACATCAAACACGTCCCGCTGCGGTTTCTTCATACCCACCAGATAATACCCCCCATCCCTGGTAGGCCCCAATACCACATCGTTTTGCTCAAGCAGGCCAAACGCCCGTTCCAGATACTCCGATCTCACTTCAGGTACATCGGTTCCCATGAGGATGCATGCCTCATAACCCCGGCCCAGCACCTCCCGGATGGCCTGATACATCCGTTCTCCCAGGCCGCTGCCTCTCTGGGAAATGTAATGCTCCCCTCTGCCAAAAACCGGATATAAACGTTCTCTGCCATCATCCGGTGTAAAGCATACAAAAAGCTGTCCCTCCACCTTCCCGCATTCCCTTTTTATATCTTCCAGGAAACAGGTGTGGAGGCGGGCGCAGCCCTTGGCGCTGAGCGCAGGCATCATCCTGGTCTTTGTCTGTCCGGGTTCAGGTACCCTTGTAAAAATAATAATCGCGCGTTTCATCTATACGATTCTCTCCATTTTCTGTCTTGTCAAACCTTCACCAAAACTTTGTAAGCATCCTGTTGACCATTGATTTCCCCATATCCGGCTTCTCATCACATTCCGGAATCCCAGGCATATTCCCCAGAAATAGGCACAGCCGCTGCCCCCGCTGTTTTCTCTCCCTGTCAGGTCATGGAAGGAACAGCGCCCCGCTGCCTTCCTGCCGGCACCCCAGCATTCCAATCCATGTTTTGATACACTGTATCAGAGACACAGCCCCCAATATTGCGCTGATGAAATAATATGCCCGAAATTCATTTGTTGAATTCATCCATGTAAATACCGCATATCCAGATGTCAGAAGCACCATACCGGCGCTCATAACCCACAGCGCTTTTGTCAGGTTCCTTCTCCGGCGCAGGAAACAGAGAAGAAGCATGGCGGTCAGGAGGACCATCACAAGCGCGGCCCCTTTTGCCAGCAGTTCCATGGGATATCTGGACTCCCATCCCCTGTTTTTATATACAACATACCGGGCCATTCCCATTTTTGTGCGGGTAAAGAACTGTACGGCCCAGGCCCCTGCCAGGCACAGGATTTCCAGAATTGTCGCAGATATATATGCCACTTTCTTCATTATCATTTTCCCTTTTACATTTAATAAGCGTTGGCTCAATCAAGACGCAACGCTTATTTTTATCAGTCTTTATTTTTTTGCTTTGTCTGTGGACAGCTCACCCACCGTGGTAAACTGGCAGCTGCTTTCCGCGGGATCCCCCACCTGTACCGGAAGAGAATCATCCATCTGCCATTGGTACCACCCTCCGTCATATACGGTCATATTGGTCATTCCGTTTTCATAGCAAATCAGAAACGGAATAGTAGCCCTCCATCCTGTGCCGCAATAAAAGGACAGCTCATTGTCAAGGGAAGCGCCAGATTCCTCCAGATAGCCCTTCAATACATCCAGGCCTGCTGTGGTTCCGTCCTCATTATGATAGGAACCGTCATCCGTATCATGTCCCCATACAGCACCTTCCGGTTCGCCTGCCCTGTCAATATATCCGTATCCGCTTGTTCCGCCCAGGAACTCGTCCCTGCTGCGGATGCTGACCAGCTTAAAGTTATCGTCTCCTGCCAGCTTGTCCTTAACCTCGTCAATGGACAGGATGTATTCAGGATGAACCGGGATATCCGCGCCAAACTCCCTGTCAGAGGGCTGCGGGGTATTAACGGTTTTCTCTGTTCCGTATCCGCTCTTAAGCCAGGCTTCATAACCGCCGTCCAGGCATTTTACATTCTCCACCCCTGCCCATAAAAGGGTAAATGCCACGCGGTCGTCCGCTGAATTCGTGCCCTTATCACTGTAGCAGATAACCGTTGTATCTTTTGTGATTCCGTATTCAGCCATCAGATCCTTTATCTCTTCCGGAGTCCGGATATTCCAGTACTCCTCCGATTCAATATCATCCGTATTCATATGGTAGGCGCCTTTAATGTGGCCTTCCTTATAAGCCGCCGCATCCTGGACTGTACCCCAGGCACATTCCAGAACCATATAATCCTCTGATTCCTCCTGATTGCCGTCCAGAACGCTCTGAACCCAGTCTGGCGACACATAGACCTTCTTCTTTTCAACCGGATCTGCCTTTACCGCAGATGCTTCTGCGGCCGTCCCGCCTGCTTCTGACTTTGCCGCAGCCGTATCAGCGGTTGTCTCAGATGCCTTGCCGGCAGCCGTGCCGGTATCAGACTCATCCGCGGCCCTTGACACATCCGTACCTGAGGAACATCCTGCTGCCAATAATGCGGCGGCGCAAATCGCAATGCCTAACCATCTTCTTTTCATAATCCTTCTCCACTCCCAAATTTATATTGATGTATCTGTTATGCTGCACATTCTATATTACCTTGATAATTATAAAAACACCTGCTTGTTTTGTCCAATCGGTGAAATATATGCATTGAATGTTATGTATAGTTTTTTTCTATATCAAACTTCATGATTGCTGTTCCGCTATATTCTATTACTTCCCAATATAAACGGATTTTATAATAACATAAAAAACCGTCCTTTCCCGTACCGCAAAAATCCCCTGGCCCGTACTCCAAACCAGAGGATTTTATTAACACATATAATTTCAGCATATCAGGAAGATGCTCCGTCCTCCCTCTGCATCCTTCTAAAAATACGGGCCAGCATAATAACAGATGCAATGGAAAGCACCAGCTCCGCCACCAGCTGGGCATAGGAAAGACCGTACAGCGGGAACAGGAGGTTTAACAGGTACAGGGCCGGAATCTCCAGCACGATTTTACGCAGTATGGCAAAGCTCAGTGCTGCCTTTCCCATGCCCACTGCCTGAAATACCCCTACTGCCAGAAAATCCATGCACAGGAACGGAAGTCCCAGGCAGAACCCCCGGAGGAACCTTGTGCCGTAAGCCACAATCGCTTCATTGTCCATAAACGCCCTTGTAAGCAAGCCCGCCCCGGCAAAATACCCCAGGGATACCACCACCAGGAACGGCAGCAAGGTCTTGATGGTAAAGAATATGGTTTCCTTCATTCTCCTGTGGTTGCCGCTGGCATAGTTGTAGCTGATAAGGGGCATGATTCCCTGGGAAAAGCCCATGGCTACCTGCAGGGGAACCATGTTGATTTTCTGGGTAATGCCCATGGCAGCCACTGCCTGGGCGCCGTAGGAGGATGTAAAATTGTTCAGTATGGTCATACCTGTCACATTCAGAAGATTCTGGATTGCCGCCGGTATGCCCACGGCGCACACTCCCAGCACAATGTACTTCTGAAGCGAAAACTTCTCTGGATTGATACAGACAAAGGTTGTTTTCCTTCTGACCCGGAGCAGCACAAAAAAATAGACACAGGCAACGCAGTTGGAAAGAAACGTGGCAAGGCCGGCTCCCGCCGCTCCCATATCAAACCCCCACGGCAGAATAAAGATAGGATCCAAAATGATATTCAACAGACAGCCGCTCATGGTTCCGATGCTGGCATGAAGGGATGAACCTTCAGCTCGGACCATGTATGCCATTACCACATTCAGGATAGCCGGAGCAGCTCCAAAGAGCACAGTCCATTTCAGATATCCAGCCGTTGCATCCATTGTGTTGGCATCCGCCCCCAGAAGAATCAGCAGAGGATTCAGGCCAACCGTGCACAGAACTGAAAAAAGAAGGCCGAAAAACAGGGCACAGTAAAACCCGAACGCGCTGCTGCGCCGGACCGACTCATAATCGCGGCGCCCCAATGCCCGGCTCATCATGCTGGAGCTTCCCACGCCGAACAGGTTGTTGACCGCATTGAAGGCCAGGAGTACAGGCGCCGCCAGCGTCACCGCGGCATTCTGCACAGGGTTGTTCATCATCCCCACAAAGTATGTATCCGCCAGGTTGTAAATCACCATGACCAGCGAGCTCAGGATAGTGGGTACTGCCAGCTGCATCACGGCCTTTGGAACTGGTGTCTTTTCGAATAAAATGGTCTTGTCATCCATCATATGTAAATTGCCTCCTTGCCCCGCACAGACAGACTGTGCAGGCTTCTTTTGATTCTACCACGGGAAGGATTACAAAACAAGCTCTTCATCTCCCTTCAAACCGGTCCTGGCAATGCGGCAAGACCGCCGCCTTCGCCCTCCGGGGAAATTTTCAACACAAAATTCCAACGCAAAAGGCGGGTCCGGCCACTGCCGGTACCCGCCCTCCTGTTTTATCGGTTGATAGGACGCCAATTCCGCCTTCCGTCTTCAAATCCCACTCTGTATCCTTCGTTAAAACCTGCGCGGTAAGCCTGGCGCCTCTCGCCTGCACACGGGTCCCATACCGGCCACCAGTTATTATCCCAGTCATTCTGGTTGGAGCCCCAGCACCTGCAGCATCTGCAGCACCGGCAGCATCTGCAGTTGCCACCGCAGCCATTACCGCAGTTACCACCACAGTTATTACCGCAATTATTGCCACAATTACAACATCTACAACACCTACAGCAGCATCTATTACAACACATATCAAAACCTCCTCTAATAAATATGATTATGGTATATTGTATGGGACAGGTGGACAATGTGTTACTCTTTCCAAGGGCTTTTCCTTTTTGTGTACTTGCTGTGTAAATATTTACAAACCCCTTTCAATGGACTATACTTATTTTGGAACATCGTGGGTAACATCTTATGAAACGGGGGAAGGGGTCGTGTCTGAAATCAAGGATAAGTATTCCGTGGGGGAAGCTGCCAGACTGAGCAATGTGAGCACAAAAACACTGCGGTATTACGATGAAATTCAGCTTATCAAACCTGATATTGATGAGAACAATAATTACCGTTATTATACAAAAGACCAGATTCAGGATATTATCACCACAAAAAAATTAAAGAATGCAGGCTTGAAATTAAATGAAATCCGGGATTACCTGCAAAAGAACCAGAGACAGGATAAGGTCAAATTGCTCAACCGAAAGATTGAGGACTGCTCCAGGGAGCTTACGCGCCTGCGCAAAAGCATACTGCGCCTCAGCGATTTCCGCGACCGCCTGTCAGACCAGTTTTATGATAATCTGTCCTCCACTGCCGGACAGGTGAAACGTGAAATCTATTCTCCCGGACTCATTGCCTTTTCCAATCATTACAGCAGCGCCTATGTCAGCAACCTCTTTCTGGAGTATGAAATAGAGCTGGAAAATTATATGGACACGCGCCACCTGGAGATTGCCGGTAAACTGACTGCATTCTTTTATGACCATTTCAGCCACCAGTTTTTTGATATTCCCACCCACTTTCAGATTTTTTATCCTATTAAAGAAACCCAGGTCAGAGACAGCCAAATCAAGGTCATGCCGGAATACCCGTGTCTCACCACCATACACCTTGGCAGCTATAAGGAAATCATGGAGGCCTACCACCGGACTCTGGCCTATGCAAAGAAAAACGGAATCATATTGACAGGCCAGTCTTTTGAAAGCTATTTCATCGGACCCAATCTGATTAAAAACGCAGATGAGTTTGTCACAAAAATTCACATGGTCATCTGCCAAAATCCATAGCGCTTTGTTTTTCTGCAACCTTCCCCCTAAGAGGAAGGTTTTTCTTTTTCAATTCGGTTTTATTCCAAAATATTTCTTGACAATCCCTTATAGAGCATACCTTATAATGACATTAGTTAATTTTTAAACATATTATCAGATTATTATTTCATAAAGAAAGGAGATTACTTAAATCATCAGCAACGGATTAAGTACATAAATAATATGAAAAAAATAGGATTTATCGTAAATCCTGTGGCTGGTATCGGAGGAAAAGTAGGATTAAAGGGTTCGGACGGAACACAGACCCTGAAAAAAGCCCTGGAGCTTGGCGCTGTTCCTGAAGCAGGCGCAAAGGCTCTGGGCACCATGAAGCTTTTAAAGCCAATAGAACAACAGCTGGAAATCCATACCTGCCCAGGCAATATGGGTGAGGACATCTGCAAACAGGCCGGGTTAAACTACCGCTTAGCTGAGGGGACCAAAGCCTGGAGCCAGTGCTCCCCCTCTTCCCGGAACACTACCCCTAAAGACACCATGGACGCTGCCGGAATGCTCTGCAATGAAGGAGTGGACCTGATTCTGTTTGCCGGCGGCGACGGAACCGCGCGCAACATCCTGGATGCAGTGGGAACCTCTATTCCGGTCCTGGGCATCCCGGCAGGATGTAAGATACATTCTGCAGTCTATGCCCGCACCCCCAGGGCAGCCGGCGAACTGATGGTCCGGTATGCAGAGGGCAGGGTCATGGAATACAGGGAAGCAGAAGTCATGGATATTGACGAAAATCTGTTCCGCCAGGGCATCTGCGACGCCAGGCTGTACGGATACCTGAAGGTCCCCAATGAAAAGAAATTTGTCCAGAATTTAAAAAGCGGCAGGGGCTGCTCAGAGGACGCGTCCATCCAGTCCATGTGCATGTACGTCAGCCGGCTCATAGAACAGGAGCCGGAATATCTCTACATTGTGGGAACCGGATCCACCACGGCCCGGCTGATGAACTATATGGGTAAGCCCAACACCCTGTTAGGGGTGGATCTCCTTTTCCAGGGCCAGGTCATAGGCTCAGACTGCACGGAGCAGGATATCCTGGCAGCGCTTAAGAAGTATCCCAGGGCCAAAATCATAGTCACTGTGATTGGAGGACAGGGATATATTTTCGGCAGGGGAAACCAGCAGATCTCCGCCGAAGTCATACGCAGGGTGGGGACGAAAAACATCATGGTCATTGCCTCCAGGGACAAAATCTTTTCTCTGGGCGGAAACCCTCTTCTGATTGACACGGGCGATGAGGAGGTAAACCGCATGCTCACCGGTTATATCCCGGTCACCACCGGGTACAAGGACGTAATCATGGCAAACGTAATTTATTAAATCCACAAATAAAATCAAAAATCAGGAGGTAAGAAATGGACAGCAAAAAAACAGTATACCCCTACATCCCTAACTCCGCGCCGGATGTACAGGCTGAGATGATGGCTGAGGTGGGAATCAGTGATGTAATGGAGCTCTACGAAGAAATACCGGAGGCCATCCGCTACCAGGGTGCTTTAAATCTGCCGGAGGCCATTCCGGATGAACAGGGAATCAAACGCCATATCGAACGAATCCTGTCAAAAAACAAAAACTGCAATGAATTCTCCAACTTCATGGGAGCCGGCTGCGCCCAGCACTATGTGCCGGCTGTCTGCGATGAAATTGCATCCAGGGGAGAGCTTCTGACCACTTACGGAGCCGAGACATGGGCCGACCATGGAAAATACCAGATATTCTTTGAATACCAGAGCCTGATGGCAGAGCTGTTAGACATGTCCTTCCTGACCGTCCCATGCCACTGCGGCGGTCAGGCATCAGCCACAGGCCTTCGCATGGCCTGCCGTATCACCGGAAGGAACAAGGTCCTCCTTCCCCATACCATGAACCGTCAGAACCTGGCTCTGGTGCGCAATTACCTGAAAATGATAGATGCGGACCAGGAAATTAAGATTGAACTGGTAGCCTGCCGCAGCGATACCGGAATGCTGGACCTGGAAGACCTTAAATCCAGGCTGGACCAGGATACGGCAGCTGTCTACATTGAAAATCCAACCTTTCTGGGCATCATCGAGACCCAGGGTGAGGAAATCGGGAAGCTGGCAAAGGCTGCGGGAGCCGAATTCATCGTGTATACGGACCCCATTTCCCTGGGCGTGCTGGAGGCTCCTGCCAACTACGGCGCTACCATCTGTGTGGGCGACCTTCACGGACTGGGCCTTCATCTGAACTTTGGCGGCGGCCAGGCAGGTTTTATTGCCAGCCATGACGATATGCGCTATATCACGGAATTCAAGGAGCTGGTGGACGGAATGGTGGAGACCACGGTACCCGGGGAACAGGGCTATTCGGTTGTGCTCATCGAGCGCACCCACTATGCCATGAGGGAAAACGGAAAAGAATTTACCGGAACCCAGAACAATCTGTGGACCGCGCCCGTGGCTGTTTACCTGTCCCTCATGGGCCCGAAAGGCATGGAGGAAATCGGCCATACCATTATGACCAACGCAAAATACGCAGCCAAAAAACTGGCTGGGATTCCCGGCGTATCACTCCGGTTTCCATCTGTGTTCTTCAAGGAATTTGTGGTGAATTTCGATAAAACCGGCAAAACAGTGGAGGAAATCAATCAGCTGCTGCTCTCCCGCCAGATTTTTGGCGGCGTGGACCTGTCCCGGGATTATCCTGAACTTGGTCAGAGCGCTCTGTACTGTGTGACCGAGACTGCAGACAAAGAATCCATAGACCGGCTGGCTGGTGCGTTGCAGGCTATATTAAATTAAGGGAGGACATTAGAATATGAAACGAGATTACAGCAAACATTTACGCAGGTTCCATGAAGCAAAATGGGATGAAGAGCTGATTTTTGATTTGTCCGTTCCCGGACAGAGAGGTGTCAATGTAACAAAGCCAAGTCCACATATAACAGAAGAAGTGGGCGACGGCGCCGACGACATTCCTACCTGCATGAGAAGAAAGACACCCCCGTTCCTGCCTGAGGTACACCAGGCCAGGGTCAACCGCCACTATCTGCGTCTGACCCAGGAAATTCTGGGCAACGACATTACCCCTGATCTGGGCGAAGGAACCTGTACCATCAAATACAGCCCCAAGGTGCAGGAGCATATTGCCAATACCCATCCCAACATCATCGACGTACACCCGCTGCAGGATGCATCCACCATCCAGGGCATCCTGGAAATATACAAAAAAACAGAAGAAATGATTTGTGAAATTTCCGGTATGGACGCTGCCTGCTGCCACATGGGCGGAGGCGCCGCTGCCTGCTTTGCCGGAGCCAGCGTGATTCGTGCTTATCATGAGGCAAAGGGCAATACCCAGAAGGATGAAATCATCACCACCATATTCTCTCACCCCTGTGACGCAGGCGCCCCTGCCACCGCAGGTTACAAGGTGATCACCCTGATGAGCGACCCGGAGACAGGCATGCCCTCCCTGGAAGCCTTCCGGAGCGCCTTGTCAGAGCGCACTGCCGCCATCTTTATCACCAATCCCGAGGATACAGGCATCTTCAATCCCCAGATTAAGGAAATCGTGGATGCTGCCCACGAAGCAGGCGCCCTCTGCTACTATGACCAGGCCAATGTAAACGGCATCATGACCATTACCCGTGCAAAGGAAATCGGAGCTGATTTAATCCACTACAATCTGCACAAAACCTTCTCCTCCCCTCACGGCGGCATGGGACCCGGCGTTGGCGCTCTCTGTGTCAGGGAACCGTTAAAGGCCTTTCTGCCCGTACCCCGGGTGGAATACGACGGCAAACAGTATTATATGGACTTCAATTGCCCTGAAAGCATTGGAAAGGTCCGCATGTTCATGGGAAATGCCAACGTAATCCTCCGCGTTTACATGTGGATCCGCCAGTTAGGAGCCGACGGCCTGCGGGAAGCCGCTGTGTGCGCTGTTCTCAACAATCAGTATATGATGAAAAAGGTGGGACAGATTAAAGGCGTTAAGATATTCTATGCCGAGGGGAAACGCCGGATTGAACAATGCCGTTACAGCTGGCAGCCCTTAAAAGAGGACACCGGCTTTGGAACCGTGGATGTGACCAAGCGTCTGGTGGATTTCGGCATGCAGCATTACTGGCAGTCCCACCATCCGTGGATTGTGCCTGAGCCATTTACGCTGGAGCCTACGGAGTCATTTTCCAAGGATGATTTGGATGAATTCGCGGCCATCCTCAAAGAGATATCCAGGGAATGTTATGAGGAGCCTGAGACAATAAGGAGCGCTCCCCATAACGCTCCCATCCATAACACCCTGTTGGATGAAGTCATGGATTTTGATAAAATAGCAGTTACATACAGGCAGCTTCGCAAACGCATGGAAGCCGGCACAATCAGCAAGGATATTCTCGGCCAGTAGCAGGTAAAAGCAAATAATGAGGAGGAAACAAGAATGGAGCACAAAGATAACTATGACCGACTATTGCCCATGCCGGTAAAACTGGGTTTTGGTATTGCCAACTTAGGCGACACAGTCATCACTGAGTTTGTAGGAGCATTTTTCATCTTCTTTCTGACAAATATCGCAGGCGTGCGGCCTGCCCTGGCCGGTACCATTGTCTTTCTGGGAGTTATGTGGGATGCCATCAGCGATCCCATCATAGGAACCATGTCAGACCGGTGCACACTGGAAGCCGGGCGCAGACGTCCGTTCCTGCTGATATCCACCGTGCCCCTGATCCTGCTGACTACCATGATGTTCACAAAAGTGAACTTTTCAGCTAATTTAAAGTTTGTATATTTCGTTGTTGTGTCTGTGTTTTACTGGACCGCTTACACCCTGTTCAATATTCCCTACCTGTCACTGGGTTCTGAGCTGACCACCAACAACGATGAAAAGACCCGCGCGTCCTCCATACGCCAGGTATTCGGCACCTGCGGCCTGTTCTTTGCCAACGCCCTGCCCATGATACTGGTGAGCCTGTTTAAGGGCCAGGGAATCAGCGAGGAACGTGCCTGGACGTTTGCAGCCCTCACACTGGGCGCCATAGCAGGTACTGCCATCTTTATCACATGGCGTGCCACCAGGGGATGGGAAATCAAATACCCGCCCCAGAGCAAGGATGAGCCCATTTTCAAGAGTCTGGGCAAGGTACTGACGTATAAGCCTTACATTTTGGTGATTGTGGCCTCCTTCCTCTTCTATTTTGCATTCAACACCTGCAATGCCAGTGTTATTTACAATACCATCGTGGTGGTGGGCGCAACTGAGGCAGATACGGCTGTTGTGTATCTGGCAGGCACCATTGTGGGAGTTATCCTGTCTGTGCTCATCGGAAAGCTGGCTGTTGTGTTTGATAAAAAATGGGTCTTTATCACCTTCATGGCCATTGCGGGCTTTGCCCTGGTGATATTCAAATTTGTGGGCTTCCACAGCATCACGGACCAGGTTATCCAGTTCTGTATGGCGCACTTTGCCATTATAGGCTTCCTGGTGCTCAGCTATAACCTGCTCTACGACGTATGTGAGGTTTATGAGTTTAAGACAGGGGAGATGCTCACCGGGGTCATGATTTCCTACTTCTCATTTTTCATCAAGCTGGGTAAGGCAACCGCGCTCCAGGCAGTGGGAATCCTTCTGGACCTGGGCGGCTACGACGCGTCGCTCACCATACAGCCGGACAGCGCCAAAGCCGCTGTCACCAATATGGCTTCCATCATTCCCGGATGCCTGATGCTTCTGTGCGCGCTGGTTGTCTGCTTCTATCCCATAAACAGAGTCCGCTTCCGCGCCATGCAGAACGCCAGAAAACTTAAGGATGAGGGAAAAGCTTACTCAACAAGTGAATTCGACCGTATTCTGTAGTGTCTGACAGGTTTTGCAAAGATAAATCTCTACCCATAAGAAATTCTACCCATAAAAAATGGCAGAAAAAGGGACGGAAAATATCCGCCCCTTTTTAGTATGTTCTATTCCCGGCCCTGCTTTACCTCCCCGGCCGCCTTCACTGCCGCAGGCTTCACCGCATCCCACTTCGCCGCATCCCTCTTCGCCGCATCCCTCTTAACCGCTGCCCTTTTCACCGCCTCAGCCACTGCCTTAGCCACACGTTCATCAAAAGCAGAAGGAATGATATACTCCTCCCCCAGTTCTTCACCGCTGACCAGGCCCGCAATCCCGTAAGCTGCCGCCAGCTTCATGCCGCAGGTGATGTCCCTGGCCCGGCAGTCCAGGGCTCCGCGGAATAATCCTGGAAATACAAGCACATTGTTAATCTGGTTGGGGCAGTCACTCCTCCCGGTAGCCATGACGCGGGCTCCGGCTTCCTTTGCTTCCTCATACATAATTTCAGGCACTGGATTTGCCATGGCAAACACTATGGCATCTTTTTTCATGGTTCTTACCATGTCCTTTGATACCACGCCTGCTGCCGAGACACCGATAAAAACATCCGCGCCGGCAATGACATCCTCAAGCCGCCCCTTTTCCTTCCTTACGTTGGTCATCAGGGAAAGCTTTTCTTTATGCCCATCCATCTTTTCGCGGCCGGGACACAGCGCCCCGTGCTCATCGCAGACAATCAGGTCCTTCACCCCTGCACCAAGCAGCATCTCAGTGATAGCCGTGCCGGCGCTTCCCGGCCCGTTTACAATGACCTTAATCCCATCCATCTGCTTTCCTGTCAGCTTGAGGGCATTGATCAGGGCGGCCGTGGCCACAATGGCGGTGCCGTGCTGGTCATCATGGAAAACAGGAATATCCAGCTCACGCTCCAGCCGCTGCTCAATTTCAAAACAGCGGGGCGCGCTTATATCCTCCAGATTGATGCCTCCGAATGTGGGGGCGATCCTCTTTACAGTCTCTATTATTTCCTCTGTGTCCCTGGTATCCAGACAGATGGGGACCGCGTCCACGCCGCCGAATTTTTTAAAGAGGACGGCTTTTCCCTCCATGACCGGCATGGCGGCCTCCGGGCCGATATCTCCCAGTCCCAGCACAGCGGTTCCGTCCGTCACCACGGCCACCAGGTTGCCTTTTGCCGTATAGGTGTATGCCTCGCTCTTGTCCTCTTTAATTTTCAGACAGGGGGCAGCCACCCCCGGTGTATATGCTGTGCTCAGCTCATCCCTTGTGGTTAAAGGAATCTTGCTTGCCATCTCCAGTTTGCCGTGATTTTCCCGGTGCATTTTTAAAGCCGCCTCTGCATAATCCATATCCCGTGCCTCCCCGCGTCATTTTGTTCCGTACTATTTTTCATCTATATTATTCTTCATCAGCAGCTCTTTCCCCGATATCCCGGGCTCAGTCATCCGCACCGGATCCAGGATATGGTCCAGCTCCTCCTCATCCAGCAGTCCCTCCTGGAGAATTATGCTTCTCACAGACGTACCGGTCTGAAGGGCCTTCTTGGAAATATCCGCCGCCTTCTCATATCCCACATGGGGAGAAAGGGCCGTAATGACTCCAATGCTGTTTTCCACCAGGGAGCGGCATCTCTCCTCATTGGCCGTGATGCCGGATACGCAGTTGTCCACAAATGTCCTGACCGCATAGGCCAGAGTGTCGATGGACTGGAACATACAGTAGAAAATAATGGGCTCAAAGGCGTTCAGCTCCAGCTGTCCGGCTTCCGCCGCCATGGTGATGGTCAGGTCATTTCCAATGATGTTAAAGGCAACCTGGTTTACCACCTCCGGTATGACGGGATTGACCTTGCCCGGCATGATAGAAGATCCGTTCTGCCTGACCGGAAGATTGATTTCATTAAAGCCTGCTTTTGGTCCTGAGGACATCAGTCTGAGGTCGTTGGCAATCTTGGACAGCGTCACCGCACAGGCCTTGATTGCGCCCGATACAGCCACAAAGGGATCCAGATTCTGGGTGGCGTCAATCAGGTCAAAGGCCTGCACAAACTCCATGTTGGACACTTCCGCAAGATTGGGAACGATTCTTCTCAGATAGGCTTCATCCGCATTGATTCCTGTCCCAATGGCAGTGCCGCCCATATTTAAGGTGCACATCTCCTCCATGGCCTTGTCCATACGGCGGATATCCCGCATGACAGCTACCGAGTACGCCTTGAATTCCTGCCCCAGACGGATGGGCACAGCGTCCTGCATCTGGGTGCGCCCCATCTTGATCACATGGTCAAATTCCTCCGCCTTATGGCTAAACTCCCTGTGAAGGCGCATAAGCTCTGATTTCAGGTTTTTTAACAGCCGCAGGGAAGTCATCTTGCCGGCCGTGGGAATCACATCATTGGTGGACTGTCCGCAGTTCACATGGTCGTTGGGGCTGACTATAAAGTAATCACCCTTCTGGCCGCCCAGAATCTCGATGGCGCGGTTGGCAATCACCTCGTTGGCATTCATGTTCAGGGATGTGCCAGCCCCGCCCTGAATGGGGTCAACAATAAAGTCCTCATGGAACCTGCCTTCCAGAATCTCGTCGCATGCCTGTACAATTGCCTCCGCCGTCTTTTTTTCCAGCAGCCCGATTTCGCAGTTGGTGATTGCCGCCGCCTTTTTTATGTATGCAAGACTGTTGATGATTTCCGGGTGCATATTCAGACCAGTAATCTGGAAATTCTCTGCCGCGCGCATGGATTGAACCCCATAGTATACATTTTCCGGCACATCCTTTGCGCCCACTGAATCCATTTCCACCCTGTAATCTTTTCTTCCGTCCATTTTAACGAAACCTCCCATATACGAATGATATAATATCAAGTTGATGTTATTATAAGGCTGGGGTATAATATAATCCAATACATATGGTTCTATATTGATTATAACTTTGATAGTATACTTTTTGGAAAATAAAGGGGGATGTTATGTTTCAGGGAATGGAATACATCTACACGGTCTATCAGGAAAAAAGCTTTTCCAAAGCAGCCAGGAAGCTGTTCATATCACAGCCCTCCTTAAGCGCCACCGTAAAAAGAGTTGAGGAACACATAGGCTATCCTATTTTTGACAGAAGTACAAAGCCCCTGACCCTCACTGAGTTCGGCAAACGGTATATCAGCTCTGTGGAACAAATCATCTCCGTAGAACATGAATTCAGCAGCTTCATGAATGACTGGGGCGGATTAAAAACAGGAAAACTGGTTCTGGGCGGCAGCAGTCTTTTTTCATCATGGGTGCTTCCTCCTCTGATTGGCAGCTTTACACGGCAGTTTCCCATGGTAAAGGTGGAATTGATGGAAGAAAATACATCGGAACTCAAATTACTGCTGCAAAACGGCGGAATCGACCTTATGATTGATAACTGCCAGTTGGACAAGACTGCCTTTGACAGCCGTGTCTACCGAACGGAATACCTGCTTCTGGCAGTGCCGGCAGCCCTTGACGTAAACAGGGAAGCAGCCCGGTACCAGATTCCTCTTGAAATGATTCATGACGGTTCCTTCCTGGACAGCAGCATTGCGCCTGTTCCCCTGGAGCGGTTCAGCGGGGAGCCTTATATCATGCTTAAGCCGGATAATGATACCAGAAAACGGGCGGTGAAAATCCTGGCCGGCCATAACATTACCCCTGACATCCGGTTTGAACTGGACCAGCAGCTTACATCCTACAACATCACCTGTTCCGGAATGGGCATATCCTTCATCAGCGATACTCTGATTAAACAGGTCCCCTTCCACCCCGGCGTGGTGTACTATAAGCTGGACGGCAGCCTCTGCCAGAGGAATCTGTATTTTTACTGG
This sequence comes from Enterocloster sp. 210928-DFI.2.20, assembly GCF_020554465.1. Lineage (NCBI taxonomy): Bacteria > Bacillati > Bacillota > Clostridia > Lachnospirales > Lachnospiraceae > Enterocloster > Enterocloster sp. 210928-DFI.2.20. Next base: position 123,329 of record NZ_JAJCHK010000005.1, read on the forward strand.
AAAAACGGACGGTATTTCAGCCGGGCCATGGAGGAATTCCTCAATATAGCAAAAGGGGATGCAAAATCAGCGTAAGCCGGTACTGCATCCCTCTTTATTTCATATTATTATCTTCCGCTCCCCTGCCCCGCAGAGCCGAACAGCCTCATCTTTTCCATCACGGACCGTTTCACCGCCTCTATCTCAGGCAGTATCATATCCGTAAGTCCTATTCCTTCCCTGTATCCGCTGCCCGCTGCCCTAGCCCCGGCCTGGTTGATATCTGTAAAAATATTGACCTTGCTGATTCCCCGTTCAACCGCTGTCCTGAAATCAGAGTCAGACAGACCGGATCCGCCGTGAAGGACCAGAGGTGTGGAAATGGTTTCTGCAATTTCCGAAATCCGGTCAAAATTCAGCTTAGGCGGAAGCTTATAGGCTCCATGGGCCGTGCCCACGGCAATGGCCAGTGCATCTGCCCCGGTCCGGTCAATGAAGTCCCGCGCCTGGACCGGATCCGTGTAAAACTGCGACGGTTCGGCCCCAGGGCCGCTTCCTTCAGCGCTTCCTCCTTCATTATCCCCTACATGGCCCAGCTCCGCCTCAATGGAAGCACCAAAGGAATGAGCTGTTTCCGCCATCCTTTTTACATGCTCCATATTGTCCCCGTAGTCCATAGTGGAACAGTCGTACATAATGGAGCTGAATCCCAGTTCCAGAGCCAGCCTGCATGTCTCCTCCCTCAGGCCGTGATCCAAATGCACCACCACCGGAACCGACGCCCTCTCTGCCATGGGAATCAGAAGGTTTGCCAGGTCCTCTAAGGGACCATAGGGCAGCAGTACCTCTGCTGTTCCGATGATAACAGGGGAATCCAGTTCCTCGGCAGCCTCCATCACGCCTCTGGCCAGCTCCAGGTTGACCGTGTTAAACAGTCCCACCGCATACTTCCCCTTCCTGGCGGGAACCAATACATCATTTAAGTTTACCAGCATTGTCCTTTACCTGTCCTTCTTACTTTGTCTTTAATGCGTCGTCAAAGGCAATATCTGACGGTGAGAAATTGATCTTCTTCGTAAACGCGCACGCCTCTGTACCCCCGAAAATACGGTCCATGCCGCTGTCCTCCCATTCAATGGAAAGAGGCCCTTCATAGCCCTTCACATTCAGTATCCGGATGATTTTATCAAAATCCACATCCCCGTGGCCCGGCGATACAAAGTTCCACCCCCGTCTTGGATCTCCGAAGGTGATATGGGAGCCCAGGATTCCATTTCTTCCGTTCAGGTTCACGGCCGCATCCTTGATATGTACATGATATACCCTGGAGGCAAAATCATAGAGGAACATGGCCGGGTCCATTCCCTGCCAAATCAGATGGCTGGGGTCAAAATTAATACCCAGTGTCTCGCGGTATTCAAACACTTCCAGCAGTTTCTGCGTGCTGTAATAGTCAAAGGCGATTTCCGTCGGATGGACCTCCAGGGCAAACTTCACGCCGCACTGGTCAAACACATCGAAGATAGGGGTCCACAGCTCCTTAATCTGTTTAAATCCCTCCTCTACCATTTCCTCTGTGGTCTGGGGGAATGAATACCACATCTTCCAGATAGGTGAACCCATGAAGCCGGTCACCACCTTGACTCCCATGGCCTTCGCGGCCATGGCAGCGTATTTTAACTGCTGTATGCCCCATGCCCTGATTTCCTCCGGCTTGCCCGCCAGTTCTGGGGGCGCGAACCCGTCCAGACGCGGGTCCCACACATCGCCCACACACTGGCCCGGCAGGTGGGCGCCGATAGCCCAGCATCCAAGTCCGTATTTTTCCAGAGTGCCCTTCAGGTTTTTTACATACTCCGGATCCTCTGCTGCCTTCTGTAAATCAATCTGGCCCCAGGAGGCAATCTCCAGTCCGTCGTATCCCATGTCCTTTGCTGTCCTGCACATCTCCTCCAAACCCAAATCAGCCCACTGTCCTGTAAAAATCGTTACCGGTCTTGCCATAATCATTTCCTCCTAAACTCCACCCACGTATTCCCGTTCTGATTGCTTTCCAGACAGGCTTCCACAAACGCCAGCCCCTCAGCGCCCTGGCTCACCGTGGGATAATCCACCATTTCCGCTGTAAACGTTCCATCCTTTTTTGCGCTTACGCATTGTGCAAAGCTGCGGTAGAGATTGCCCATGGCCTCAAACCAGCCTTCGGGATGTCCGGCCGGAATCCTTGCGTATTTACCTGCCCTTTCCCCGATGGCGCCGTATCCGCGGTGTATTTCCCGGATGGTATTGTCTGCGTCAATAACCGTAATCTTATCAGGCGTTTCCTGGAACCATTGGATGGTGCCTTTACTGCCGTAGATACGGATTCTCAGGCTGTTGTCATGGCCCACCGCCACCTGCGACGTCCAGTATATTCCGGTGGCGCCGTTGTCATATTCCACCAGAATGCTGTCGTTGTCATCCAGTACCCGCCCGGGCACAATGACATCCATCTTAGCCAGAAGGCGCTTAATCTTAAGCCCGGTCATGGCAGCCACCGCGTTCTCCACATGGGTGCCTAAGTCTCCCAGACAGTTCACTCCGCCTGACTGACCGGGGTCGCAGCGCCACTCTCCCTGTTTTCCCCCGAAATCGTCCTCAAAGGCAAGCCAGCCCTGGGGATATTCCGCCATGACCGTGCGTACCTCTCCGATGGCGCCGGAGGCCACCAGCTCCCTGGCATATTTTGCAGTCACATAACCCATGTAGGTATAGGTAACCATAAACAGAAGTCCCTTATCCTCTGCCAGGGCTTCCAGCTCCTTTGCCTGCCGGTACGTTGTTGTCACCGGCTTATCGCATACCACATGGATTCCCGCCTCCAAAAAGGCCCGGCAGATTTCATAATGGGACTGGTTGGGGGTGACCACTGTCACAAAGTCAATGCCGTCCTCACGTTCCCCCTCAGCCCTGGCCATTGTCTGGTAATCCTCATAACACCGGTCCGGGGAAATGCCAAGGCTTTCCGCCATCTGCAATGATTTCTCACGGTTTCTTGAAAATACCCCTGCCGCGATGGCTGCTGTTCCATCCAGCCCGATTGCCCGGCGGTGGGCATCGCCGATAAACCCATCCGGACCCCCGCCTACCATTGCGTATGTCAGTCTCTTTGCCATCTTTTTTCTCCTTTCATGGTTGGTTCTGCTGCTTTTTTACGCTCCGCCCTGTCACGGTCTGTATTCCCGTTTGCTCCATCCCTTCCTGATTCTCTCTTTCATTTCCTCCAGGGACCGTAATCCGCTGAGGGCGTCATAAGCAGCCACACAGCATGCCCCTTCTGCTGCTGCCATCTCCACTGCCTCCTTTAAATCAGCTTCTCTGAGAACAGAGGCCAGGAAGGCGGCTATGCTGGTATCCCCCGCGCCTGTGGCGGATACCACTGTATCCGGTTCAAAGCTCGGCTCAAAGCCCTCTTTGCCCTTCCAGGCTTCCATGGAAAGATTCAGCTGCCTGCACATGTCCTCTATGCCGTTTTTGCATGCCGTGCGGTAATAGATGCCTAAAGCGCCGCATTTAATCAGGACAACCCTGGCCCCCATGTCCAGGGCCATCTGACCCAGAGGCTTTACTTCCCGGACCCGGATCACCTCTGTGACGTCCCTTCCATCCGCCCGTTTGGTCCACTCCCGGTAACGCTCCCCATCCAGCATGAAGCACAGCTCCTCGGCGCTTGGCACAAAGAAATCCACATAGGGCAATATGTTTCCCAAAATCCCTTTCCAGTCCGCTCCGGCTGCTTTTGAGGCCGGGTCAATGGCGGCCATGTCTAAGGATATGGCGGTTCCCCCCTCTTTTATCTGCCTGAACATCCGGGCCATCTCTTCCCCCTGGTTCCGGTACATGTTTTGCATCAGGGTGGGATATCCGAAATGGAACAGGTCCGCCTCTTTGATCGCCTCAAAATCAAGATCGCTGCCCGAAAAATTCACATTGGCGCCCGGATCATGAAGGAAAATACGGTCAATTCCCGGAATAGCCAGGACAACGGAATAAGAAGTCTTTTCCTGGTCCGCCAAAATCATATCCTCAGCCGCCCCGTATTTCTCCAGGCAGTTAAGGATAAGGGTTCCCAGTTCATCCTTTCCTATCTTACCCATCAGACGGACATCCACTCCCAGGTGCTTCATGGCCAGGCCTGTATTGGCCACTGCCCCGCCGGGATGGATATTCACCCCCTCCATCTGTACCAGCTGTCCGGGCGCCAGTATCCTTCCTGCCTCCCCCGTGCTTCCTTTCGGGAACAGGGGAGTGATGTCAATGCATATATGTCCTGCCGCCACCGCCCTTTTGTCTTTTGCTGCTCTCTTGTTTTCCGCTGCCCTCTCATCAGCCACCACAACACCCCCTTTCACGGGTTTATGCCTTTGGCCTTTCCAGTTGGCCTTCCTGTTTTACCTTCCTATCCGCTGTTACCATCCTTCACATTCACATCAGACAAGGCCCATCAGGAGATTCATCACATACATTTCCAGCCCCTCAAAGTCTCTGTTCCTCACACATTCCTTCTGGAACTCATAGTCAAACCGGTCCGCCTTTTCTTCCAGTGCCTTAAATATGTTCAGGCTGTTCTCCAGATGCTTATAGCTGTCCTGATCCCTGGTGGTCCTCATGGCTTTTACATCCAGGCCCACATACTCCCCGTTTTCACCGTAGCCATTCTCCTTCAGCACCTTTACCTGGTTAAAGGCAGCCCTCAGGTTTTCCACACCAAAGGCTTTATCCTGGTCATACTTGATACCGTTCTGGTCATTGAGATGGACGGTCATCAGTTTTCCCATTGCCATTGCAAACCCGATTTCATGGGCAGGGTCAAGGCCGGCCAGGATGGCATGGGCGCTCTCCAGATTACCGCCCACCCGTCCCGGGTCAATGGTGGCTGCCGACACTGCCAGCACATGGCCCATGGTCCCGCAGATGCTTCTGTCAATGGGCTCGTTTGGCTTGGGCTCAATGCAAATCCGGATATCAGAATCATATTCCAGCATTTTATTGATGGCCTGAATCAGCATCTTCGTGGCCCATACAGGGGATTTGGACTCCGCGCAGAGGGTGCCCTCCCTTGCCAGCCACAGCACCACCATATTACAGCCCAGCTCCTTTGCAATGTCAATGGAGCGGTAAGCCCTCCACATGGCGTATTCCCTGTCCTCCTCTGAGGTGCTCATAAATCCGCCGTCCGCGGTCCGCCCGTCCATCCAGAGCCTGGGAGCCACAAACTCAGCAGCCAGTCCGTATTTGTCCAGCATCTTTTTAAGGGTTCTGGCCTTTTCCTTTATCTCTTCCTCCGTATAATCATTGATGTTGGGCACCGCATCGTCATCGTGGAACTGGATGGCGGAAAAACCCAGCTCAGCGAATGTTCTGATTTTCTCCTCAAAGGCAATTTCATCTCTGGTCGCGGGTCCGTAGGAGTCCGCTCCTGAATGCACATTCCACGGTCCCACGGAAAACTTGAATTTTGTCATATCCTTACCCTCCTGATTCATCGGTTATCTGTATCTCATACCTATACTATATCAAGTTCCCGGCCTCAAATCCCAAACAAATTTACGGTTCAAACCATGACAAATTTGCTTTTTACTTTACAAGCCCGCCCCCGGAGACGTATACTGTCAGAAAGGGAGGAGATACCATGAACCAGGAGTTTGAAATCATATCCCACAGCCAGATGAACTTTAAGCTTTTTCTTGTAAATATGCTTTACCGCACCCCCCATATCCATAAGGATTTTGAGCTCTGCCTTCTTCTGGACGGCAGTCTCTTTCTTCAGGCCCAAAATGAAACCCACAGCCTGGAAACCGGGGATTTCTTTGTTGTGAATCCATTTCAAAGCCATGAGCTGAAAGCTGATTCCCCTGCCCTCTTAGTTTCATTACAGGTACACCCATCCTTTTTTTCTTCTTACTACCCGCGGATTGCCAATCTGGAATTTACCTCCCTGATTCTTCAAAGGGACGGGACGGATGTCTGCAAAAAACTGTATGACATGATGATAGAGCTTGCCTGCCTTTACCTGAAAAAAGCTGACAAATTTGAATTAAAATGCGTCGGACTTTTAAATCTGCTCTTTGCCGGCCTGCTGGACACCCTGCCCAACAGGCTTCTGTCCGACAAGGAAAAAAACGCCTCCCAGAGCAAGGCTTCACGTATGCGCAAAATCACCCACTATATCGACGAACATTATTCAGAAAAACTTCTCCTGTCGGACATTGCCCGCAAAGAAGATTTGAGCCTTACCTACCTGTCCCACTTTTTTAAGGATTACCTGGGACTTCCCTTTCAGGAATACCTGGCCAAAATCCGATGCGAAAAAGCCCGCCAGCTTTTATTGCTGACGGACTTCCCATTGTTAGACATCTGCATGTCCTGCGGTTTTTCTGATTCCAAATATTTTAACAGCGGCTTCAGGCGGCAGTATGGATGCTCCCCCAAGGAATACCGCCGGAATTTCCGGCACGATGAACTGAAGCAGCAGCAAAAATCCATGCTCACCACCCAGGAGTTCCTGTCTGCGTCCTCCAGCATCGTGCTTTTAGAACGCTGCCTTCTTCCCCAGCCAGCAGGCCCCGCAGCGTGTTCCTGATAAAATCACGGTATGACATGCTCTGCGGACAATTCCTTGATGACAAGACGGTATGTTCCTGACGGAAGTTCCCCGTACATTGTCAGATGATTGATCATGCTCTGTTTGCCTCCGTCCGGTATATAAAACCCCATGCAGTTAAATCCCCAGTTGCCCGGCATGGCCGGAATCTCATACCACACGCCGTCAATCAGAACCTGCAGCTCATAAAATTCACCGCAGCTCCATTCCCCTCCGCTCTCATTGTTAATGGTCACTGCCGCTATATCATTATCCCAGGAATCCAGCGTCATGGTAATTCCCCTGGGAGGATTTAAAGGAGCTGCCGGAACCAGGAACCGGGTATTCCACTGTTCTTTTTCCTGTGTAAATACCCGCGCACACGGAAAGTTTGTAAAAGAGGGCAGTTCTCCTGCACTCTCCCACTCCTTCCTCTGCTTCAGAGCTTCAAAATCATAATCGAATTGATACACAGACCCATTCTGGGCAATCCACCTGCCGTTGGTCCACGCCGCAAACAGGCTCAGTCCATCCTCCCGGCCAATCTCAATTCCGTAAACAGGCAGGGAGGCATCCTTGGCCGACCAGTCTTCCGCCGGCTCTGCCTTTACGGAACTTAAGTCATCCAGTATCTCCCTCTCCTTTTCGCTGTCAAACATATAGTAAAGGCGCACAGAGGTTCCGTCGTATATGAACAGAGTCATGGCGCTGGTTTCAGGCGATGCCTTAGCCAGGAGACCGGAAGAATCCAGCTTCGCAGGCTCTGCTTCACCCTTTAGAACAGGCACTTCCTGCACGTTGAGAGCAGCCTGTTCTGATTCGGCCTGTGTCTCCGTCGGACTCTGTTTTTTTGTTCTTTCTTTTTCATTCTTTTCCGTATCTGCCGTACCTGCCTCAGCTTTTTCAGTACTGTCTGCCGGTGCCTTCCTGTCTCCCGATGAGACTCCGGCCTTTTCTGCCGGCACTGGGGCATCTCCCATCATCTTACCGCAGGCCCCCGCAGCCACCATAACTGAAATCAAAACTGCCGCAATGGTCATCACTTTTCTGCGTTCCATTAATATCTCCTTCTGCCGTCACACTCAGAACCGTCAATCGTTTTGAATATTATAACAGACAACCCCATAAAAACAAAGTATATATCACCAGATTACAGCGGTTTTTCCTCGGTTCCAGTCTGCCCGCTCTGATATCTTCCCACAGGTCCTATTCTTTTTCCCTGACCCATGTTATAATTTAAGCACCTGAATTCACCCCAATACAGAACGGAGAATATATTATGAACGAGCCCCTTCACTTTAAGACACGTGACGAGTTCCGCATTTGGCTGATAAATCACTGCATGTCCGGCGGCGGCATATGGCTGAAGTTTGAAAAGTCAAAGAATACAGCGTTTAAGGCCGGCGATGCCCTGGAAGAGGCACTGTGCTTTGGATGGATTGACGGAGTGATGAAACGGATTGACGATGAATCCTATATCAAATATTTTTCTGCCCGCAGAAAGGACAGCAAATGGTCTGAAAAAAATAAAGCTCTGGCAGAAGACCTGGAAAAACGCGGCCTGATGACTGATTTTGGAAGAGAGAAAATGCAGGAGGCCAGGAAGAACGGTCAATGGGACAAGCCTTCCGGACCGCCTGCTGTCACAGCAGAACAAATCGGGACCGTGGCCGGCCTTTTAAAAGAACATGAGCCGGCCTATACTAATTTTCAGAAAATGCCTCCATCCGTCCAAAAAACCTATACCAGGGCATACTATGATGCCAGGACAGACGACGGACGCGCCAGACGCTTTGCATGGATGGTTGAACGGCTGGAGAAAAATCTGAAACCTATGTGACGGCTTATACGGCAGTCATTTTACTATTTCAGCCCTGCTTTTCTAAACACCTTTTTGCCCTTTTGAATGATGATTCCGTCCATCAGCATGTTCCGGGTCACGGTAAAGTCTATGGATTCCACCCTTTTCTGGCTGACCTGGATGCCGCCCTGTGTGATCAGCCTTCTGGCCTCGCTTTTTGAGGCCGCCAGTCTGCACAGCACCAGGAGATCCATGATATTGATGCTGCCCTGGACAAGTTTTTCCTCCCCAACCTCTGTAAACGGCATGTTGTCATCATCCATGGCCCCGGTAAACAGGGAAACGGAGGTCTCCTTTGCCCTGCGTGCCTCTTCTTCCCCGTGGACCAGAGCAGTCAGGTCATAGGCCAGGATTTCCTTTGCCCTGTTTAGCTGTGCTCCCTCCCATCCGTCCATGGCATCAATCTCTTCCACCGGAATAAAGGTCAGCATACGGATGCATTTCATCACATCCGCGTCCGCGATATTCCTCCAGTACTGGTAAAACTCAAAGGGAGATGTCTTCTCCGGATCCAGCCATACAGCGCCTCTTGCAGTCTTACCCATCTTGTTTCCTTCTGAGTTCATGAGAAGGGTAATGGTCATGGCATACGCGTCCTTTCCCAGCTTCCTCCGAATCAGCTCCGTTCCTCCCAGCATATTAGACCACTGGTCGTCCCCTCCAAACTGCATGTTGCAGCCAAGTTCCTTGTACAGATGGTAAAAATCATAGGACTGCATAATCATGTAATTGAATTCCAGGAATGACAGTCCTTTTTCCATTCTCTGCTTATAGCATTCCGCCCGAAGCATATTGTTTACGGAAAAACAGGCTCCCACGTCCCGGAGCAGTTCAATGTAATTCAGATTCAGCAGCCAGTCCGCATTATTTACAACAATGGCTCCATTCTCCCCGTCAAAATCAATGAACCGTTCCATCTGCCTCTTGAAGCATTCACAGTTGCGGCGAATCACATCCGGCCCCATCATGGAGCGCATGTCGGTGCGGCCCGACGGATCGCCGATGTATCCGGTGCCCCCGCCCAACAGGACCACGGGGCGGTTTCCCGCCATCTGCAGTCTTTTCATCAGACACAGTGCCATAAAATGCCCCACATGCAGGGAATCCGCCGTGGGGTCAAAGCCAATATAGAACTTAGCCTTTCCCGCATTTACAAGCTCTCTTATCTCTGCCTCATCCGTCACCTGCGCAATCAGTCCCCGCGCTTCCAATTCTTCATAAATTCCCATGTCTTCCTCCTTTTAGACAAAAAAATAAGCCCCTGCAGCAGCTTGCTGCAGAGGGCAGGTTATGCGGTACCACCTCTGTACTTGAATGTCCTTCACAGAACATTCCTCATCGAGTGTCTGTCAACACTCTCACGCTGTATCGGGCGTTCCCGTCAAACCCTACTAAAACCTTCAGGCTGCTGCTCCGGAGCGTATTCATACAGTCTTTCCTGCGTCCTTCCACCAACCGGGCGCTCTCTGTAAGAAAAGCCTCTGTACTACTGTTCTCCTTCATGGCATTCTTTATTACATGTGCAGTATAGCAGGGGACGCGTCAAAAGGGAAGTCACAGATTTACACATGTGTGACAGGAGACATCTGATATTTTTTAATCTCTTCCGGCAGGGTTTCACAAATCAGCCGCGCCATCTTCTCAGCCGGAAGATCTATATTGCCAAGCATCCACTGAATCACCATGTCGCTTCCGCCGCGCACAGCTATTTCAATGGAAAACCACATAATCTCAGACCGGATGTCGGCTCCCCTTTGCTTTAGGAATGTCTCATAAATCCTTCTGGTAATCTCGATATCATGATTCTTCAGGCCATTGATATCACGGCTCTCATATGCATGTTTCAGGACACTGCGCTTTTGCCGGTAAATCTTCAGGCACTGGGTCAGCGCTTCCTCCAGACCGGCGCCCAACACAATGCTGCCAAAGCTCTCTTCGTAAAATTCATCGTAATACCAGTTTACCAGTTCGTACTTATCACAGAAATGACGGTAAAAGGTCCTTCTTGATACGCCTGCCATCTTTACAATTTCACTTACCGGGATATCATCCAGGCTTTTTCTGCTCAACAGATATTCTATGGATTCTGACAATTTTTTCCTGCTGTCTGCTATCTCATCCAACGCAACTCTTACCCTTCTTGTACGATTTTTGCACCTCTTGTGCTGATACATGCTGATATTATATCCTTTCCCGCCGTTCATGGCAATATCCAGACTAATATACGGCGCTGCATTCTTTCAGGCGGAAATCAGATTACAGAAAGGGACCTGCTGGACATGCTTAAAGAAACGCTGCTTCGGACTTCCATGAAACAGTGCGGCTCCGCTTACAGTTTTAGTAAACAGGAGATATATTCATTTTCATGTTGACACAGCCATTGTGTTATGAGATACTTTTATATATAGTATCGAATACTACATATGGAGGTGTTGTATGAAAACAGCGATTTTAATTGATTCTGGCTGCGATGTATCCCATGAGTTAATCCAGAGATTTCACATGAAGGTAATGCACCTTCATATCATTTATCCGGAACGAGATTATGTTGACGGGGTGGATATTCTGCCTGAGACCATTTATCAGCGTTTTCCGGGAGAAATTCCCGCCACTTCAACCCCCAGTCCCCAGGATGTGAAAGATATGGCTGAAGAAATAAAGGCTGAGGGCTATACCCATGTGCTGGCATTCTGTATTTCCAGTGGATTAAGCGGTACATATAATACGGTGGGAAGCATTCTGGGGGATGAAAAGGAGCTGACTTCCTTTGTGCTGGACACCAGGAGTATTTCCTTTGGAGCAGGTATACTGGCCGTATGGGCAGCGATGCAGCTGGAAGAAGGCAGAAGTTTTGATGAGCTGAAAGAAATGCTTCCCAAAAAGGTGGGGGATTCCAAGGTTTTCTATTATATGGATACACTGACCTACCTGCGAAAGGGAGGCCGAATTGGTCTGGTCACCTCCGTGGTAGGCAGCATTCTAAACATAAAACCCATTATCTCCTGCAATGAGGACGGAGTATACTATACTGCCGCCAAGATACGCGGAGCCAGGCAGGGACTATCCCGGCTGCTGACAGAAGCCAGGTCCTTTGCAGGCGGCCGCCCCTGCCTGACCGCCCTGTTAAACGGTCAGGGGCAGGATGCATCCGATGAACTGAGACCCCGGCTGATTGCCGGTATCCCGGAAGGACGCCTGATTATGGAAAAGGCCATCACCGCGTCCCTGGCTGTACACACCGGTCCCGGACTGGTGGGAATCGGTGTGCTTCGCCTGTAGCAGGCACAAATATATTCACACTTGCCGCATATGAAACATCCTGCGGCATTCTTTTTGCCATGCCTTCTGAACCACGGAACTTCCTGCAAAATATCCGTTTCTCTTTCCTCTCTAACTTACCTCCGTTCTGGCCTCAAACCCGAATTCAGCTCCTGCCTCCCGTAAATTCCCCTCCAGTTCCAATCCGCGCATAAGCGTTCCGTTTACTGCTAAAAGAATATATTTTTCCTGTGTATTATCAGCCATATTTTCCGCCTCCTCCGCATCTTATCAATCTCTTACCTGCGTCCAAGCTGCCAGAAAGCAACGGCGCTTGCCGCAGCGACATTTAACGAATCAACGCCGTGAGACATGGGAATGCGGACCGTATAATCACAGCCCGCAATGGTTCCTGCCGCCAGCCCATCCCCTTCTGTCCCCAGGATAATAGCCAGTTTTTCCTCTGACATCAAACCGGAATCATCAATACTGACAGAGTCATCGTTTAATGCCATGGCAGCTGTCGCAAATCCCAGCTCCCGCAAAAATCCCACCCCCTCCTGAGGCCAGGACAGCCGGCTGTCCAGAAAGGTCCATGGAATCTGGAAAACGGTTCCCATGCTCACCCGTACGGCGCGGCGGTAGAGAGGATTGCTGCAGGCGGATGTCAGCAGAACTCCGTCCATATTCAGGGCTGCTGCTGAGCGGAATATAGCTCCTACATTGGTGGGATTCATGACATTTTCCAGCACAGCAATCCGGCGCGCCCCTTCGCAGATTTCCTCAGGCCCGGGCAGGGGCGGCCGGTACATTGCACAGAGCATGCCCCGTGTCAGGTGAAACCCGGTAAGCTGTGTCAATACATCAAATTCCGCCGCATACACTGGGATTTCACCGCAGCGCTGTATTATTTCCCGTGCCTGGCTTTCCACATGCTTCTTTTCCATCAGCATGGATATGGGAACGCATCCCGCGTCCAGAGCGCGCTCTATCACCTTGGGGCTTTCAGCAATAAAAACGCCCTTGTCCGGTTCATGACGTTTTAAAAGCTGCCCCTCTGTAAGCCGGGCGTAAATATCCAGCTCCGGGGCCGCAAAATCTGTTATTTCAATTATATTTGGCATATGGTATCTCCTGGTCTTCTTTCGCTGTTTCCTGTTTTCCTGTTTAATTCCATTACCTGGAATAGGGCCTTATTGCCCTGATGATTATTAATTATAGTATATAAAGCCCTGAGAATCCATGGTTTTATGAAAAGTCCGGCCTGGACCGGCAGCTGATTAAAATAGAAAAAGAGCTGGGGCAACAGCTCTTGAAATTGCTTTAGCACATTTTCTCAAAAAACTCGTACATCAAACGCATAAGCTCCACACCGCTCCTGAATCCCACATCCCCATATTTAGAGCGGAATATCCCCTGTATCCCTGCGTCCTGACGGCCCACAACCCGGACAGAGGCCGCGGGATAAACCGGAAATTCCCTTAAAACCTCCCGCTCAAAACCATACTCCTTCTTTATTTTCCCTCTCAAATCCACAAAGGGAACCGTTACTGCATCTTTATTCCGTTTACCGGTCAGACTCCGGGGGACTCTCCCTCTCATGGGGGCACCCACTGCATCCATTATATCTTCCATAATGAAGATCATCTGGTCAAGCCCCTGGAAGTATAATAATTTTTCCACATGGAATGATTTTACATACCCTCTGGCAATCCCTTCTGAAAATGACTGGAGGCCAATCAGAAATGTATATGTATATTCCGGATAACGCCCTCCGTCACGGGCAATTTCATCCTCCATGATTATAAATTTTTCTATTTCTCCCATGGCCCTCTCCTATTAAATTTTATCCTGCCTGTCTGTCCTGCAATTCATATCTGTCCTGTAATTCATGCCTGGCCGGTCTTTCGTATCCGTCCAGCGATGCAGGATTGTTCCGATTGCCTCATCCTCAGTGGATGCCTTCTGTCCTGTCAGATAGATACACGCCTCCTTCCATTCTTCCTGTGTAAAGTCATCTCTGTTACGCAGGATGAATTCCCTCAGCCACCGTTCTTCCACGTGCATGAATCGTAAATCTGACATATACTCACATTTTGCCTTCAAGGCCAGATACTCTAACAAGGAACAACTCACCATCTCTGTATCTCCTTCCTTAAGCAGCACCAATCCGGTGATGCATGTGAACTCCGGCGTTTTCATGTGGATTACCCCAGAATAATCATTCTGTGGTACTTTCTCCGCCTGGGCGTGTATCAAAAAGAATCCGCTAAGGATTTTATAGGAAACTCAGAGGAACAATCAAGCAAATTTGACACACCAAGAAACCGGCAAGTATTTTTTTCCTTCCCGGTCTTGTTTGCTTTGAGGAAAAATAATATATGTATATTGACGCAGTCCGCCTTTTATTATAAAATACAAGAAGATTGTAATTTTGGTTTGCAGAAATGCCGGCATGATACCACAGAATGATTATTCTGTGGTATTTTAATGTCCTTTGCAATTCCCATACGGTTCATCACTTTCTCATAATGTTTCAGGCTGGATGCCACGTAAATCCGCGTTGTCTCTATGGAGGTATGTCCCAGAATATCTGCCAGATGTGCCAGATTTTTCTCGATGGCATAGAAGCTCTTTGCAAACAGATGACGGAAATTATGAGGAAATACCTTTGACTGGTCCACCCTCGCCTCCCGGCATATTTTCTTCATGGAATGGCATATATTACTTCTGTCCAGACATTTTCCGCTCTTTGTCCTGAATATACATCCGCTTTTTATATCTGCATCCCTTATATACTCCTTAAGCTGTCTGACCAGATTTCTTGGAAAAATAATGACCCTGTATTTTCCCTTCATATTTATTTCAGCATTTCCCTGATAAACAGCCTCCACAGTCACATATGGCAGTTCACTGATTCGTATGCCTGTCCCGTACAAAACCAGCATGAGGAAATATAACTGGGTCTTTCCTGTACGGCTGGCTGTCTCCAACAGCCGTCTGCAGTCCTGTTCTGTCAGATCCCGTTTCTCATCCATATAGATTCTTTTCTGGACCTTCAGGAATTTCACTTTATGGGCCTCCAATCCCATACACTTTAAATATGCGTTTATGGCTGAAAGTTTTCCGTTCACGGTCCGGGCCCTGCATCGACGGCTGAGATGCCCCCGGTACTGTATCAGCAACTCTTTGCTGATACATTCCTGTCCCATAAAATCAAGCATCTCTCTCACATCATGAAGATACTTGTTTATGGTTGATTTTGATTTTTCCTCGTCACACAAATACGATTCAAATTTCATCAGCAGCATTTCCATTTCCATTTCCATAAAACCCTCCATTTCAGCCCTGTTAACAAGTTGTCATTGATGTCATATAGGATACAGAATATCCTTTTTTAGTTTTTATATTGTAAATCATATTTATACATCCAAAAACCGGGGGGTTATTTTTTATGGAATGAGGCCCATCGTTAAAATTCCGCTGTCCTGACTCAGATGGTACGATTACGGCCAGAGAGGAAAACATAACAAAAACAGCTGCTTACCTGCGTATCTAACGGCCCGCACTGTCAAAGCAGCTAAAGGATATAGCACTGGAAGGGATGCTGCCCTGAAAACGGACAGAAGACATTCTGGAAATAGCGGATAAAACAACGGATGAATTCAAGTCACTGAGGATAGTACTGCCAGGACTTTCGCATTTTTCGACTTATTTATATCAATTTTGTCGTCCAATCTCCCTTGTCAAACCACGCCTCTGCGTATAACGTAACATTGGTAACAAAAACCAAGGAGGGATTAACATGAACCACGAAAAAGAAATCAGTAACCTGCTTCGGCGCCTCGGTGTAAACAACTCCTATGTAGGGTTTCGTTACACAATCTACGGCGTCATCCGGACCGTCCATGACCCCACTTTGCTCGCTTATATATCCAAGGGGTTATATGTGGATATAGCGGTCCATTACCAGACCTCAATCGGCTGTGTGGAGCGGAATATACGCACTCTTATCAATACGATTTGGTTACATGGGGACAGAAAACTGCTAAATGAAATCTTTGATTTTGAACTTAGCCAGAAACCCCGCAACGGGGCATTTATAGACGCGCTGGTAAATTATATAGTGATGAGAGGCATCAGTGAAGAAATTACAGACTCTGCCTGTCAGCAGCAGGCAACATAACCCTCCCGCACCGCTAAAAGGCCGTACAGCCTCCCCTGCCGGCAAACTCTGTACCGGCCGGGATGGCCTCCGGGCATTACTCACGGACACAGCAGGCTCACGGCAGCCGGCATATACTCCTTTTTCTGCCAGGATTATACCGGGTACCTGCTCATACCCTCCGTACAGGTCTGATATATTTAAAATACTGTTCGGGATTATAATAAAAATACATGAGCCGGCCGGGAGAAGTATCCAGGCAATAGCCTGTATCAGCATAATCAAACGCTGCCATTGCATTTTCTATTCTTTCCTCCACACTCCGGTTTTCCTGTTCATAATCAAATGGCCCGTGTTCAAAAACAATATACTCGGCTTCAGGAATGTCATCCATAAGCATCTGCGGCGGAACTGCTCCTTTGTATTCAGGAGGAAGCCGTACTCCCCAGCATTCAGAGCGCAGTATTCCCCAGTCACATAGTCTGCCATCCGGATCATTCATATAGGCCATGATTTGACCGCTTCCACAGTTGACCTCGCTTCCTCCGCCATCGTCCAGTTTTCCCTTGATGCTGTCCAGCAAGCCGCAGACCGTCTCATAGTCCTGCCCTGGAATAAGATTCTGCTTCTGCCAAAAATCCCAATATCCGTTGCTCTCACGGTTTTTAATATACAAAAATTTGTGAGCGGGTATAGTAACAAAATAAATTTTAACTCCATCTGCTGATTGAATCATACCGATTTCTCCTAATCCTAAAAAGTAGCGGTCAAAAGCACTTATCTTTGTACGGAGAACCACGGGTTTAGGATTTTTCCGATATTCGCTGGGCGTCACACCGTATGTTTCCTTAAAAGCCCTGGTAAAAGCCTCATGTGATGAAAAGCCATAATCAAAAGCAACCTCCAAAAGATTCTTCTGGCTGTCCCTGACTTCTTTTAATGCAAAGGCCAATTTCCTGAGCTGCAGGTAATTCCTGAACTGTATGCCTGATATTTCTTTAAATTTCCTCGACGTATAATATTCAGAATATCCCAGTCTGCAGGAAAGGGCACGCAATGTCAGGGCTTCGTCATTATAACATTTAATACACCGGTCAATTTCATCAACAATTATCTGAATCTGCTTTTTCCACTCGTACATCCGTCTGTTTACCTCGTTTCAACCACTCTGCGATTCATTATACAAAAAAAATGGGGCTGATACTTGATTTTACTTGCTGTATGGCGCCATCTTCCCTTCCCAATTATAATACGTCTCCCGCTGATTATTCACAAGCCTTAATAAATGATAAACAGGGGAAATATAAAATTGCGGAGCCATATAATGGAAGAACAGTTAAAACATTCTGCCATGACTGACAAAAATAATAAAATTTCCCCTTGACAATACTCTAAAAGCAAGGTATACTTAAGAAGTATTTTTTATAAGATTTTGATTTCACATGTTTTTGTAAGTCATTATTCCTATGATGGTTTACAAAAATATGTGATTTTTTTATTTTATTTAAAATCACAATAAAATATTAGGAGGTATCTTTCATGAACAAAGGTACAGTAAAATGGTTTAACTCACAAAAAGGATTTGGTTTTATTACGAATGAAGAAAACGGCGAGGACATTTTTGTTCACTTTTCCGGTATTGCTACAGATGGCTTTAAGTCATTAGAAGACGGACAGTCCGTAACCTTTGACATAACCAATGGCAACCGCGGCTTACAGGCTGTAAATGTCTGCGCTGCATAATATTCAAGATATAAATGGGGCATATCACAATATGCCGCCGTACCATACCTGGCGGGGAGAAATCCCCGCCATATCCAGTTAAAGTTCCCCTGCCGTGCTACAGCAAGACAGGGGCTTTTGTATATCAAAGAGGACACCTGGGTCACATCGCCTGCTTATCCATCTAAAAAACAGCGGATTTTGCCGCCATAGCAGAATCCGCTGTTTTTTCTTTAGAGGCTGGCAGATTGTGTCCGGATATTCAAATACTCCGCCACCATCTCCGGAGGCACCATGTTGCCGCCTGTCGCCCAGGCTATATGGACAGCCTGCCCCATACAGCCGCTGAGACCCTTTTCCCTGATATAACTGTCCATTTCATCTGCATGAAGGAACGCGGCAAAGGAGGCGCATGCAGAAGGTTCTATGAATATATCCTCTGTTTTCACAAGCGCGCGCATCAGTTCATACAGCTTTCCATCCTCGATTGTGCAGATTCCTGCAAGCCGCTTCTCAATCACCTTTCCCACAAACGCAGACGGCCTTCCGACGGCCAGCCCGTCCGCATCTGTCTTTCCACTGATTCCAAAATCTCCAACACAGACCTTATCATGCTCTCCTGTGGCCATTCCTATCAGCATACAGCAGGCCTGGGTCGGTTCCATGAAAAAGCAGTGAACGCAGTCGCCGTAAATCTCTTTCAGACCATAGGCCACCCCGCCCGGCGCTCCGCCAATCCCGCAGGGCAAATATACAAATAGCGGATGTTGTCTGTCCACCTGGATTCCCTGTTCCTCCAGCTGGTGTTTCAGCCGTTGTCCTGCAACCGCATATCCAAGAAACAGATTGACAGAATTCTCGTCATCCACAAAATAACTCATAGGGTCCTGGTCGGAACTCTTTCTTCCTTCCTCCACAGCCGCACAGTAGTCGGACTCATATTCGATAACTGTAACCCCCTTGCTTCTCAGCAAATCCTTCTTCCACTGTTTGGCATCCGCCGACATGTGTACCGTCACCTGGAATCCCAGTTTGGCGCTCATGATGCCGATGCTGAGCCCCAGGTTACCGGTGGATCCCACCTGAACCTTATACCGGCCAAAGAACTCCCTCATTTCACTGGTGTTCAGTTTCCGGTAATCCTCATTTTCGTTGAGAAGCCCTGCCTCAAAGGCCAGGTCCTCCGCATGTTTCAGCACCTCATAGATACCTCCCCTGGCCTTTACAGAACCGGATATGGGGAGATGGCTGTCCATTTTAAGGAACAGTTTTCCGGTTATACCGGCCCCCCACTCCTGGTTCAGTTCCTGTCTCATGGCCCTGATTTCCCGCAGCTCCGATTCTATTATGCCATTCCGGGCAGCCGTCTCAGGAAAAACCTCGGCCAGATAAGGCGCAAAACGTTCCAGCCGCCTTGCCGCATCCTGTATCTGCTCCTTCGATACTGCTTTTTCTCCCTGCCCGCTCTCCGGGCACTCCCTGCTGTTCACCCAGAACACTTCTTTTCCGGCGGCAGCTTCCGCCAATACCGGTATCTGTTTCATATATGCTTCTATTCTTGAATCCATAATATCCATTCCTTTCTGTCTGTAAATTTATAGTTTCTTTGCGCCCTATTGGTTCTCTCTGAAGAATTCCCTGGTCATCCTCATTACCACCGGTGAAAGTTTAAGAAGAGCCAGCACATTGGGTATGATTAAAAGTCCCAGCATACAATCCTGAACAGACCAAACGATCCCGGCCGTGCTCAGGCTTCCCAATAAAATCAATACGGGAAACAGAATGCGGTAAAAACGGTCTCCTTTCAGGCTCTTTATGTACATAAGGCTCACATGGCCAAAATACCACTGGCTCATGATGGAGGTGGATGCAAACAAGATCAGGCTGACCGAAACCACGTATTTAAAAAGAGGAGCGACGGTCCCAAATGCCTCAGCCGCCAATGACGCCGCACTTGCACCTTCCAGAGGCACCCCGCTTGCCAGGATGGAAAAACCAGTGGTGCTGCAGATAACCATAGTATCTACGAACACCTCCACAACACCATAAAATCCCTGTCTGGCCGGATGGTCCACCTGCGCCGCCGAGTGAATAACGGCCGCAGATCCTTCGCCTGCTTCATTGGAATACAGCCCCCTGGCCACACCAAAACGCATGGCCTCCTTCATTGTCAGTCCCGCGGCGGCCCCCATCCCTGCTTTCATGGAACAGGCGTCCTGCAAAATGCTTCTGAACATGGGAAGGATGGAATCCAGATTAGTGAACACCACCACGATACCTCCCACAATATACAGCGATGCCATGACCGGCACAATTTTCTGAGCCACATCCGCCAGGCGCTTAAGTCCGCCGCCTATAATGAAAACCATGACAGCCGCCATTAAAATCCCTGTGACTGCTTTCGGGACTCCAAATACCTGAAAGGCCACATCCGATATGGTATTGGACTGAATCAACGTTCCTCCCGCATTCTGGAAAAACAGGAGAACCGCCGCGGCTACGCCCAACAGCCTTGCATGGAGCCCCTTTTCAATGTAATACATGGGGCCTCCGTAATAGCTTCCGTCCGCACCTTTTTGACGAAACACCAGTCCCAACACAATTTCAGCATACTTTGTGGCCATGCCTAAAAATGCAGCTGCCCACATCCAGAACAATGCGCCCGGTCCTCCTCCAATCAATGCAGTGGCGACACCAACAATATTTCCGCTTCCCACACAGCTGGCTATCGCCATATAAAGCGCCTGGATAGAGGATACGGTTCCCTTATGGTCCCGGGTACCCTCTGTTTTCTCTTTTTTTGGACATAATTCCTTTATGATCCAGGGGATGGACCTGAACTGGATTCCGCCCGTGGCAATGGTGTAAAACACTCCCAGCCCCAGCAGCACAAACAACATCCAGTTCCCCCACAGCAGGCCGGCCAGATTCCCCAGTACTGCCTCTGCTGTTTTCATCACTTCAACCGGTTCCTTCCCTCCGCCTGCGGCATATCAAATCCCATGACAGATGCCAGTGTAGGCGCTATATCAATCAGATTCATGGACCCTATGTCGCATTTTCGTTCTATCCCGCATCCCTCAATCATGAAGGATGCCCTCATCTCCTCAAATCGTTCACAATAACCATGCTGGGCTTTCTGATGCAGTGTTTCCGTACAGTAATCCCCTTCTGCGTCATCCCGTATTTCATATCCCTTCCGGGAAACCAGCACATAGTCAGCCAGTGGGAAACCTCCCCTCTCTATGGCCTGCGCCCGGTCCAACACCTCCAGGATTCCAAAAACCGGATCGGATGACAGCTCCTTCATTATCTGATCCAGCTTTCTTCTTGCATCCTCATCCTGTCCATTCTTTAGCCGGATTTCAGACATCCCCCCCGCGCGCTGGGACCAGGCCCTCCAGTCCGTCACCCTGCCGTTCCCATCTGTAGTGATAAGCCCTGCTTCCCTCAGCTTTACGTTGGGCCGGATATTATACCGGTTATCCAGTGTCCCATGGTCGGATACCACACAGACAACGGCCTGGTCATCTGTCATACTATGTACCTTTTCAATCAGATCCCCCAGCATTTTGTCAATGGCCTCAATTGCATGTGCTGCCTCTTTGCTGTACACTCCGTACTGGTGGGCCATCTCGTCAAAGGATGCAAAATAGGCGGTCATGAAGAAAGGACATTTCCCAGCCTTTGGCGCTAGTTTATGGTCCAATACCCACATAGCTGCCCGGTATCTCTGCCTGTCCCCTGCTTCCGTCAGGTCCAGCCCCCCTGCGTACCTTCCAATCTCCTTTTCCATCTCCAGAATCATGCCCTGGGGCACGGACATGGCATCAATAAAACGGCTGTCAAGCTCCGTGCCGTCCCACCAGAATTCAGGTGCCATAAAGTCTCCTCCGGCAGCCACAGAAGTGGGAAAGGCCACGCTGGCAGACAAATATCCATGTTTTCCGGCAGCCTCCCACAAATTTTCCGCCTTTTTGCTGGCAAACCAGTGCCATGCCCCCATATGTTCCCCCATAGGGTCAAAAATACCATTGTTATAAATACCATGGGTGGCTGGATTAGTTCCCGTTATGATGCTTTGATGACAGGGATACGTAAAGGTAGGGAACACACTCTGAACTCCCCCGCCTGCAAATGTACCATTCTCCACAAAATATTTGCTTATATTAGGAAGACTGATTCCCAGACGCTCCTGTTCAAAAACAAACTCCGGTTTTAACGCGTCCACGGATACCAGCAATACGCTTACCTTATTTCTCTCCATATCCTTTATCCCCCTTAGTTTTCCGGTTTCTCAACAGATATGCCTGCCTGCTCAAACGGCCGTATCTGCTCCTTCGATGCCTCGGAATCAGTAATAATCATCCCCACCCGGTCAATATCACACATCTTCACCAGGGAATTCACCCCCAGCTTGGTACTGTCCGCAATGACAATGGTCTGGTCTGACGCTTCCATCATCTTTTCCTGCACGATAATTTCATCCATGCGCTGGTAAGTGATCCCCCTGTCTACCGAGATACCGCAGGTGGTCAGGAAAAATGTGTTTATACTTAATTTAGAAAATATCATGCCGGCAATATCAGACACAAAAGCCATCTCCTCAGGGCGGTACACACCCCCAGTGGCAATGAGAGTGATTCCCTTTGCATCGGCCAGCTCATTTAATATGGCGATGGAATTGGTAACGACGGTCAGGGAACGGAATGTCCTCTTTATGACACGGGCCAGCTCATAGGCAGTGGTTCCCGAATCCAGCGCAATGGATTGGCCCTCTTTAATAAAGCGGACCGCAAACTCTGCAATCTCCACCTTGCTCTCCAGATTCTCTCTCTCCCTAGCCGAAAAATTCTGATA
The DNA here is from genome assembly GCF_020554465.1 of Enterocloster sp. 210928-DFI.2.20. NCBI lineage: Bacteria > Bacillati > Bacillota > Clostridia > Lachnospirales > Lachnospiraceae > Enterocloster > Enterocloster sp. 210928-DFI.2.20. The sequence goes on from NZ_JAJCHK010000005.1 coordinate 145,796, forward strand.
TTGGATGGTCCGCTCCCCGGGCATCTCTTCCTTGTCAGCTAAAAAAGCCCCTCCTCTCGTACGCCGTATCAGTCCCTGAGCCTCCATGTTTTCCAAATCCCTGCGGACTGTTTCGGGAGAAACCCCCATCTTCTTCTTTAAATCCGCAACCTTAACGCTTCCGTCCGTCTGCATCAGGTTTATTATCTTTTGGTACCGTTGTTCCGCCAGCATCCGCAAACGCTCCTTTCTTCCCCTTAATTAGCTTGTTTGTACTTTTTTTAACCACTTTCAACTCATAATAGCACACATAAACACACTATTCAACCCTTTTTCTCCGCAAAACATCACAAAATCGCTTATTTATTTTCGTATAAATTCCACAATTTAACTTATTTTAACTCACATTAACTTGACTTAGCTTATTTTACCACATATACTGTGTGTACGGAAACAACCAAACACAATAGAATAAAAAGTAAAATCAGGAGATGAAAAAATGAAAACAATTGCAGACAACCGTCAATCAAAAAAGTGGATTTCATTTGGAACATTGGTGCTGGGTGCCGGAACCATTTATAAGCTGGGGTGTTTAAAGGATGCTTTTTATGTTCCCATGCAGGAATTTATGGGACTCTCACACACACAGATAGGTACAGCCATGAGTGTGGCCGGACTGATTTCCACTTTCGGCTTTCTGATCTCCATCTATCTCACGGACCGGGTGTCTAAAAAGGTCATGATTCCCATGTCGCTTATGGGCATCGGTTTACTGGGCATCGGCCTTTCTACCTTCCCGCCCTACTGGCTCTTTCTGTTAATCAACTGCGGCCTCGCCGTCTGTGCGGACATGCTCTACTGGCCCACCATGTTAAAGACGGTCCGTCTTTTGGGTTCAGAAGAAGAACAGGGCCGTATGTTCGGTATCATGGAAGCCGGACGGGGACTTGTGGATACCGTCATTGCCTTTGGCGCCCTGGGCGTCTTCGCACTGCTCGGAAGCAATGCCGCCAGCCTGAAGGCTGCCATCCTTTTTTACTCAGCAGTCCCCATGGTAATCGGCATCATCGCTTATTTCCTTCTTGAGCCGGACGAGATAAAGGCCGTCAATGCTGCCGGAGAAAAAGTGAGCCGAAACAAGGCAGCTATGGATAATGTAATTCTGGCCCTTAAAAACAAGAACATCTGGCTGGTATCATTTAATGTTTTTTCGGTCTATTGTGTTTACTGCGGACTTACATATTTTATTCCCTTCCTCAAAGACCTGTATGCGATACCTGCTGTTTTGGTTGGCGCTTATGGAATCATCAACCAATATGCCCTGAAAATGCTGGGCGGTCCTGTGGGCGGCTACCTGACCGATAAGGTATTCCATTCCGCCACAAAATATCTGCGCGTGGTATTTGTTATTACAGGAACAGCCCTGACTGTCTTTGCGTTCCTTCCCCACAGCCATATGAATGTATATTTCGGCATGCTCATGACCCTCAGCATCGGTGCCTGTGTATTCAGCATGCGGGCCATATTCTTCGCTCCCATGGATGAGATTAACGTACCCAGGGAAATAACCGGCTCCGCCATGTCACTTGGTTCCTTCATCGGTTATCTGCCCGGCGCATTCCTCTACTCCATCTATGGGAGTATCCTGGACCACAATCCCGGCCTCAGCGGCTACCGCATTGTATTCCTTATCATGGCCGTGTCCGCCGGCGCCGGATTCCTGCTGAGCAGTTACATATTAAGTGTGATTGGTAAGGATAAGGCCATCAATAATTAATTCCTTTAACGGCCAGCACTCCCTCGGATACCCCGAATACAATGTTCGGGGTTCCGTCTTTTTTAAGGACGAATCCGGCCATGCTGGGTGAAAGCGTTTCATCTCCCGCCGCCTCCACTGCCGCCGCCAATTCCGGTGTGAATATGCGGTCTGTTCCCAAGGCAGCCAGTTCTTCCGGTGACCCCGCCGAAACGCCGCCGTCCTTAAATCCCACATACAAAGGATAGGAGGCCAGGGAGGCCAATGCATCCATATCCCGGTCTGCAACAGCCTCTTTTACCTTTCCGGCAAAAGCAGTTATCTCTTCTTCCGGCACCATGAAATTATCCGTATAGCCGGTTTTTTCTGCCATGTTCTCTGTTTTGTCTATCTCAAACTCCAGTTTTCCATAAGCTCCGGGAGCAATCTCATATTTATCAAACACAATAACCGGATTTTCCTTCTCATTCATGTAAAACACGGTTTTATCCGTGACTCCTGTAAACCCGCCCTCTGACTTGGACCAGAAAGCGATGCCTTCCTTCTCCTCCATATTTTCCATCTGGCGGAGTATGCTTTCATCCGCAATCCTGGCATAGTCATGGCCCAGGACATCTGCCAGCGTAACCATTTTATTATCCTTTAAATCAATATTGTAATATTTTGTTTCACTGTAGGCCGAGGACCAGTTCTCAGTTCCCTGTACCGCAAAGGAAAGATACGCCTCTGTCTGGGCCTTGATTTCATATCCCACATGAATGTTAATATCATGTGCTTCCCACTCCTCCTCTGTTCCTCCAGTTTCCATAAACGCCTTCTTATATTCCCTGGCGCGTTCCACTGCCTCGTCTGCATACTGGCTGCATAAATCGTATATTTCCTGATTCAATGCAGAATCCAGCCCATTTGTATCCTTTGCTATCATCTCTACGCTGGGAATTTCCACCGATATTTTCCAGTCCCCTTCATCCCTCTCGTAAGACCGGAAGGTAAGAATCCGCGCCGCTGCTCCTATGACAGGGAGTCCTGCCGCCATTTCCGCAAAAGCTGTGTTTGTGTTTAACGCCGTAGTAAATACCAGTACAAGGGCTGCTGCCATACCTGCACATGTTCCCCATATCCTGTGTTTTCTGCGTATCCTGACCGTTGGTATTCTTTGCCTCTGACTTTTCCGCTTTTCCTCTGACCGGACAATTGCTGCCCTGACCCGCCCGGACAGTTCCGCGGGAATAGGTATCTCCTCATATCTTTTTCTTGCATCTTCTATCTGTCTCATAAGTCCGCCTCCTGTATATTTTGTTTTAACAGTTTCAAACCGCGGTATAATTTTGCCTTCACCGTATTCAGATTGGTCCTTGTTACGTAAGCTATTTCCTTCAGCGTCAGCTCCTCGAAATAGCGGAGCTTTATGATGGTCTGCACATCCTCCTCCAGCCGGTTTAACTGCTCGTAAACATCGTACTCATGGTTGTATCCTTCTTCATAATATGGTATCTCCTGCCCCATTCCCTCCTCTGTGGGAATCTCCATCTTCTGTTTCCTGAGCAGCAGCAGGCTCTCATTTACAAGAATACGGTAAAACCATGTTTTTACGGCATTTTCATTTCTGATCGCCTCATAGTGGTCCAATGCCTTGCAGACAGCATTCTGGACAATATCCATGGCGTCTTCCTGGTTATGGACATAACTGTAGGCCAGCCTGTAAAATTTCTCCTGGTTGCTGACGATATAGTCCACAATTCTGTTATATAAATCTTCCTTCATGGGGTTTACATCCCTCCTTGCAGTGTTGTTTCGCGGCACATCATAGCGGTACATCTTTGCTGCTGATATATAGATTCTTCTTTCGTCTTAAAAGTTGCATATGATTAAGTTTTTTAACCATAAAATGCAGTCAGGGCAGGAATCCGATGTTTCACCGATTCCCGCCCCGCCTGGTACCTGGCATTTACTGCCCCATTCTGTTTTATGTCCATTCTTACCGGAATGCCGCCATATGTTCCGACGCCATCCGCTTCATTGGTTTGACTGAGTACAGGCAGACCGCCATAGTCAGTATATCCGCTGCCGGCTGTGCCAGATAAATTCCCGTGACACCCATTATTCCGGGCAAAATCAGTATGAATGGGACATAAAACAGTCCCTGGCGTATGACGGACAGGAATAATCCATATCTGGAAGAACCAATGGTTTGATATGTAATTGTCATCATGTAGCACAGCCCAAAAGCCGGATAAAGGGCCACCTGGGAAATCAAAAGCCTGACACCGTAATCAATGACAGCCGGATTCCTGTTAAACAGCATAATCAACGGCCTGGCCAGAAGAATATAGGTTCCCGCCACCAGCACGGTAAGAATCAGGGATGTCCTCAATGCAAAGCGTACGGACTCATGAAACCGTTCCTCCCTGTTGGCCCCAAAGGAGTAGGCGGCTACCGGCTGATATCCCTGCATGAACCCCATGACTACATAGCATCCAATCAGCACCAGGCGCTGTACCACACCGTATGCGGCTATAATAAGGTCTGCGTCTGTCATGGACTTTGCTGCTATATTGGTAAGGGATGTTGCCGCCGCAAGGCAGATCTGTATAACAGCTGTAGGTATACCGATAAGTGTGACGGATTTGATTAGAGTCCACTGGGGTTTAAAATATTCCCTCTTTATTTTAATGATGGAACGTCCGGATAGGTAGAACCATCCCAGGATAAAAAATGTGACAAACTGTGAGACTGTTGTGGCAAGGGAAGCCCCCTCCACTCCCATTGCAAACCCCCAGTCAAACATAAAGACAGGGTCCAGCACCACATTAAGAGCAGCACCCGTCACAACCGCGATAGATGAGATCTTTACAGATGACTCTGCCCTGGCCGCGCAGTTCATACTCTGGGCGGGAAGATTGGCAAGGGCCGCCACAAACATCCAGAATGCGTAATCCCCGGCCTGGGGCAGCACAGCTTCGGAGGCTCCGAAGGCCCGCAGTAAAGGCTCCATGAAAATGATACCTGCCGCACATAGAAACATTCCAATGAATACAGATAACCCAACCACGGATGTGACCGTCCTGTTAGCCCCCATCTTATCGCCCGCTCCCAGTTGTCTGCCAGCCAGCACCGCTGCCCCTGCCGCAAAAATATTTTCCACTGAAACCATGATGAGCAGCAGCGGAAGGGTAACGCCTACAGCTGCAAGCGCAATATCTGAACCAAGCATTCCGATGTAAGCTGTATCCACAATATTGTAGACGGCCTTTGCCAATAAGGCCAGGGTGGCCGGAACTGCCAGCCTGGTAATGGCCCTGGAGGGCTTCATATCACCCAGTATGGATTCCTGACGTGCGTTTTCTTTCTTCATATGTCCACATCCTTTCGTTCCACCACACCATGGAGAAGCACATCCAATGCTCTCCTGCAATCCTCTTCATGTGTCTTGAAATCAATCTCCTTCTCCCCGGATGACTGATACTTTGCATTGATATAATCCTGAAACTGCAGGAATATATCCACCACCGTTTCCCGTGACACCCCGCCCCTGAGCTTAAGAGGCTCCAATATCCGGTTCAATATAGATATATTAAATTCATCGAACCCGGATTTGCGCTGCCTGACGGCTGATTCCAGATGGGCCGGCGGCATGATAACCGCCTCGCAGAAAATCCTGCGGTACATGGGAAATGCCTGGAAAAATTCAAACCTGGCATCAAAATAAAGCTGCAGCTGTCTGTGGACGGTTTCCCCTTCCAATATCAGCTTTTCTCTCAGATATTCCGTCAAAGCCCCAAAACATCCATCCACACAGGCCAGATACAGCTCATCCTTGGTCTGGAAATAATGGTAAATGATTCCCTTGGACACACCCTCACAGCTGCATATATTGTTAACGGAACTGGCTCCATATCCTTGTTCCGCGAATTCCTTCAGCGCGCTCTCCATAATCCGGTGTTTTGTCTGTTGATTTTTCTCTTCCCGCTTCATGAACATTCCCCTCCAAAATTATTGACCACTCGGTCTATTTATGATTAGGATATCACAAATTGACTAAGTGGTCAATAATTTAAATCTGAAATATTTATAATCTGCTATCCGGTGCAAAGACCGTCAGTCTACCACCGCCCCTTCCAGGGACATCACCCGCAGGGAAGATCCTGCCCATGCCTCATCATACAGTATTACCCTGGCAAAAAGGCACTCTGGAGCCGCCTCACAAGCCGCAGCAGTATTGCAGCTCATCCATGCTGTTGTTTTTAGCCCAGAAGCTGCTCAAACGCTGCTGTCTGCATCGGACGGTAATAGTAATAGCCCTGGGCGATGTGGCAGCCAATATCCTGGAGTACTTTTACCTGTACTTGGGTTTCCACTCCTTCGCATACGACCTCCATCCCCAGCTCCGAGGCCATGTTCACCAGATTTTCAATGACAATCTGCTCCCGCGGTCCCTGAAGCCCGGCACATACAAAGCTGCGGTCCAGTTTGAGGACATCCGCCCTCAGCCTTTGCAGCTGCCCCAAGGAGGAATATCCGGAGCCGAAATCATCTATGGCAATCTGAAATCCGCGCATCTTCAGTTCCGTCAGGGCGGAGGACACACTCTCAGGTGCATCGGCAATCGCACTTTCGGTAATCTCCACTTCCAGCAGATGATGGGGAACCTGGAACCGATCAGCAATTTCAGAAACCTGGCCGGCAAACCCGTCATGTCCGAAATGCATCTGCGAGAAATTACATGAGACTGTAACAGCGGGACGTCCCTCATCCAGCCATCTGCGTACTGTGCGGCATACCTGCTCAAACATATGAAGGTCCACTCGGACAATAAGACCCTTCTTTTCAAAAAATGGAATGAAGGACCCCGGCATCAGAAGCCCCTGTTCCGGGTGATTCCAGCGAACCAGGGCTTCGCAGCCCACAATCCTGCCTGTATCCATGTCCACCTTTGGCTGGTAATACGCCTCAAATTCCCCCTGTTCCATCGCGGAGGCCAGCCTTCCCTCCAGCCCCTGTTCAAACAGGGCCTTATTCCGCATCTGCTCATCATATAGGAAGCAGCTTCCGCCTGCCGCTGTCTTAGCGCTGCGCATGGCATAGTTCGCAAAGTCAAGCATCTGTTTCATGTCGTTAGTCTCGCCGGCATCCGCCTGGTAAACACCAAAGGATACCGCGATCTCATAAGGTATGATTCCCCTCTCCCCACGCCACTTGTTCAGCACCGCCTGGATATGCATCAAATCAGCAGCAAGCGTTTCCCATTGTTTGTAATGCCTGAGCATCACGAAGTTATCAGCCGAAAGCCTGGCGCAGCACTCCCTGTCCTCCATTGATTTCTGTAAGATACTCCCGAATGCGCGCAGGACTTCATCCCCCTCCTCAAAGCCAAAGGTATCGTTTATCAGCTTGAAACGGTCAATGTCACAATAAACCACCGCATATTTCCCCGTCGCCAGGAGTTCCTCCGCCCGGACATAAAAACGGTTTATATTATCCAGACCTGTCAGCTCATCCCGGTAGAGCAGGTCCTGGATACGGCGCTTACTGCGGGAAATATTAAACAGGTTGATGCACAGCAGCAGGATGATGCTGCCGGATACAGCTGCCACAAGCCCTGTTATCAACCAGATATTCTGATGTACAAACGCTTCCATGGTAATGGGACGGACAGAAACGGAGTTGTTCAGCAGCAGGGTATCAATCTCTTCATTGGACATATACTGGATATATTTATCCAATATGGAGAACAACCTGGGGTCGGCAGATTTGGATACGCCGATACAGAGGTCGTTTGGGTACTGGGTCAGCGCAGTGACATGAAGCTTTTCATATTTGGGGTCGCTGATTATGTAATTTGCCGTCTGGGTATTGGTATAAGTTGCCTGAGCTTTTCCATCCAGGACTGCATCAAAACACGCCTGTATAGAATCGTAATATTGGATTTCCTTTTCCGGATTGTTTTGGGCGACATGTTCAGAGAGCTGATACCCCTCCGGAAGAGCCAGCACCTCTATCTCCGTTCTTTCAGCCTGGGTAATCATTGCACTGGGAGTATTCAGGAAACGCAGTGTGGTGTTCATATGGTTGCGCTCATCCCACAGATAATCTCCATCCACAACGGAAACGGCATCCGTCTCCCCCAGTTTCACTGCACGTAAGGCCGTGGCTGCAGGGCAGGCTTCAAACTGGAAGTCCAGCCCGCTCTTCTCTGCAATCCGGGCAAAAATATCTGCCATAATACCGTTTAACTCGCCTTCAGCATCTTTATATGAGAAAGGGGCAAACGAAGGGTCGTAAGAAATATGTATCGGCTCATCCGCAGCCTCGATGTATTCAACTTCTTCCTTGGTTAGTACCGGAACCTGATTGGAGCTTGGTGAGAGATACTTGTCATAAAGGTCCGTCCGATAATCAGGATTGCGCAGAAGAATGTCATTAATGGACCGGTTAATCTGAGCCAAAAGGTCCGGACGCTGTTTCGAGACCGCAATGTACATTGGGGTCGGGGCAAACCGCGCAACACTGCGGAACACACTGCTGCGGCCCAGGTGGGTAATTGCCACACCATCCAGGGTCCCGCTCCCAAGCGCGTCCAGCAGTTCCTGCGTCTCATCATATTCAATGATGGTGAGCGCAACGCCGTTCTGCGCACAGTAGCGTTTGAAACTTTCGCCATCCTCACCCCCCTTAATAATGCCTACCCTCATGCCCTGGAAAGCGTCAAAATCCTCATAATTGTAACGGTTATCATCCATCCGCACATTGAGGGTAGTATAAATCGTACACATGGACTCATCGGTAAATAACATCTGATCCATTCTGCCTTCCGTGCGGTATACAGCAGGCAGAATGTCTATCCTGCCATCAATCAAAAGCTGGAACGCTTCCTGCCAGCTGGGGGAATCCACTACCTCGTAAGATAGTCCACTCAGTTTTGAGACTTCCTGGAGGAACTCGAAGTTATAACCTTCATACTCCCCCTGCGCATTATGATACATGTAATCGCCATCTTCATAATAGCCTACAAGCGCGGCAGAAGCCGTCTCCGCTGCGGATACGTCCAGAGGGAACAGGAATACAATGAGAAGCACGGCTATCATCAATATCCCATTCATCCCTTTTACCTTTGTCTGCATATGAATTCCCTCCTCAACGGCTCGGCTCCATTATTCATACAAACTGCATCTTTCCTTTTTGAGCTTTAAGGCTATTTTAACACATATACCGGCCAAACGCAATTTGATGCATGTTGAAAAAACCTATATAATATAACGATGCCTGTATCGGCACAATACATCTTTCAACAAATGGCTATGGGAACACTTTTACTCTTAATTATGAAGATGTCTGCCGGGGTGTTTCACAGATATCCGGTTGTTCCTTTTTACTTTTCTAAAAATTATTATGCAGAAAACTTTGTTTATGCTATAATTTTTTATTAGGGATTTAAAAAGATTCTTTCGAGATTTGACTATAAAAGGAGAATATTATGGATTTAACCAGCCTTCGGTACTTTGTCGCATTAGCCCGGAATCTTCATTTCACCAAAACAGCACAAGAACTGTATATTTCCCAGCAAAATCTGAGTCAGCATATAAACAAACTGGAAACTCACTACCGTACCCCATTATTCTACAGAAAACCAAAGCTTCAATTGACGCCAGCGGGCAAAGCCTTGTATGACTCATGCATTAAAATTCTCACAGAGGAAGATAATATCTCACGGCAAATGAATGATATCATTCAAAATAATGTGGGTTCTCTTTCCATCGGAGCAAGCCAGTACCGTGGCCAGTACTGGCTTCCGCTCATTCTTCCTGACTATCTAAAGTGCTGGCCAAATATAAATGTGCAGGTCACTATGGAACGGTCGGAAAAGATGGAACAGCTTCTTGTCTCGGGGGACCTGGACTTTTTCGTAGGAATCAAGCACGGCGATGATTCCCTGCTCCGATTTATTCCGTTAATGAATGACAAAGTATATATGGCTATCACAAGGGAGCTGATGGAGCAATATTTTGGTGAAGAGACTGATACGATTATTACAAAATGCAGCAATGGCACCACCCTGAAAGAATTTAAAGAGGTACCATTTATGCGGTTGAAATCCACTTACCGGCTCCGTATGCTGACTGACAAGTGTTTTCAGGCTGTAGGCTATAAACCACGGCAGATTCTGGAAGTGGAATCCATCGACCTGATGATTTCTCTGTTCCCATATAGTCTGGGCGCCTTTTTCTGCACAGGGATGCGGGTTCCATCGCTCAAAACCGCCCATCCAAACACTTACTTTTTCCCGGTACAGCTGAATGGAAAAACCTTGCTCAATCCACTCGGCATTGTATACCATAAAGACCGTTTTCTTCCCAGATATGCACAGGATTTCATGGAGCGGTTAAAATCTTTTTTTGCATCATTTGAAAATTCTTCCTGTTAATTATTAATATAAAGGAAAAACAAATGGTGCCCATATAATATAAGCGGCGGCAAAAACAGCCGCCGTTGGCAGTCCTGCTTTTATATAATCGCTGAATCGGTATTCACCTGCTTCCATAATCAGCGCCTGGATTCCGGCCGCCATCGGAGTAGAAATAGAAAGCGTGGCGCCTGCCACTGTGGCAACCATAATGGCAGTGGGATTGATTCCTGTTGTACAGGCCACAGTAGCCGCAATGGGCATCGTCAGATTGATCACAGGTATATTGCCCATAAACTGCGTCATGGCAAAGGGTACAAGCAAAAAAATAGCAACCAGCACATATTCACTTTGGCTGGAGTTTGTTGCGAAAACCAGTTTTTCTACAATCCAGTCTGCAATTCCGGTTTTGGTCAACGCATTTGCAAAACCCAGACTTCCCGCGAATATACACACAGTATTTAAGTCAATTGCTCCAAATGCTTCTTTTCCACTCAGCACGCCGCTGACAATCATCAGCAATGCGCCGATCAGAGGCGCATAGTGTGACGGAATCCCCACCAGAGAACTGATAATCATTGCAGCAATGCTGCCAAAAAAGATTCCAATTCCCATTTTATCCTTAAATTCAGAAAGATTGCAGTTCTCGTTCAAAATAATCTCTTCCTGATTTTTGTCCCCATTTTCTTTTTGATTTGAAATAAACTTATAGCCAAATAATCCAATAAAACTGATTGTCACTATCAATACCGGCAATCTTGCAATAGCTGAATCAAATAAACTCATACGAACAGATGACCCCATCATCTGTAAATACGAATTTCCCTGTTCCATAAAAGCTGCTCCCATTCCAAATGGCATAATTGCAAAACCCATACAAGCTGCGTCCATAACAGGCTTCAGCAAACGTCTTTTCTGAAAATTCCCTTTCCTGCTAAGCAGGGATACCATTGGAAGCATTGTTGCCCCTGCTGCTGTGGCACTGGTCAGCATTGCAAGAAAAGAGGCAATATACATACAAATCCATCTCATTTTCTTCTCACTGCTGCCAATTTTCTGAAGAAGCTTCTGTATCTTTATAATAAAACTTGTTTTCATAAGACCGGCGCCTAAAATGAAAATCGAAGCAAACAGAAAAACCGTTGTGTTTCCAAATCCCGCCCAGGCTTCTGCTGATGACAGTACCCCCGTAATCTCTAATGCAAGACAGCAAAAAACCGCTGTCATTCCATAAGGAATTTTTGCCCAGATATAACTAATAAGCATAAAAAATCCTATTAATAATGTAACCTGAATATCCCCCATTTTTCTCCTCCCTATTATAGTTTCGCTTTTTGCTTTTATATTTTAAATTTTTCCTTTTATATTTTAGATTTTTCCTTATACAGAACATGCAGACACTCCGCTTTTTCAAAGCCGAATGTCTGCTCTTTCATCTCAGTTATTAATAATCATACATACCCACCGGTTTTCTGTCCGGCTTAATCGTATCAGTATATACGGGAGCTGTTTCATAATCAATATCCGGTATAGGCCAGGTTGGCTCTTTTCCTTCATACATCTCCACAATTCCCATTGCAGCCATGTAAGAAGCCCGCATTGCCGCTTCCACCGTATTGCCGCCAACATGCGGAGTAATCAGCACATTATCCAGAGTGATCAGCGGCATATCCGGAAGAATGGGTTCGTGCACAACAGCGTCCAGCGCAGCGCCTGCTATTACATGATTCTTACAGGCCTCATATAAATCCTGTTCATTGACCACCGCGCCTCTTGCTGTATTAATCAGGAATGCGGTGGGCTTCATCATCGAGAGTGTTTCTTTATTAATCATATTTCTTGTAACAGAGGTATTTGGCGTATGTAAAGATACATAATCACTTTCTCTGAAAATACGTTCTATATCTCTGACCACTTCAACCCCCTCCGGGAAATCACATGCCGGCTTATATGGATCATAGCAAAGCACATTCATCTCCATTGCCAGGCAGCGTTTCGCCGTGCGGCTTCCGATATTTCCACATCCAATCAAACCAACAGTCTTTCCGTTCAGCGTAGTCATATATGTTTTCAGTTTTGCATCGTAAAAATCCACTGTTAACATATCGCGAAGACGTGTTACATTTCTGCTCATATACAGCATCAGCATAAGAGCTGTCTCCGCAACTGATGTGCTGTTCGCAACCGGAGCGTAAAGGCATTTCACTCCATAATCCGCTGCCGCTTTTAAGTCCACAGCGTCATATCCGGCCCCGTGGCGTACCAGAACTTTGAGATTCGGTGCAGCTGCTTCAAATACAGCTCTGGGCATTTTCGTAATTCGTACGATAATGGCGTCCGGCTTATGCTCTTTCATGTCCGCAATTACATCTTCCGTTTCAAATCCGCGGCCGTCAATCAACGTATGTCCATGGCTTTCCAGCAAATCGCGTGCATCTTTTTTTAATTCCTGTGGTAAAAGAATTTTCCAACCCATAATTTCTTCCTCTCATTTCATGATTCTTCATTATTCTTAGCAAATGCCCATGATTTTCCAATACGGAAGTCCGATAATAAGGAATACCGCAAAAATCATAGCTAATAAAATGGTTCCTTTCAGATACCAGTCTTTCTGGCTCACATAACCATTTCCAAAAATATAGATACTTGCACCGTTTCCGTAGTTGCACAAAAGCGCGCCATATCCGCCGAAAAACGCCAGCATCAAAGACAATGCCATTATATTTACATTTGTGGATGCCGCCAATGTCAAAATAACCGGGTAAATAGAGGCGATATAGGCTGCATTGGACACGAAGAAGTACTTTGTAACAAAACTTATTAACAGCAGAATCACTAATACAGCCATTCCATTCACAGCTGAGAGATCCAGATAATTTTGTATCTGGCCAGACAGCCAGGAATAAAATCCTCCTTCATTAATTGCGCCGGATATACTGAAAAATGCACCATACCATATGTACATGTTCCATGCACCCTTTTCCGCCATCAAGTCATTCCAATCCATGACCCCAAGCAGCAGCTCCAATGCCAGAAAAGCAAATGCAACCACATACATACTGATTCCAATTTTTCCCCCGAGCATCCATCCCAGAATCGCCATGATAAATAATGCCAGCAGAATTTTCTCGTCTTTTTTCATTGCGCCCATTTCCTGCATTTTACTGACAACAAAGGGTTTAATATCTCCCAAATCTTTCATCTGGGGCGGATAGAGCTTATACACAACCAGCGGGCACAAAAACAAAACAATCAGTCCCGGCACCAATGCCGCCTTAAACCACAGCATCCATGTCAATTCCACTCCGGCAATGTCTTTAATGGTTGAGGCAATCACTGCATTGGATGCCATTCCTGTCAGAAACAATACTGCTGTGGACATGGCAACTACATGTTCCAGCAGCTCCAGATATCCTCCCAGCTTTTGCGGATCCTTGTCCGGATAAGAACCCAGTGACTCTGAGACGCCCCGGAAAATAGGAAATACAATGGCAGAACGGGACGTATTGGACCCGGTGGCCGGACTCAGTATTAAATCACAAAGCATCATGACATATCCAAGACCCAGAGAGGATCTTCCGAATTTGGTTCCCCCAAATTTGGAAAGCAATATGTATGCAAGACGTTTTCCTAATCCGGTTTTCTTAAACGCCCCGCAGGCAAGAAGCACTGCAAGCAAAAACCAAACTCCCTGGGCAGCATATCCGCTGTACAAAACAGCTGGTTTTTCAACAAAGCAGGCCCCAAGTCCCAATACAATCAGGCTGATTACCGGCTCTGAAAAAGGTTTCAAAATTAATCCGCACAGCAGGGACAGACACAGACCGAACATATGCCAGGTCTCTGTCTCCAGGCCTGCGGGAGCAGAGATAAGCCATGTCAGGAGCGGAAACAAAACTACCGGTATCATTTTTACCAGACGATTTTTCATCTGTTTCTCCTCCTCTTTTAGCAGTTATAAACGTCATCTATAATCTCTACATTTTTCTTTTCCATCAAATCTTCTACCCACTGGCGGTTCACAGTCCCTTTTGCAGAATTCTCCGCTTTCTGTTTATCTGCCGCTGAGAGTGTCCTGGCTTTTTCAAGAATCTCTGCCGCATCCTGTCTCGGAATAACGATTACGCCGTCTTTATCGCCCAGAATAATATCTCCGGGGTTTACAGTAATGCTGCCGCACGCAATCGGAACATTTACCTCGCCAGGACCTTCTTTATAAGGGCCGGCCGGATTCGTTCCAGTTGCATAAATCGGCAGATGCCCTTTTGAAATCACATCAATATCCCGAATCGGCCCATCAATCACAATTCCGGCAATTTTTTTGAATCCCTGCATGTAATTATACATGATTTCTCCCATAATCGCCCGGCTCCGCTCGCCCTCGTTGGAAACAACAATCACATCGCCCGGCATAGACATATTCATTGCCTTATGAAGCATCATATTGTCACCAGGCCTTGCCTTCACCGTTAAAGCCACACCGCACATAATTGCTTCAGACGGGTTTGACATCAGTCTGATACTGGGATTCATGCCGCATAACCGTCCCATACAATCTGCTACATTTGCTGCCGGTAATTTGCTGAATTCTTCTACTAAATAGTTATCCGGTAAATTTCTCTTTAAAAAAACACGATTTCCAACTGCCATTTCCTTCTCCTCCTTTATCAATGCGTTTCCAGGCAAAGTGTTGTTCCTGCCTGAACAAAATGGATATCCGCATCCATCATATCCGCATAATATAAAATCATTCCTTCAATTGATCTGGGAATCACCTTTGACTGTCCGGAATGAGCAACCACCAGCCCTGTAACCTCATTAGGAAGCCCGTATTTTTGTGTATAATAACCGCTCAAAAATCCGTGCTGGTAAATCTTACCCAGACTGCTCTTCCTGCTCGTTTTGCTTCCCTGGTCACCCATCTCCATTTCTTCAAGCTTACATACATCATGCAAAACCGCAGCAAGGATTAAAATATCAGTATCAATCTCATAACCATATTTTTCAACGGTATTTCGCGCAATCATAAGCGCATTCGCTGTAACACTTTCCGTATGCTTCACCAGTGCCACTCCAGGAGCACGGGTTGCAAACTGCGCGTCCGCTATATCTTCCCATGAGCTGTTTTCAAATGCTTCCACCCAGATTTCAGTTGCCTTTTTTGCATATTCCTGATTTTTTATCTCTGATAATTGGGGAAAATATGATCTAACCATCTCTTCTGTTATTTTGGTCATATTGAACCTCCTTCTGTTTCATTTAAAATATTCAGCATGCTTTTTATTTTCTGATATCATTATATATTCTTTTTTAACAACAGTAAAACAAGGTTATATTTATTTTTGACAACAAATCGTTGTAAAGAATATGGATTTATGGTGGTTTTTTATTGTATATATTGTGCAGGTTTGATGGATTATATGGCGGAGATTAAGGAATGATAATTAAAGAAATGCCTGCCAGCGAATATGTAGTGTTTCATTTCGGGGCTAAAATGCCAAGACAGTTTAGAGCCAGTTGCCGATTACATTTATTAAATAGGGTTTCCGCAATTGACTTGTCAGTTAAATGAATCCGCAACATATGTTTTTGCAAAGCATGGTGAGGAAGTGGGTGAAGAAGGGAAAAGCAAAATAGAGTACTGGGTTCCGATTTTACAGACAGCAAGGTCTGTAAACATTGAAACGAAAAATGACCGCCACGTTAGCGACGGCCAAGTAAATAATTACTCATTATGATAGATTGTATTTCCTTTTTATCTCAACTATTTTTCACCTGTCCGCCTTTTCTCTTGGTATAGCTTAAATGAGATTCTTTCAAAGGTAGACAATCATACTTTTGACTACCTCAGCTTTGATACTAATGTATCATAAAAGATTTCCACATTAATGGGCTTTGCCAAATGTCCATTCATCCCGGCAGCCAATGCATGTTCCACATCCTCTTTAAATGCATTAGCTGTCATTGCTATGACAGGCACACGTTCAGCATCAGGATGGCTACTGGCACGCAATTGCTTTGTTGCTTCATAACCGTCTATAACAGGCATTTGTATATCCATTAAAATTAAATCGTAATAGCCACCAGGGGATGCAAGGAATATATCCAGCGCCTCTTTTCCATTTTCAGCACAGTCTATCTCGGCACCAGTCACCTTAAGGATTTCCATGGCAATTTCTCTGTTTAGTATATTATCTTCTACCAGCAGAAAATGTCTGCCCGGAAATTCCGGAGGAATGAACTGAGATATCTGTTCTGGCTCCTGCCCAAGTATATTCTTTGTCAGCGATACTAATATGTCATAAAGGCTTGATTCAAACAACGGTTTTAAGATAAACGCATTTGCTCCGTCTGACCTTGCTTTGTCCTCAATTTCAGCCCAATTGTAGGTAGAGATTATAATGTCTGGTTTCTTCGGACCAATTTTTTCGCGAATACAGCGTATTACCTCTATACCATCCACATATGACATTTTCCAATCAATCATGCAGATATCATAATCCTGTAATGCTTTGTGGGCATTAAACACCCTCTGTAAAGCCTCATGTCCTTCACTTACACAGTCTGCATGAATACCCATTCTATTCAGAAGCATGGAAGCATAATTACAGTTGTCCTCATCGGGGTCTGCAACCAGCACTTTGAGAGGCTCCCATTCCCATTTTTTATGTTTTCCTTCGTTTGGTACATCGACAGGCAGAACAACCGTACAGGTAGTTCCTTCACCCAGTTTGCTTTCAACCTGTATGGAACCGCCCAGTAATTTAACCAGATTATAAGTAATAGCCATCCCAAGACCTGTTCCGCCATATTTTCGGGAAGTGCCGCTGTCGGCCTGCTCAAATGGTTTAAATATACGTTTCAGGTATTCATCGCTCATACCAATCCCTGTATCTTTGGTTATGAACTGGAGATGGGTTTTTCCATCAACAACAGGTGCTGGGTTTACTTCCAGATGAACCACACCGCCTTTTGGAGTGAATTTAATTGAATTGGAGAGGAGATTAAGGAGAATCTGGTTGATACGCATACAATCCCCAATATACACTGCTTCCGGAACGTTTTTTATACCACATTCAAATTTCAATCCCTGCTCTTCTGCTTGGGCATAAATGGTAGCTACAAGCGGTTCCAGCAACTGTTGTAGTTGAAAAGGTTCGTGGTTTACGGAGAGTTTTCCTTCTTCTATCTTAGACATATCCAACACATCGTTGATAATTGTCATCAGATGTCGGGAAGAAAATGTAATTTTAGAAAGACAGTCCTCTATCCTGTTGGAATCATCCAAATGTGTAGCCGCTATTTTTGTCATTCCAATGATTATACTCAAGGGGGTACGGATTTCATGGGACATACATGATAGAAACTCTTTCTTTACTTTGAAGGCTTTTTGCGCGTTATTAAGTGCATCCTTTAACTCCTGCTCCTGGATAGATAAAAGTTTTAAATTTTTTTTATCCATATATTCGGAATATATACTCAGTAATATAATACCGATTGAAAGCAGTAAGGAGACTGACACGGTAAGTACTGCGGTGTGTTTTGATGTTTCCGTCAACTCACAGACCTTATCATCAGCAAAATCTATTATTGTTGTTAAACAGTCACTAACCCTGTCATACTGAGGATATACATACAGAGCTAAATAGTTTGAGATCTCGTTCTCGGTATGTCCAACCACAAAGTCTACGGCTTTATCCTGCTGGGCAATCAGCTGATTCATGGCAGCCTGAAGGGTGTCCACATCCTCCTTAGGGCCGGAATAACAGCTATAAAGCCTCTCTATATCACTGAACTGCAAATCATACCGTTCCTGAAAAATCGAACGAACATTTTGCTCCCCCTTAAAATCATAGGTCAGGAATATACTCACAAAACGTTTCATATCCAACAAGCGTGACCTCATCCCCCTGGCACTGTTGCTGGATGTATAGGGATGGTCATATATATTTTGGGCTGTTTCCTGCATCCTATTGGCAGTATATATACTGATGGATGCAAATATTATAGTGACGGCACAGATAATAATTGTTATTTTTGACTTTATTTCTAAGTTCATACGCTTCCCTTTAACCTTCCAAAGTTCATCTTCTGCACATTTTTCTGAACTCAAAAGAAGTCCTGCGGATGTGCTTTTCCATGCCCATCATTTATTCGTTTTTTCTGGATATCTGTTAACATTAGTGCACGCTGATACCTGCCAGTTAAGTCTTACAGGATTTCGATACCAAACGCGCTTCGCTATTTTCCAGTTTAAAACCAGCAACTAAATTTTTTAATGCCTGAGCCTGCCTGGCTAGTTCTTCGCTAGCACCAGCACTTTCCTCAGAAGTTGCAGTATTAGTCTGTACCACATAGGAAATCTGTCTAATACCCTGTGTTACCTGGGTCAGAGAGGAAGCCTGTCGACTGGCGGCATCGGCAATGTCATCCACCGTGCAAGATACTGTCTGCGTATTTTGGGCTACTTGTTCAAGGGATTGGGCAGTTTTGTCAGCGATTTTACGCCCTGTTTCTACCGCCTGAAGGGAACCTTCTATCAGGACTGCAGTATTTTTCGAGGCCCTTGCTGACTGCTCAGCAAGATTCCGCACTTCAGATGCCACTACAGAAAATCCTTTTCCAACAGCACCAGCACGTGCAGCTTCCACCGAAGCATTAAGTGCCAATATGTTAGTTTGAAAAGCAATATCTTCAATCACTTTTATTATTTTTTTGATTTCGGACGACTTATGGCTGATATCTTTCATTGCATTAACCATTTCCTGCATCTGATGCATGCAATCGTTAACAGATCCGCCTGCCTGCATCGTCTGCTCGCGGGCCTTTTCCACATTCGATGCCGTCTCCTGTACCTGCTCTGATATTACAGAAATAGAGTTTGCCAATTCCTCGACAGAACATGCCTGTTCTGCTGCCCCCTGTGCCAGAGTCTGCGAGCTGGCAGAAATCTGTTCTCCTCCTGCTGCCACCTGAAACGCAGCCTGGTTAATAAGTTGAAGCATATCGCTTAAATTATTACGGAGATTTCGCATTGAGATTAGAATCCCTTCATAATTTCCCATATAAGCTTCTAAGGCATTGGAACAGGTTGTGAAGTCCCCTTTTGACAAATCTCCCATTATATGGGCGATATCAAAAATTATTTTCTTTTGTATACCAATTAAGTAGCGTATATTATTGGATAAGTCACCCACCTCATCCTTTGATATATATTTGACTTGTGCTGTTTCCAGTTCTCCTCTAGCTAACTTTTGGATTGCCATTTCTATTTCCTTTATAGGCTTACGGACGGTGTTCGATATATATAGTCCAATTGTTCCCGCCAATATAAAACTTAGGATAATAATGACTGTTACAAGGGTGATAGACATTTCCTGAGCTTTTTGACCATCCTGTACCATTTTCTTTGCATTTTCTCCTGCAATATCGGCTATCGCCTGCAATTTATCCGCCATTTGATTCAAATGTGGTACATAACCATTCTTCATTATGTCGAACGCTTTATCTTTCTTATTAGCCAGTATTGCGTCAAACACCTGGTTGCGATAAACAATCGCTTCTTTTTGAATTGATTCCACTTCATCTATCAGTGATTTATCCCCCCGAAAGACTTGACGTATGATAGGAAACGTTTCACGCATCATTATAAGGCTATTGTCAGCATTCTCAATCAACTCTTTTGAGATTTCCTGATCTGATTCCACAATAGCCCTTAATATATCACCTCTTGCCTCTTGTATTTTCCTTCGGGCTGTGGCTACATTGACTGTCACAGTATAGTTGTTGTCATAGAAAATGGTTAAATTATCGCCGATGTGATTAAGCATAATCAGGGCCACAATACTTGCACACAGGCAAAGAAATATGATAACTACATATGACAATAAAAGCCTGGTTCTGATTTTCAAATTTTTCAACATTATATTCTCCCTATAGCCAATAATAATTATGGATAGTTATATTGATATATAGCAAGCACGGTAACCTTGACGTATTGCACCTTGTTTATATACATATTTATAAGAATAGCATAAAATACAAAAAACAGCAACCAGCTTATAGATGCCGACTGCAAAATGAGTAGAAATTTCTTTTTTTCAATGTTATACTGATTTAAGTAATGAGTTTTTAAATTTCGCCTACCAGGAGGTATCCTTTTGAAAGAACAACTAGAATTAAATCAACTCATTTACAGCATAATTAAAACCCAGATTGAATTTGGAACTTATCGCTTTGAGGAACATCTACCGCCCATAGAAGAGATGGCGGACATACTGGTTGTATCTGTAGATACCATACGGCTTGCTTATCGCCGATTGCAGACAGATGGGTATATTACCCTTTCAAAACGTATTGGTTCTGTAGTTACAGTTCAATACGATGATAAAGAAGTAGAACAGAATATTCAGACTTATTTTGCAGAACGAGCTGACTCTCTGCTCGATATATGCCGTTCAATCCCGCTGCTGCTAAGAGGTATTCAGGTATCAACATGGAAAAGTATTCCACTGGAAGAATTAGATAAGATTGAACTTGATGCCTTACAGACTAAACCTGCCTTTTGGGTGTTGTTTTATATACAGACCCTATATAGAACGCTGAATAATGACCTATTAATGAATTTTTTCCTATGGTTGAATACCTTTTATACATTACCTTTTTTGAGTCTGACTGATTATGAAAAATATGTAGACAGAGACATCTGTGCCATACCAGATATAATAAAATTTCGCCGGGAGGAAAATTGGACGGCACTTCAGGTCATTTCCAAAAATGTCCTTGAGAAACACCAGTCCAATATAAGCAGTTTTTATAAAACTAGAATTTCTGTTCCTCCCTCAAAAAACCAAATCACATTTACTTGGAGTTGTTACAAAAGAGCATCGCAGATTTGTTATTCTGTGGGAATGGATATTTTAACTTCAATTGCCCGTGAATATTACCCTGTAGGAAGTTTTTTACC
Source organism: Enterocloster sp. 210928-DFI.2.20 (assembly GCF_020554465.1). Lineage (NCBI taxonomy): Bacteria > Bacillati > Bacillota > Clostridia > Lachnospirales > Lachnospiraceae > Enterocloster > Enterocloster sp. 210928-DFI.2.20. Next base: position 166,898 of record NZ_JAJCHK010000005.1, read on the forward strand.
TTCCCAAAAAAAACTCGCAAAGGAAAAACATGTCTCTGTCAGTACAATCCGCCAAACCCTCTCATTATTAAATAATCTCGGTATTGTAAAGACTATCAATGGAGTCGGCACGCAGGTTCTTTCGATGGATCAGATTGCAGACAACTGTAATTTAGCGAATCCAATTGTAAGGAAACGCTTATTAGACTGTAAGCAAAGCTTGCAACTCTTTGCGTTGTCCTGCCGAGATGTTGCATCATTTACGATTTCCTCCATGGACGAATCAAGTCTGACGATATGGATAGAACAGCTCATTTTATTCGAACAATTAGACAAACTGGCGCTTATAGTACCGTTTTCTTTGAAATTCATGAGCCAGTCCGCACCTTATCAGACAATCAGAACATTCTACTCAGAATTATACAAGCAATTATTTTGGGGAGTCCCGCTTAGAGGTATGATGGGAACACAGGAAGTTATCAATGATATTTACCGACCATATCATCAATCTATGCTTAATTATCTAAAAAGTTCCGATGCAGAGGGATTTGCTGCAATATTGGAAGAGGCATCAAACCTGGCAGTTCAATTTGTATCTGAACGGCTAGCCAAATATGGGATACAGGAGACTGATAGTAAGTCTATCACTAAATATGGAAAGAATTCTATCTAGTATAAACGATTATAGTTAGCTTTTTGTCATGGTCCCAAAACATTAACTTTTATATACTATAAAAATAGAGGTTCTGTACTAAATATTGGTGTGTGTTGAAACGCACATCTCCAATATCCCTTTGGTTGTAAAGAAATCTCCGGAAATGTTTATCCCATCAGAAACAGCAATATCTTTTCCCACTCCTGGACTGGCGTAATTCATTCTTTCCGGCCTTTGGCTATGAGCCCCTCAGTTCCCCGGCATGTGGCACTTCTATGTTGGTTTTAAAAGTTTACTGATTTACGAAATTTCTTTATCGGCCTCATCCTCCCCGGATACTCCCATTGCCAGCAGCATCAGCATGACAGGTGTCACGATAGGAACGCTGATGTTGACTGCTGCCTGGGCAGCATAACAGATTACGGCAAAGGCAATTGCCATTACATAGGGCCGTTTTCCGGATAAACGAATCATTTTCCGGATGGATGTAACCAGTAATGCCAGATAGGCCACAAGTCCGGCCAAACCAACCGTCACCAGATATTGAAGATATTCATTATGAGCGCTGTCAAAAAATTCCCCATAGCGCATTACCATTTCATCATAATGGTTTTCCATGACAACCGCCCCATATGTATCCGGTCCTGCACCAAATATTTTCTGTTTAAAGGGAAACTTCCCATAACTTTCCATACCGATTCTCCATATGTACCAGCGATGCGTTCCCCAGTCGTCATTGATCGTCAGGTACTGTGCCAATCCGCCGTAGTTCCCTGCATTTCCACAGACATTCGCATCATAAAGGGCAAAGCCGGTCAGGATAATTCCCACGGACAGGAATGCCAGCCAGGCCCACCTCCCCTTGTTTCCATCCCGCATAAGGGGATGGGTGTCCGGAATCATTTTCATCATCCAACACAGTATGAAGTACAAGGCCCACAGGACTGCCACCAGAAGAATCAGGTAATGTGAACCGGTTATGATACGGTACAATCCTCCCATTTGACCGGCAGCTCCTGATTGCGGCTTTGTCATCCTGTGCAAGCTCCAGAATTCCGAACTTAACACTGCCAGTATAAAAATGTAGGTTCTGACCCCCCTCAGGTTTTTGAATGCATACAGCGGTAAAAGCCCAATCAGAGCAAAGATTGCAAGGTAGGCATTATCACTCATCCCGGTAATAAGGGCAGCGAATGAAATCGACATGCAGAAAAGATACCATGTTTTCCTTATCCGGACCTCCTCTGTAAAGAACAACAGGACAGACGCTCCGGCCAGCATGGCTGCATAGGATGTATATGTATTAATGTTGCCAATGGTTGACGTAAACATATAGTATTGTCCAGGGTCCATAAGATTCTTAAATCCAATAGGATCTATATCGAAGTATTGGAGGATTCCTATGATACACGCCCCCATGCCGGCTCCGAGAAACAGGTCCAGATACCATTGTCTTAAACGCAGACTCCTTCTTACGGCAAAATACATAAAAGCATAAGCAATCCATATCAGAAGACCAGAATACCTTCCATCATTTCCCAACAATGCTGCTGCGGGAGTTGCGGATTGCAGAGTGGATATACCGGCTATCAGTATAAAATCCAGCATGGACCAGTCAGAGGCACAGATTTTCCTTCTCCTGCCCGTACTCCTGTCACAGCCCAGATAGATTGACAAAATTAAAAAAATTACATTTACCATCAGAAATACAACTGCAAAGATAATCACTACTTTGTAATAAAAAAATGTTTTAAAATTCAGTATATCAAAGTAATAGTCCCTGAACGCAAGGGGAAACACCCCTATTATAATGATCGCAAAAATACCTGCCAGTCCGGAATTCATCCCTCGCCATTTTGAATAAAAACTTTTAATATTTGCAATACTGGTTTTCTTCCCACTATCCATGACTCCCCCCTTTCAGGTAATTCCAGAAGCAGCCATGACTGATACCATGGCTGCCTCCGTTACTCCTTCTTTTTTACATCTTTAAATCCTTATTTATCCGTTTTTGGCACATATAGGTATTTGCCTCCTCCAACATTCTCATCAGCTCCAGCGCACTGCGAAAAGCAATATAATGCGTCCCTGTATAATTGCACCGGAGCCTCCCCTGCATAGAGGAATTCTGCCGGAACAACACATGGATCAGAATGACCTCCTTCGCAGCTGTTACATATGGGTACAGGTTCCCTGCCACTTCCTCTTTTTCCAGAACTTTCCCGGAACTTTTTTGCCGTTTCCCCCTCAGCGCCCTGTACTGCTGCTCCCTTTCTTTTTGCAGGAACCGCGGTTCGGTTGTTGCCATAGGGGCCCCCACCATTTCACACACCTCATCAAGGGACAGTATCAGCCCGTGGATTCCTCTAAAGCTTACAGGACAAGGCAGATGATAATTTACAATGATACCATATGGCATATTATTTTCATGACCGTTTATACACACAAGCATCATACACGCCCTGTCCGTACCTGCCATTTCAATCTGAAGGTTCCTTTCCTCACTCAGCATGGTCCACTCCTTTGCAGTACAACCGCAGACATTGTTTTGGAACTTTATTCGCCGTTTTTACGGTGTCTCCCTCATCCATCTGCCGTTTTCATCCACCATATATCCATCAGGGGTTATTTCATTTACATATAATGTACCCATCGGCCTTCCGCTCTGGCTTCCGGTACTGAAGAAATACCAGTACTCGCCCAGCTTCTGCCATCCTGTTGCCATACCTCCGGTAAACTGATTCAGATAGTACCACTTCATATCCTTTGCGTCATAGTACCAGCCCATGACTAAACGTCCAAAGTCAGCCCCCTGGTCCTCTTTAAGATAATACCAGTGTCCGCCCGCGTCCATGTACCATCCGTAATCCATGATACCGGCTGCGTCAAAATGATAGGTACAGGTCTGCCGGGCATCCTTGTACTTGATGTTTATCCATTGGTCTTTGATGATTTTTCCGCTCCTCAGTATAAATGACCATTGTCTGCCATCCGTGTCAATGCTTTCCCATCGCCCTTCCGTACCAACGGTGTATGTTCTGTAATCGTTAAAGGTATTTCCCGGTCCAAGACTTCTGCCCCCGCCGGAACCCCCCCGTGAGCCGCCGCCGGAACCCCCACCGGAACCCCCGCCGGAACCCCCGCCGGAACCCCCGCCGGAACCCCCGCCGGAACCCCCGCCGCCTGGTTGGTTGGGATTGTCCGGGTCATCTGGATTGTTGCCGCCGGAAGTAATGGAGTCCACAAGGGCTTTTAAAGTGTCATAGGCTTCCAAAAGCTCATCAACAGTCGGGCGGTAGATTCTGTTGGCAACCTCCAGGGCAATGTCAATTGCTTCGCTTAACTCCTCCCTGTCCTCTTCACTTACCGACTGATTGTTCTTCAATACCTGGGCAATGGAAATCTGGTCTAATAGCTTCTGTCTTGCTTCCTGCCACTGCGCATCATCTTCCGTCTGGTAGAGTACATGCAGGGTCAGGTTCTTTGTAACCGGCTCGCCTGTGTCATAACCGTTACCCGAAGAGGCAGTCTTTCCCAGCCCCTTATACTCCCATACAATTCCGGTAATCGGATCCGTATAGTCCTCAAATATATCCAGATCCATGAATCCTTCCGCGTCCTCCAGGGCTGTGTCGGACCTGACCTTAATTATATGTTCCATGGAACGTTTATCGTCAATGATTTTTACCTCATGGGCTTTCAGGTAGGTCAGTACATAGGTGCTTTCCACGTTTGCATCAAAGGAGACAACTCCTGTAAAACCGGAATCCATATCATCCGGAGCCGGCTCCATAGGCACCTCTGTACATGTATATTCCCCATCCAAATCCTCCAAGTTCCACAGATGGTAATCCGTATAGCCGTGCATACTGCGGTCAAGGACAGCGTACACCCTGATATCCGGTTCTTTATTCACATCGGACGGAATCTCCTTATTGCTGCCGCCCACCTGTCTTGCCAGTACAGACGATAATGTCCAGGGTACCTTTACCGAATCATTGCCGACTTCAGATTTTACCGCTTCGGACTCCGATGCCTTGGGCGCGCGCTGGGTGAACTTGACTGTGTAAAGTACGTCAACCCCTGCTGTCATAGCATCCTGGTCACTGCTGTTATTAGTCAGTTCATCAATTAAATCCTCCATCCTGTCATCTGACAGGTCAAGGGCCACAGCCCCTGTCTTAGGGGTATAATCAATAGAAGCATTGCCGGGTGTTGCTGCCGCCGCAGCATAATAGTTCGCCTGAAGCACCAGATTCCCTTCCGGCATGGTGATAGCAGGGTTTCTCCTGGTCTTATCGGCCAGTGTCAGCTTGCCAATCAGCGCGCTCCACTGCCGGAACCCCTGCCCCTGGCTGTTGGTGGTTTCGGCATCCAATGAAATTACATCCCCGGCCTTTACCACTGCTGTTTTATCATCATCAAAGTCAATTATGGCTCCGTCACGCATGATTTTAGTGATAAAACCGCCGTTTGTCAGGGCTATGGTATAATCCTGCTGTTCCTGCGTATTTCCTATAACCGCAACCTGCGTACCTAAAAGAATCTTATCGGCAGCGGCCGTGTCCTCTCCCGGCTGTTTTGCAACCACCACATACAGCTGGTTTGACTCCAGTCCTCCAAGTACCGCACGAGGTAATGCGCCGGAAGACATGACCCATCCGTCCTCATCGGCCCCGGGTACATCTATTACATCGCCCTCCATGTTAAGGATTGCATACAGGGTTTCCGGATTTGCAGGCTCAACCACCACCTGCTTCATACCAGCCCCATCATCTTCCACATCATAGTTGGTGCCGAGAGCCGGCACCGTCACACGTGAAGGCGGGCTGAAGGTATCCGGGTCCAGATGTTCCGGAAGGATTACGCCTATATCCGGGTTAGCGCTCTGGTTAAGCTCATAGACATAGTAGCTTGTACATGGATTTAATCCGGTAAACCCAGTGTTTTTTAACTGGCTTCCCAGTTTGGTTCCAACCACCCTGTAATCCATATCAGTCAATGCGTATCTGCGGTTTTCATTGGCGCCGGATACGCTCACTTTCCCGCTTCCATCGCTGTCTACGGTCCCCCGGGCATCCGGCATTGCCAATATGTTGTCATCACTGATTCCAATAGGGATAAACCTTGCAGTATAGATCTGGTCTGCATTGATTGTCTGTGCATTCTGCATCCGGTTTCCATTCTCGTCAAACCAGCCGCCAAACATATAGAAATTATCAGGCAGGGTGCTGGGAAGTGCCAGGGATGACCAGGATGTCCCTATTTCCACATGGCTTGTCCTGCTCCCCTCAATGGTACCGTGGGGACCGGAGACAAATTTCAGATCAAACCATTCTCCTTCTGTTTCCTCAAAATTCGCGAACAGTTTAATGGAGGCATTAATTGCAGTGTCATCTGCCAGCTTTTGTCCTGTTTTATTACTTCCGTTGGATGTAGCCTTGTACCAGCCGTCAAAACTGTAGTGAGGTGAAGGAGTTGGCATGAGCCCTTCCGTTACCTGGGCCAGGGTATTGTTTTCTGACTTTTTAACAAACTTAGGGGCTGTATTTCCATTAAAGGAGCCATTCTGTCCATTGTAGAATTCTACTTTTGCCCAATATGTCTCATCCGTCAGCTCTTCGGTATAGGTGATAGTTACAGTTCCACCCTGAAGATTTGGGGTCAGGTTCAGTTTCTTAGTCTCCTGGTCCAGGGATACGTCTGACAGACTGTCTTCCCATACTATATTAGGAGGATAAACATAACCTGACATTTTATCCACATCAACTTCCACCGGTACTCCCGGCTGCACGGCCCGCGTCTCCTCTTCACGCAGTATATTGCCGTGGTTATCCATGCGTTTCACCCGAAGTGTGGTTACAAAGCTGGGATCCAGTTCATATTGATAGGTAAATGTTATGGCCTGGTTCGGCATCTTACCCGTAAAATGATAGTTGGAAGTATTGAGACTCACCCCTGCATCCTCAGCGGATATAACACCCGTCCCCTCCAGATCCGTAATTCCGCCGTCCGTCAGTTCCGCTGATGCAATCAGATAAGAATTAATGGCAGCCGGCTCAATAACATAATCAGATTCCACCGGAAGGGTTCTGCTCTCCGGGGCTTTAATCTGATTGCCCTCCATATCCACGTACCGTACAGTAATCAGGAATTTTTTTGTCGGATCAGGTTCATAACGGTAAGCCGCTGTCAGATAATCATTGGGCATACTTCCCCTTACCGCATTGGTGGAAGCGTTGATGCTTGCCCCTCCCTCTGTCATGGTGCCATGTCCGCTTGCTTCGCCGTATTTGCGGACTTTATTATTCTTTAGAAGCACGGACTTAAACCGATATCCCGGAATATCCCTTCTGTATGTTGCGGAGATGGGATTATTGGCCATCTGGGTGCTTTCCCAGGTTGATTCAAAGAATTTTCTTAAATCAGGATCATCATAATCCCCCGGCCACCCGCTGCTGTCATCCGCCTCATCTCTGGCTGTGTTAAAATCCCTGTAATGTTCTACCCTGAACGTATATGGGGTGGTTTCATTTCCCTTCCACACCGCGTTGTAGGTTGTTACGGAATCATACGGGAAAGCATAAGGGAGTGTCTCCACCCGATTGCCGCTGGTTCCATACCAGCCGTCAAATGTATAGCCGTCCCATGTAATACCATTAAAATCCGGGACCTTCGGCCTTGCCCCGGAACCGAAGTCATCTGTGGGCAGTCCGGCAAAGTTGGCAGAACTGGTCAGAGGACTCCCAGCGTGTCCATCTGCCACAAACAGATTTCCCTCCATAGCCCCGCCGGATGCCACGCTGCTATAACTGGAAAGCTGGACTCCCGGACCGTTTTGGGGATCAAATTTAAGCTTAACCGGATCCCCAAAATTAACCGCATACGCCGGATATCCCGGGGCAGCCATGGAAAATACCATGGCTGCCGCCAGCATCCCTGCCAGCTTTGATTTTATATTATATCTCTTTCTCATCCGGTTCCTCCTACTGAATCCATGCACCGTCGGCGTCTGTCTGGTATCCGTCCGGTGTTATTTCGTTTTTATACATAGAACCTAAGGGGCGTCCTGTACCTCCCCCATAGATCCATTGCTGTTTTGCGGGGTCATAGGCATATACGCCTGCCCCCACCGGGGAGAAATAATACCATTTTCCGTCTATCTTCCTCCACCCCTGGGCCATCACGCCGTTCAACGGATCCAGATAATACCAGTTGCCGTCTCTTGTATCCAGTCTCCAGCCTGTAACCATCTTTCCATAAGGAGATTCCTTCTCTGTATTGCAGTAATACCATTTTCCTGCCTTGTCACAGATCCAGCCGCTCTGCATGATTCCCTTATCGTCAAAGTAATACCAGCCGCTGTCTCCTGATCGGCTTCCTTCCGGGTATTTCAGCCTGGCCCACATGCCGCTCAGGCTTGTGCCTCCGTTGAGGACAAAACTCAGCTGTCTCTCCCCGGACGGACCCGTGCTTTCCACCCAGTTACCGTTGGTTCCTATGAGGTAACTCTCCGGCGCGGTTCCGGCAAAAGGCGCCTGTTTGCTTCCGCCTCCGCCTCCGCCACCGCCCTTGCTTCCGCCTTTGTTGCCGCCTTTCTGCTGGTCGTCATAGTGGTCATAACGGTTGTCTAACAGTTCCTTGTATGGTTCTGTCTTGTCCTTCAGTTCAAAAAGCGCCTCCTCCAGCTGGTCAATGGTAGCCTTGGGTTCCTCGCGGTCCAGTACTTCTAATGCCGCTTCAATGTATTCCTTCAGCTTCTTACTCTCACCAAGCTTCAGGAAATGGTCATCGCTTATGCCGATGGCCTCACGGATAGCCTCTTCCAGCTCCCTGCGGGTGTTGTCCACCTCTTTTTCATTATCGTCATAGTACGCATATATATATGTCTTGCGGGTTATGCTGCGGTCCGGTTCAAACTCCCTGTAACGGTCCTGGCGGTAGCTCCAGCCCACGTAGCTGTACTCTGCCCCTGCCGGGCTGATGAAATAGTCGAGCTGTTCCTCAATCCCCGCATACTCGGTCTCATAATAGGAATCAAGAGGGGATTCTTCTTTGCGCACCTTGAACCAGTACCGGTAGATATCCGGAGCCGTATTGTTCAGGAAATACAGCCGGTAAGCACGGTTATACACCATCACATACCTGCTTCCCTCTGTGGCCGTGAACGTGAACAGGCCGCCTGTCTCTTCCGGCTCGTAGTCCATGGGTACAAGGCTTACCGCTATTCCCGTGTCATCGTCCTCTTCGATTTCATACAGCTGGTAATCCATCATGTCCACATCGCGCTTCCCCAGCTGTACATAGGTGTTAAAAGATGCCTCCGACGCACTTGCACGGTTGACTTTCCTGCCGTTCACATATCTCTCAATGGATACGTCCAGTCCCCAGGCCGCCTTATAGGCTGCTTCATGGTCCGTATCGTAGTCGCCTCCCATCTTGATGGCATTGGATTCGGAAGCGCGTACATTGTTCTTTCTGTAAACCACCTTATAGGTCACGTCCGCATGGTTCACGTCCATCAGCTCCCGGTCCGCGTCCGTGGTCAGTTCGTCCTCCAGAACCGGTACCTCGTCCGGATCCAGGGCCAGCTCCTCACGGCTGCCGCCCCGGACTTCATCCACCACAACAGCGTTGCTGGGGGTTGCCGCCCGTTCATATACCGCTGTCAGCACCAAGTTGGTGTCCGGCATGGCAAAGCTGGCTTCCCTGGAGTTAATCTTGGTATCCATTCCATCCACCGCTCCGATGGTGAACTTCCAGTGTAAGAAAGGACGGCCCTCGTCATTGGTTGGTTCCGCTTTGATTTTCACCCAATCGCCTTTGTGGGCCTCCTCGTAACGGTCCGCGCCCACTTCTATATCACCTGCGCTCACCACCTCACCGTAAATTGTCTGGATGATGTAGTTCGGAAGTTCCAGATCCCCTCCCGGGTCCGTAGTGATAATACTTCCATTTTCCTCGCAGCTCTCCGCCGTGATGGTATTCTGGCCTTTTGGCCGGGCCACCACCGTATACTCCCTGTTGTAATCCAGTCCGCCAAAGCTTACGCTTCCCGGGTTTCCGGACACACTCTGCCATCCGCCCGCGCCGGTTTGGGGCGTCGCCACCACATGTCCGTCGCTGTCTAATACCGCGTAGTCGGAGGCCGTGTCCGCGGGCCGTATAATCAACTCTGTCTTGCCCTCGTCTTCCTCGTCATAGAGAATCTTATAATTGGTATCCACCACCGGCGTCAGTACCTCTGCACCGTCACTGAGGGTACCCTGCACATCCCCTATCATGTCTCCGGTCCCCACCCCGGTCTGTCCGGTGGCCTCATATACCACATAGCGCATGCCGGGATACAGGTTGTCAAATACAGTGCGGCTGGTGAGGATGTTGCCCTTGTTCACTGCCAGTACCTTTCCGTCCAGGTCCGTAAGTATATATTTATAACCCTGTGTGGTTCCGAATACCGTAATGCGGCCCTTTCCCTGGCCGTTAAGTCCTGCCGCCGGTTCGGGCTCCGCTACCTCCGTGCCGAAGATAGCTGGATCCGGATAGAACTGGATGGTATAAGTCTGGCCGTTCACCAGGTCCGTATCATCATCCACAGGCTCTCCCTGTACATACCAGTCATCCACCAGGTAGTTCACCTCGGGCGTGTACTCCGGAAGGCTTGCCTCAATGTCTCCCCACTTCTTATCGAATGTAGTGCGCAGGGTAAGAGGCTGCCCTGCATTGATAGAACCGTGGCTGCCCGCCTCAAAATTAATATGAATCCAGGCATCCGGATTTTCCTCAAAATGGGCGGTTATGACTGCCGCTGCCGTAAACCGGTAATCCTGAGGCAGGAGTGTCTCCCCATTGTTCAGGACCCCGTCCCCGTCTGTATCAACAAACCATCCGCCAAAGCGGTAATAATTATTCTCCGGCTGCGGTACCGGCATAAGCCGTTTTTCCTTGATGGTTTCCAGGGTATAGGAGTTCTCATGCCCCGGGGATACGCCATCGTCCAACAGCACGCTGGCCTTAAACCTTCCGCCCGACAGGGCCTGCACATCCTGGGATACTCCGCTTCCGCCCTGCAGGGTTCCGTTAACGCCAGGCTTATAAGTAATATCCGCCCACTTAGATGGAATCCTGTCATGCCTATACGTAATTGTGGCGTCATCGTTGGGCATGATTCCCGCCCATCCGCTGTCATCAAACTGTATCTGCGTACCGGCAGGCCGGACCGTATGGGATTCCAGGCTGTAACCATACTGCTCCAGATAATCGCCCTCCACACTGCTGTCCGCCTCGAAAGGGCCTGATACTTCAGGAGGGATGATATCTTTTAAGCTGCTGTCAGCCGTTCCGTTATCCTCATATTTAACAGTTATCCCATATCCCTCGATGGTTGATTCATACAGGTAGACAAGACGCACCGGCTGGTTGGGCATGATACCGTTAAACGTAAAGCTGTCATCAAACTCACCTCTCACACCATTCACCAGTCCGTCCGCCAATTCACCCGCCTCTTCTCCCAGGTCAAACCGGTAGCCAGTACACTGGTAGCCGTAAACCTGCGCCGGCTGTGCACTGATCTCATTCTCCGGATAATACAGTTCAGACTGCGCAGTGGATACCGTGGTACCGTTATTGGTCTGATGCAGTACCTCAAATAGGGATCTGGCGCTTGTATCCCCATACCGTACTTTGTAGCCGTACCGTATGGTCGCATCCTGTCCCGGCATCTTTCCGCTGAATGTACCTGTACCGTTAAACTGGCCGATGGGAACAGATGTGCCGCTGAAATTGTATTCAGACGGAGTGGTGCTGGAATCCTCCTGGCTCCAGGAATACCCCCTGACCGCCCTTTTCTCTTCCAGAAGCGGCTGCTCCACACTGTAGGCGCCTTCCAGAGTGTTGGAAGCGAACATAATATCGCCCGATGCATTAGAGTGCTCTACCGTATAGTTAAACTTTATACTTGGGTCCGCCTCAAATATGGCATAGTAGGTTACAGGTGTCTCCGGGTACACCGGCGGCAGGCTGCTTATAAACTGGGGGTGCTCCCAGTCATTTACCGCACTCCATCCCTTGAATATGTAACCATACCGTGTTGTAGTGGGAAGCAGTGAAGTGACCGGATTGCCTGCTGTTCCCACCAGTGTCTCCGGTTCCGGTGTTCCTCCGTTGCTGTTGAATATAATCTGTGATCCGATTTTGCGGTATTCATAGTTGACTGCCACATCCTGGTTCGGCATGGTTCCGGTAACCCGGCCAAAGTCTGCCCCGGGTGTCAGGTTGGCCGTAAGTGTGGGCGGGGTCCCCTGCTCTATGACCACACCGGCCAGCTCGTATCCTGTAATGGCCGGTCCCGGCGCAAGATCCACCGATTCTCCGGAAGCTTTTGAGACGGTGGGAATAGGGGTGACTCCGGGGATTGAACCGCCCGTATCAGCGTCCCTCACAGTAAAGCTGATCTGAAGGCCGTTTCGTTTGATTACGGCGTTTCTGTCATTTCCCGTGCCGGCGCCTGTCAGATTCTTAGTGCCCACCGTCACATATACCCCTGTACCGTCCGTTTTTGCCTGATCCGCAAAGAAATTGTCCGCAAAGGGACTTGGAGCTGTATCCACACCGCTTCCCGACAAAGGAACGGCAATTTTTATCTCCTGGCCGGCCAGCGTGGATATTCCCCCCGGCGACGCGTCAGGCTGCCTGGCCGTTGTAACACCAATCCTTGAGGTGTTCAGGTCACCTGTTACCGTGATGGTCCTCCCCTCTGCCAGATACACATTGGCCTTAGCGCCTGAGGGGGTTGTATTACTCTCTATCATCACATCATTCAGTACGTTGAATCTTCCTGTGCTGTCAAAGTAAACAGCACCCTTGCCTTCCGAGACATTTCCGGATATCGTTCCGTAGTTCATGGAAAGAGCCGCACTGCCTGTTATATTGACGGCACTTCCCTTGCTTGTGTTGTCTCCGTGGCAATTACGAAGGTCCGCCCCACTGTTTATTTCCACTCTGCCGGATCCGGCAGATACCAGCGGTTCACTGCTCACACTGCCATTTCCATCCAGGACAAGATCCGTCAGCTTCAGAGTTGCTCCCGATACCTTAAAAATAGGCTCGTTAAAAGAACCGGCTCGTTTTAGTGTCTTAATATAATCCGAATTCTCATTGGTGGGATTGCCGTTTCTGTCATAATCCGTGCTTGCTATGGTAATATCCCTGCCTGAACCTGACACCTCGATAGGGGATGTGATGTCCGGGTAATCCATGATATAGATATATCCCTTTTTATTCCCTATCTTCTCCAAAGCATATTCTATGGTTTTAAAAGGGCTGCTGTACGTGCCATCAGCGGCCGTTGAATCCACTCCGGATTCCGATACATAGTACGATGTATCCCTGATTGCAAAGGCGACACGCTTATGTACGATTTCATACGGATGAAGCTGGAAATGCCAGGAATACGCCATACCGGAGTCTTGTCCGCTTAAGGAATCCCCTCCGTCTTCATTGAACACATTGCTTCCCCAATTGCTGTAGCGTCCAATCCATCTAGTGGTCGGAGGCGTAACGCCAAGGCTGCTGTCATTGGTAATACAGTCAAAGGTAGTTTTCACATGCTGGTTCACCATGTGGAAACCGCGGTTGTTCTTATAGACCGTGGCATAGTCGTCTTCCTGGCTGCCGCCTATCATGACATCCGTACCTGTTCCCAGTTTCACGGACCTGCCTTCGGTTCCTCCCCGTCCGGTCTTGTCATACACATAATAATCCACAAATATATATTTGTTATCCGGGCTTGGTGACAGGGCGATTTTAAATTCAATGCCCATACTGCTTATATCTTCCACCGCGCCGTTGGCACTTCCATTGGCCTTATACTTGGTACCGTTTTCCACCTGAATGTAGGTGGCATACCCCTGCCAGCTATATGTAGTCTTAATTCCGCTTTGGCTGTATCCCGTCTGTCCGGCCTGTAATCCGCACAAATCGAAACGGTATGTGCTGTTGGTGGGATTTTCCCCGGTTCCGTTTCTCGGTGTAATCCATGCGTAGGCCGTTCCCTCGCTGGCTCCATTTCCAAGGTTTTCATCGGGCAGCTCTGTGGAGGCATATGCGACCACAGCCATCTGTGACGACCATAATCCCGCAGTCAGACACACCGTTAAAATCAGGGAAACAATACGTTTCCATATATGATATAATTCTTTACTCATTGCTCACATTGTCTCCTCACATTAAAAGTTCAGACATTCTTCCTCCGGCAGTCCGTCCAGTAAAGGTTCCGTATTGCTGCCGGCGATCAGACCTCCAGCATATTTATTTTCCCTGTTGTCAGAATCATAATGGTAGAATCCGGTCCCCTCTTCTCCCTTATACCATCTCGGCTTAAACTCATCGTCCACCCTGGCCGCGAACCGGCCGTTAATGATAACCAGCCATCCGCCGTCTTTATCCTTCACAACCTTCTTATTGCCGGTGACGGTCTTTCCGTTGGTATCGACCACCCGGTAGGTATCTTCACTGTCCCGGACCACGCCGTACCCATATTCCTCATCCGCCTCCAGCCGGAGTCCGTTTATATAATAGGAATCTTTTACCCGTTTGAGACGGTTTCTGTTCCCATAGGCGACACCATCACTTTTAAAACCAAAGGTATGCACTCCATCATCCAGTTCCACCTTCAATTCACTGCCGGTCTGCATGGAACCGTCATTCAGTTCGTCCGGCGAAAAGAAGTAGAGGTCCGCCTTCTCTATACCATATATATTCCCTTCTATGAAATCCTCCGACGACCATGCATCCATATCATACTGGGCTACGAATGTGCTGCGGGTATCAAAGAGCACAAACCCCGTCTGCATCCTGCCAAGTCCGTCAAATGCATAATACCGGCCATTCACATTTTTTATCTTATTCTGAAAAATCTTTCCATTTTGGTCCGTGCGCCACCAACTGTACTCCCCATCATCATAGTCATCCTGTATCAGATTGTCCGATGGATACATCCAAAGCCATGAGTCCCTCAGAAGGCTTCCGCCGTCATACCCCGCAAAGAATTTGGCGGGCACATCGCTGGTGGGATTGCTTTTATCCGCATTGCTGACACTTGCCACCTTGGTCCACCAGGGAAGCATGATTCCATACTCATCAAAGCCGTATGTGCTGCCGTTTATATTTTTTTGTATCAGCCGGTCTCCATTGCTTTTTACCTTTTTGGAACGGTTGTTAAAATACAGCCACACCTGGTCATATTCATCGTAATCCCTGCCGCTGATATCACTGTTCAAATCCTCCAGTCCACTTAACTCCAGCTGCGAATAATCCAACCAGCTCTCAGTCTTTAAGGCACCGTCTTTATCCGCATAGTACACGCCTTCCTCCAACGGGTTTTCATCCTCATCCAACGGCCTCCCATCTTCATCAAACCATCCGGTCAGCATGCGGCCGCTTTCATCAAATATGTAGCTCCTGCCATCCACACTCCGTTTAAAAGAAGATGTGGTATCTCGGTATGCCTTACCGTTAGCGCCAAAATAATACCATCCGGCCTCATGGCCCTTCTCATCCCCCTCCTCCACCAGAACCCACATATTTTCAGCCCGCGCTCCATCATCAAACACATAATAAAGGCTGTTCCCCTGGTCAATAAAACAATTCCTCAGCATGAGCCCCTGGTCGCCCAGATAGAACCAGGAATCTCTTGACTGTCTCCACGTATTTTGCAGCGGCTCATCGTTTTCATCTAAATAGCTCCACTCCCCATCTTCGCTCATCCATCCCTCAACCGCATAGGCGGTCACTGGATGAAGCTTAGTCAGTGCAAAAGCTGTAACGACCAGAGTGCTGGCAATGAGCGTTATTCTCTTTTTCATCATCCTACTGTCCTTCCAATCCTTATTTGAAATATATATTTATTTTAAACCCTTTGTTATGGGTTGCTTTACCCCTCTAAATACACATACTTTTCTTTTCTTCCGTATCGTACCGCCTCTTCATGGGAATCAAAAAAGATGTCCAGCCGCATTCCCTCTACCGCTTTTCCAGTATCCTCCACTGTGTAAACCACATCATCAATTACAATCCTCGTACCAAGCGGTATCACAGACGGGTCTGCGGCAACGGTATGGGATGCCCTGGGCACGGTTTCCGATTTCGTCAGCCTTTCCTCCTTTTCCCCGCAGCATATTGTACAGCTGCAGTATCCTGTAACCTGAAACTCTCCCAGATAATAGGGACTCTCCTCAGGCAACTCGGAATGTCTGTATATGGCGCATTTCTTCCGGCCGAACCGCTTTGCTTCCTCATAGCTGTCAAAATATATCCGCAGTTTTTCTTTGGCGTCTTCATCCACCTTATCCTCAATCACATAGGTGTCTCCGTCAATCAGTACCGTGTCCCCTATTTTAAAGACAGACAGTATGCCTGCCGCTGTATGGTGTTCCACCGGAACTCCCCCGGAATACGTCATGTCACTTTCATCCGAACTGTAGGCCGCCACCTCCCAATCCCCCAGGTATTCAAACTCCGTCTGGTGTTCCGTCTGGCGTTCACTCTGGGTTGATTCCCGGTTCGATATAATCTCCAGCCGTTCTACCGCATATGGATTATCAACGGTCCCGGTTCCTTCCAGGTCCGGCTGCATCTGTTCAGCACCCGCTGTGGACAGCTGGGAAAATAAAATCCAGGCCACCAATCCAATCAGGCCGCATCCAAAGATAACCGGCCTGAGAAATTTCCTCATCATATTATGCCTTCGGCAGGATCTGCGGAATTCCGTCATCCTGTATCCATGAATGTTATCTGTCATCCTCCTGTCCCCCGAGTATCACAAATTATTATGCATGGAGTCCATATCCATATCTTTTTGTGTTATAAATTTCCATCTGGTGCCTCCCAAACTTTTGTCCCAAGTAATGTCACAGTATCTCCACTCCCCATCAAGCCAGGTTCTGTTCCATGCATGATCTCCGGCATATACAGGCTCACAAATCAGTCCCGCATTCCTGCACAGCATAAGATAAGCAGACACGTATCCCCAGCACACAGCATTACCGTTCATAACCGCATCATAGATGGTCCGGTTCTTCAGTGTCTGGTCATAGGAAACATTATCATAGACCCAATCATAAAAATACTCAGCCTTCTCCCGATCTCCCAATGTGCTGCATTTCTGCACCACCTCAGAAAGCCTGTCCTGAACCTGACTGTGTTCTGATACCGCCCGAGCCGGATTCCCGCATGACACATAAATGGCGAACTTCCCATTTTCATCAAATGAGTATAATGTCACCTCTTCTTTTCCCAAATATATGTACCTGTAATAATATCTGCCAAAGGAAAAGGCTTCCTCCTGAGAGTCAAAAACAATATCAGTTTTTATAAAACTGCCGTTTTCTCTTCCTCCTTCGAGTGCGTCCAGCACATCTTCCCCAAGGCATTCAAATTCTGGATACTGGCTGCACATTTGGCTGGAAAGCTGCCCAGCAACGTCAACCTGGCCAGCGGAGGATTCTGTTTGCTGCATTGCAAACAAATTTTTTGCAAAACAGATGTTCATGATAAATACAAAAACAAATAAAAAGCAAATAGAACTAAATTGCTTGATTTCTCATCCCTCCCGTCCTGTTTTTACAACTAAATATTTCTTTTGTTGTAACTAAAAAAGGGGGAGGGGATGGTAAAACGGGATATTTACTGACTATAGGAAATTTTAAGAGAATTAATTCTGAAGTTTGAGAGAAAGATAAATAACAAAAAATGTGAAAATAATACCAAGTTGGTTTAATTTGTTACCCAGCTTAC
Organism: Enterocloster sp. 210928-DFI.2.20; assembly: GCF_020554465.1. Lineage (NCBI taxonomy): Bacteria > Bacillati > Bacillota > Clostridia > Lachnospirales > Lachnospiraceae > Enterocloster > Enterocloster sp. 210928-DFI.2.20. The sequence continues at coordinate 184,326 of NZ_JAJCHK010000005.1, forward strand.
TTTTTATATCCTTTTTTATCGAAATTTTTTTAAAATTATGTAGAATTTTGTCAACAAATGTAGTATACTTTTTTTAAATCTTTCAGGAATATCCTAAAGTACAACAAAAGAAATATTCTGTTGTATCATACAGCAGCAATTTCATTTTTTCCAACTGTATTCTGTGCTGGCTTCCGCTTTCCTTTGTATAAATTCTGGTGGTATTAATATCCCTGTGTCCCAGGATATCCGCTAATTTTGACAGATTTTTTTCTATTTCATAGTATGTCCTTGCAAAAAGGTGTCTCAGATTGTGGGGAAATATCTTTTCAGCCTTAACATTGGCCTCTATGCCAAGCGCTTTCATTTCCCTCCATATATTACTCCGATCCAACGGCTTACCGTTTTTCGTTACAAAAATCATACCTGAACTAATATTATTTTTTTGCGCATAAGAATGAAGGAGCGAACATAGCTGTCTTGTTAACAGCACAGTCCTTATCCTGCCCTTGCACTCAATTTCAGCCTGGCCTTTATGAATAGCTGCCACCGTGATAAACGACAATTCTGATACGCGGATCCCGCTCGCGCAGATAGTCTCCAGCACAAGGGCCAGCCGTTCATTCCCATTGTCAAAAGCAGTTTTTACCAGCCTCTTATATTCGTCCTTTGTCAATTCCTTTCTCTCAGGATAAAAAGAACTTTTGCTGATTTTTAAAAATTTACTTTCACAGCCATCCCATCCACAATATTTAAAGAAACCATTGAGTGCAGCTATGACACAGTTAATGGTAACCGGGGTGATATGTTCCCTCAGGTTTGCTTTCCATAAAAGTACCATCTCCTTTGTAACCGGCTCTTCTCCGATAAATTCTTTAAATTGTTTTAAATAATGCCTGTATTTCTTTACTGTTTCCATGCTTCTTTCACAACTTTCCAGCCATTGACCAAACGCTTCTATCTTCTGGTAAGTTATGAGCCTTTCACCTTTTCTTTTCATTCTAGCCTCCTGAAATTACGTGAAATGATATAGTTTGCTCAGACGGCAAAAAACATCCTATATCCCCTTTGAGATATTGGACTTTTTGCTTATTATTAGACTTTTTCAAAAAATATCATAAAGCTTGTTTTGAATTATAGTCTAATTTGTAATTATATACGATTTATAAATCTTTTAATATTATATTTTTATTAATTTTCACAGCGCTGGTCCGGCAATCTCCTGTTAGTTTCATTTTCCGCCTGATAGCCACTGTACATTGCGGTTTTTATTCTCATTTTCGCATCATTCCACAAACAACATCACCCAGAATTTTAAGCCGGCGGAGCCGGTAAGACATTTCCATGAATTCTGCTTTATGATTCATTTCATCCACTGCCCCTGCGAGATTTACATATAATACCGTATAAAAGACAAAAGCAAAATTTCTTTTCTCGAATTGCCTGGCAATACTTCACGTATACATATTTACTGTTTAGAAATATAGTGTCATTCCATTAAAAATCCTGTAAAGGCTGACAGTCTTTACAGGATTTCCATATTCCATGTTTTATTTTCTAAAAGCTACTTCCAAAATTAAATTTTGCACTGCTTATCCATTTATTTTTCATTGTCATCCCCTCTTTTTCTGCCAAGGAAGCCATACAGGCCAAGCATAAGTCCTGACATCAGACATACCCACTGTGCCATTGGATTCTGCCCTGTCTTGGGAAGAGGCGCCAACGGAACTTCTCCCGGTTCAATGGTAACTCCTTCGGGAAGAGGCGCTAAGGGAACTGCTTCCGGTTCAATGGTAACACCAGGTCCGTTGGTATCCGGTGTCGCGCGATGCCCGCCCGGGGTGGTACCTCCTCCGCCTCCACCACTGGTGCCTCCGCCGGATGGGGGAGTTGGCGGGGTGGGAGGGGTGGGGGGAGTCGGAGGAGTCGGAGGGGTCGGAGGGGTGGTGTTTTCTGGTACTAAAGTAATTGCAGCATAGTATCCACAATTGTAACCCTGATATGCATTTCCCATTCTGGGATGGAAAAACATTCCCAGAGTAAAGTCACAGCTTTCCCCGCTGGATAATCCATCGCCGAGTGTATCTGCGAAACTTGCATCCGCGCTCTGCCATTCGCTGGTATCATGATCCATAAACAGTGCAAGGGGTGTATCATATCCGGTTCTCTCACCAAATGTCACACCAAATAATTCCTTATAAAAAGTGTCATATAAAAGGCCTCCAAGCTCCGGTTCCACCTCATAAAGCCGCGCTTCAAGTTTACTTTTTGATGTGAAAATATTAGCGAAGTCAAAGTAGGGATAAGTACCGTCATACTTAGCTGCTACTTCATCAATTGTACCGCTTAAATCAAATGTGCCGTTATTACCCACACTTTCCATTGATAAATTGCCAAATACAGTACTTAAATCATCTGTGTGATAGTAATTCTTATAATAATCCGTTAAAGGATAATCGCCATCATAACCTTTTTCATATAAGACATCGTAAATAGTCAGCATGTCTTCAAAACTTATTTTTGTTTTGCCAAACAGCTCTTTTATTGCATTGTTTTGAACCCGGTATGCTCCATAAGTACGGTCAATTATCTGTCCGTCAAATCCTTTGATCGTCACATCCATTCCTGAAAAGGATGTGTCAACATTTGATTCCGGCGTTTGAACCGATAGGCTGTTTGCCTCATATAAATACTTTATTTTTGAATTATTAGTCAGGTTTAAATTTAAATTAAATTTATACGTTGGCATGACTCCATCGTCCGCCCCAAATTTGCGCATTGCTTCCATAAAAGCGTCACTCAACACAAATGTAAGTGGTCCCTCTGCATCTTCTGCGATTGCAGCATCTACGGTAAGATCATACCCACCCTGCACTTTATTCAAAGTACTATTTGTTGTATCAATTACTATATATTCTGAATTATTTCTATACTCAAATGTGCTTGTAGATGATAAATATGATGTTGGCACATATCTATGTCCGAATTCGTTGCCATCCGGATATGCTATTGCAAATACCGAAAAATGGCTGGTTTCAAATGCAACCGTCCCCTCTCCTTCATTTACATCACATTTTATATCATTAACTTTTAGATCATTTTCCTGATCCTCAAGGTGAAACACGTTAATTTTATCTGATTCTACAGATCGCTCATTTGAAACTGATTCTGGAATATCCAGGCCGGAAAATGAAACCTTTACATTACATCCCGGTTGAACCGGCTGTCCATTTTCATCCTCCAGAGTTATGTCAAATACCCTTACTTCAACCGACCCGTAACCATCCGCTGCACATTTTCCTTTAATAACAGAACTGGTATCTTCATCATCAATAGCAATTGCAGATAACGATTTTACCGAAGCGTCAAATTCACCATCCAATGGCTCCACTGAAATTGTAATTCCGTCAATCTCTGCCATAAATGCTGCTGTATCAGAAACCGTCTCCTCTGTTTCGAGAAGTTCAACCTCAATATCCAGATTCTCCTCAATATCCGTTACTACATACGTTGCCATACCGGCCAGCCCGCTGTCTTCCTCCGTATCCTCTTCTGCTTCAGCAGCCAGCTCGTATCCATTGGCTGTTACAATCTGAATCACATAACCATCCACAGGTTTAACCGTGAAAGATAGCTCCTCACCTTCCTGTATTAAGGTTTCACCCTCAACCTCAGCTGCCCCCTCCGGATTTACCGTATAGGTGATTGTAAATTCCTTCTCTTTTTCCTCTTTGTCTGCCAGGTCTCCAGCTGCCGCCCCGCCAGCTGCTACGCCACCTGTTTCTCCATTGACGTTTTCTTCTCCTTCGACTCCAGGATCTTCTGCGCCTTCCCCTTTGTTTCCGGTTCCTTCTCCGATCTCGCCTCCGGCGGTCTCTCCGCCTTCCCCTTCACTTCCGGTTCCTTCTCCGATCTCGCCTCCGGCGTTTTCTCCGCCTTCCCCTTCGCTTCCGGTTCCTTCTCCGCTCTCGCCTCCGGCGGTCTCTCCGCCTTCTCCTTCGCTTCCGGTTCCTTCTCCGCTCTCGCCTCCGGCGTTTTCTCCGCCCTCTCCTTCGCTTCCGGTTCCTTCTCCGCTCTCGCCTCCGGCGGTCTCTCCGCCGTCCCCTTCGCTTCCGGTTCCTTCTCCGCTCCCGTTACCACTTGAGCTATCGCTTCCGCCTGTGCTGTCGCTTCCGCCGGAACTGCCGCTTCCGCCGGAACTGCCGCTTCCATCGGAACTGCCGCTTCCATCGGAACTGCCGCTTCCATCGGAACTGTCGCTTCCACTGGAACTGTCGCTTCCGCTGGAACTGTGGCTTCCACCGGAACTACTGCTTCCACCTGTGCTATCGCTTCCACCGGAGCTATCGCTTCCTCCCAAGCTGTCACTCCCGCTTCCTCCCGTGCTGTCGCTTCCGCCTTCACTGGTAATCTCCTGAGCCAGAGACACATTCAAACATGTGCCGACATTAGAAAAAGCAAGCACGATGGCTGTCAGCAGCGCCGCATGGCGTGAATGCTTTTTCATAACATTTTTCTTTATCATAACCAGTACCTCCTGATATTTACAAATACAACCCTTTACTCAACTCATGGTAATATAATATAGGAGAGGGTATTTCAAAAAGCATTTCAAAGAAACACCTTTTCGTGTCTATTTTCAGCTTTTTCCAATATGTGACTGAAATGTAACCAAAAGGGAACCTTTTTCAAGATTCCCTTGCTATTTCTATATGCACAGAATGACCGCCCAAGCAAAAATCTGCCTGTCCATTTTACACAGACACGCACGGTGCTTATACCAATGTATTCCACGCTGTTTCCAAAGCCACCGACATCATATCCCCAAAGGACTCCTGCCGCTTCTGCGCGGTCATGGCCTTCTCCTTACAGTTTTTTCACGCCTGTTATCTTCTTTTCCTTTTTCTGTCCCCGGACACCAATCCTTCAGATTCACGTTTTCTATATGCAGACTTACCTTTTGCCCATACCTTCTGCGCATCCCGGATACAATACGGTTTTCAACAATGCGGCATTTATCTTCCCGCAGTTCGTTTGCCAGAATCAGAATCTGATCCGGTCCGTACTTTGTATAAACGTCTCCTCTGCGAAGGGTACTGTGGACCACTTCACACAGAGCGTCCTCATACTCCTGAAGCTTCCCGCCATCCTCTACCGGACAATCTTTCCCGTCCCGGACCGTGCATACAATCAGAAATCCCCTGCGTTTCCCCCGCTCCACGGACCGGATAACCATACGGAAGCAGTCAACAAATCCCGGATAAGTACAATAATACGATCCGGCCGACCACTCCCTTTCCTCAAGATTCCCCCTGATCTCTTTCAGACCGCCATTCACATGCTCTATCTGGCTGCCAATCTGTTTGAAATACGCCAGCACGTGATCCGGGGGAATGCTGCCGGTCTCGTCAAGCAGCGTTTGTGTTACATAATCATATGTCTTTAATGCATCTCCATACCGCTTTAACGCCAACAAAGCTCCGATCTTTTGCTCCGCCCACTCTGCCAGGGGATAGGCCGCAGTTGCAGCATCGCACAGCCTCACAATCTTCTGATGGTCCCGATGGTTCTTCATCAGGCGGCAGGCTTCCCTCACGCCTTTGAAATAAATATCCTGGTAATGGCTCCGAAGAGATTCCGCCCACACCTCGCCGGACAGAACAGGAAGGAATTCTCCGCCGTAAAGACGGCAGGCCTGTTCCAGAAGCAGCTGACGTGTAGCTTCATCTTCTGTGTCCATAGCCCGGTTATAATAATCTTCCATGAGAGCGGCGTCCATCTGGAGTTCAAGTTCTCCCCCCACTCTCCCCATTTTCAAATAATATGTATTTTTTTCGACCACCACATATTCTCCCGAAGGCAGAACAGACTGGGAAAGTATTTTTCTCAGACGTGTTGTTGTAATCCTAAGCGCGTTTGCAGCATCCGTACTTCTTCTGTCATAAAGAAAATCCTGAAGCTTTACGCGGCTGATTCCATTTTCTCCAGCCCATATCAGAAGCATGAAAAGCTGCATCACCTTTCCCTTAACCGACATCGGCAGCTCCCACGGCACTCCATTATAAAGTATCTCCAGTGTTCCCAGCGTCCGGGCATATAATGTATTCCTGACCGCCAGGTTATTTTTGTTTATCTCATTCATCTATGGTACCGCCTTTTAGCGTCTATTTTTCCAATTATAACCATTATACAGGAAAACCATTTCAAAAAGCATTTCAAACTTACATTATTCTGAATTTATTTATGTCTAAAGCCCATTTCCCGGAGTAGGAATGGTCAATTTTCAATTTAATCCTATACGCTTCCAGACCCATAAACTTCAGGAATACAAATTGGTGGAGCCGGCATTTAAGGGAAAGAAGAGTTCGTATTACGCAAAAAAACGGGAAAGAATCTACAATAAGATAATTTCCCGTTTTTATGTTATCTATTTTGATATCCGCCTAATTCTCCGCCTTTCTGACATTCAGAAAGTCATTTCATTGCCGCCTGCCGTTTCCCCAGTATTTCTGCTGCCTTCAGTGCAGCCTCCATCATACTGCCAAAAGCTGACCGGCGCTCCTCTGCACTGGTCTTTTCCCCGGTCACAAAGGAATCCGATATCGTCAAAAGGCAGGCAGCTCTTTTTCCCAAAACCTGTGCATTATGGAACAAGGCAAAGCTCTCCATCTCCACACATTCGCATCCGTGCTTTTCATAAAAATCACGAAAACTTTCCATCTCCGGTTGACGGTAAAACACATCACTGGAATGGATTTTAGCCGGTTTAATCTGGATATTGGCAAGGTTGCCTGCATCCAGGATTATCTGGTTGAGCTGCTGGTCTGGATATTTGGTATCCGATGCATCCCCATTCTGAGTGGCTGCATAGCTGGATTCGCTCCAGCAGCCCTCTGCCAGCACGACATCGTATAGTTTCAGCCTGTCGCAGTAGGATCCCGCTGTTCCAATGCGGATAATCTCATCCACATTATATTGTGCAAACAGCTCATAGGAATAAATCCCTATGCTGGGCATCCCCATGCCACTGGCCATTACTGTGACTTCTGTGTCATGGTATCTCCCGGTAAATGCATATATATTACGTATCTGGTTTACAAGCCTTACATCCGTCAGCCAGTTCTTTGCAATAAATTCCGCCCGAAATGGATCCCCTGGCATCAAAACAGTCCTTGCTATCTCTCCTGGCTCAGCGCTGTTATGTGGTGTTCCCATATTAGCCTCCTCTTATATTTCAACTATTTTTCATATGTATACACTTTTGCCCTTTGCCGGTGCCCCAACCCTGGCTGCTCCTTTCTGTCTTCAATGACAGGATTGGATTTTAATAATATCCCCCATCTTTTCTCTGCCACTCTAAATCAAACTTAGGTCTGCTGTCGTAGCGCCTGACCTTCCCCCAGAAATGTTCTTTTCCGTCTATGAAATTCTGGTATCCAATCCTCTCCAGTGACTCCCGCGCCACTTTATCCCCTTCTATCAGAACCTTTTCCTCATCGACGGAAAGAACTTTTCCATTTTCCAGAAGGTGCACACCGTCTACAAACACATTATCCACGTCATTTCCATTTCCCAACATAACCATCGTATCAATGATGTTAAACCGCGGCGTCATCCGCGGATTCATCAGATTGACGGTGATAATATCGGCCTTTTTTCCTATCTCAAGGGAACCTATGTCATCCTCCCACCCGATTACCTCTGCGGCATCAATGGTGGTCATCTCAAGCAGCCTGTCACTCGGAAGATTGAACATGAAGTTGGTGCTGAATGTCAGCTCGTCCTTATGTTTGTTCTGAGTCATGCGCATGGACTGAAACATATCCGCGTTTCCTAAAAGCTTGGGCCCGTCTGTTCCGATAGCAGTCTTTACCCCCATCCACAGCATGGGAATCAGCATTGTACTTGACTGAAAGGTTACTCCCACATGGGTCCCTGTGTCTGCCAATATCTGAAGCTCATCAAAGGAGCAGCCAGAGGTGTGCTGTAAATGTACCCTTGGCCCCAGCAGCGCAAGCTTACCAGCCTTATGCATCTGATAGATGGAACCTCCGTAAGCCTCCGCATGGAGCCTGGTATCATATTTATCTGCAATGCGCCACATTTCTTTCAGCTGGTGCAGGTCGAATTCCGTTGGCCCTGCCCACATCACATCTGCCTCAGTGGGGAAGGAGGAGTTGGTAGAGGGAAGCAGGCCGAAGGGCGATACAAAGGCCCGGATTCTGTCATTACAGCTATGGTTCAGTTCGCGTATGACAGTCTCCATACTTTCAATTACCTGTTCGTAGCTGACTTCCATGAGCACACGCTTTCCGTCTATGATCCGGCTGAATTTATGGGGCCACGGCGGCTGGCTTGGTCCCGTGCAGACCACTTCCCTTAACCCTGTCTCGGAATATCCTTTGGCGTGGTTAATGGAAAAAATCGGGTCATCACAGCGCTGCTGGGCGCCAATAATGCACACCGAGGTGGTTATGCCCGCCCTCAGATGGTCCAGGGCGCTGACCCTGCCTTCATAATACCAATAATCATCTGTGACATAATGGTTGTACAGTTGGGTTACAGCCGCCATCCAGTTGCTTGTATCAAAAATCGCCCCTCTTATGAGGGCATGGCCCCCATGTCCATGGACATCCACAAAGCCCGGCATAACTGCGTGGTTCCTGCAGTTTATGGTTTTCCTCACTTCGGGAAATTTCACCTCTGCCTCTTTACTGGAGCCAACGAAAAGAATCTTTCCCTGATCCACGGCCACAGCGCCGTCTTCAATGATACGCCGTTTCTGGTCCATTGTCACAACTGTTCCCTCTGTGAGCAATAAATCAATCATATACTTGTATCCTCCTTCTCTCTTTTTTTATTCCAGCCCTGACTACATTCCAACCCTAATCCTTTTACTGCACTGACTATTCTCCAGTCTGCCTACCCTTTGACTGCTCCCGAAGTCATTCCCTGCACAATATGTTTCTGTGCAAACAGCAGAAACAAAATGGAAGGAATGATTCCCAGGGTGGAAGCCGCCATCATCTGTCCCCATGAATTCAGGTTTTTGGACACGTATTTCTGAAGCCCCACAGTCAGGGTGATCTTATCCTGTGATGTGACAAATATATTGGAAAATGTATATTCATTCCAAACATTAAGGAATGTAAAAATAGCCACTGTAGCGATTCCCGTCATTGCCACAGGTAATACCAGCCTTAAAAGGCACTGGGCCGGGCTGCACCCATCTATGAGACCGGACTCCTCCAGTTCATAAGGAATCGTGTCAAAGAATCCCTTCAGCATCCAGATTGAAAACGGAAGGTTCAGGGAAGTATAGCTCAGAATCAATGACCAATGAGTATCTATCACATTTATTTTTTTGTAAATCATAAAAAGCGGCATCAGCATAAGCATAAGCGGAAACATCTGCAAAACCAGCAGCCCAATCTGGAAGCCGCCCAGCATGCGGGATTTATACCGCGATAAGGCATACCCGGCCAGGACAGCCAGAATAATGCACAGGCATGTAACAATCAGTCCTATTTTCAGACTGTTTAAGGCTGAAAGCAGGAAATCAGACTGCAGAACGGCCCTGAACGCAGTCAGCTCCGGACGCGCCGGAAACAGACCGGTATCCGACAGCGCCCTGGTATCCCCCTTAAATGCAGTTCCAATCATGGCTGCTGTGGGCAGTGTGAAAATACAGGCAAACAGTATCAGCACTGCATATGTCAGAAAATCTTTGATTTTTCTTTTTTTTCCGCCAACCATTCCCGTTACCCCCTCCCTTTTTCCCTGAACTGGACTCTAAAATATACCAGACTTATAAGCAAAAGTACAAGAATCATAACCACCGCAATGGCGGACGCATAGGATATATTCTGACGTAAAAATGCGGTGTAATAGGACAGGATTGGAAGCGTATATGTGTATCCGTTTGGTCCTCCCCCTGTCAGCAGCCAGATATTTTCAAATGTGTTAAAGGTCCACAGAAAGGTCAGAATCGTACTGATAAAGCTAATGGGCTTAATTAAAGGCAGCGTAATACCGGTCAGCGTGTGCCGGAACCCGGCTCCATCCATCTCAGCCGCCTCATACAGCTCCGCCGGCACGCTCTGCAGTCCAGCCAGCAGGGTAATCATCATAAATGGCATCTGCTTCCAAACGGAGACCAGTATAACAGTAAACCGCACCAGGGAATAGTCTCCAAGGAACAGCACCGGTTTCTCAATCAGCCCCAGCTTCTTTAATGTTATGTTGATGATACCCACCTGGTCATTGAGCACCCAGGTCCAGTTGATGACCGCCACCACGGCAGGAATCACCCAGGGAAGAAGAAAAATAGTCCTGAAAAGTGCCCCGAACCGTATCTTACGGTTCAGCAGCAGGGCCAGAGTAAGGCCAACAACATAGGAGACAGCCACAACGGAAAAGGTATATACAAAGGTAAAACCCAGGCTTCCAAGAAATTCCTGGTCCTGTGCCAGTTTTATGAAATTGTCAAGAAAGATAAAATCATTCCGGCCTGGCCTGAGCAGATTTTTATTTGTCATACTCATATATATCCCGTATAAAACGGGATATACACTAATCAGCAGGAGGACCAGGGCCGCCGGAATCAGCATCAGGTATGGGCGGCTTTCCTTTCTCCATTTTACTGCTGTTTTAGAGCTGGAGCGTTTCATGGATACTCCTCCATTCTAATAGGATTAATTTAGTTCCTCTAACACACGGTTCATCTCATCATTGGTTTTTTTCAGTTCTCCTGCCATATCGTCAGCCCCCATCAGCATGGCTTCAATCGGCTTGCCCAGCATGTTCTGGACAAAAATCTGGTTGGTAGCAAGAGGACAGTTGTCTGCCGGCCAGTTTAGATCTACATAATAATCCCTGTATTTTGCATATTGCCCCATCATCCAGTCTGTCTTATAAAATTCATTTTCATAAAAACTCTTGCGGGCAGGCAGGGCTGAAGCACCGCCGTCAATATAAAGCTGCTCATTGTTCTTCAGGAACCATTCTATGAATTCCTTTGTCTCCTCAGGATGCTCTGTCTGTGCAAATCCCATGATTCCATCTGACCATGCCACTTCCCTTGGCTTATCCGCGCTGGGACCTGTGACCGGACCCATAATTTTGGTGTTCTTATACATCTCCTCGTTGGACTTTACATGTGTAAACGGACTTATCCACACCATGGCCAGTTTTCCTGAAGCATAAAGCTTTTCTGTGTCCGCTTTGTTGTAAGAAACCATACCATCGGGAAAATATTCCTTGTCCCGCATCTCCTTAAGAAGCCCCATGCATTCCATTACCTCAGGCGTTTCAAGCGCTCCCTCCTTTCCATCGGCGGAAATCCAACTGGCTCCGTTAGTAAACATTACATTGAGCATGGCATTGGTGCTTCCCTGGTCCAGTGTAAAGAACGAGATCGGGAACATCCCTTCGTCACCATATTTCTCCTTTACAGCAGCACAAATTTCCAACAGCTTATCCCAGCTTACTTCCTTGTCAAGATTGGTAAATCCCAGTTCATCCTCCAGGATATCCGCGCGGTAATATATGTTTTTGGGGTCTGTCTGAAAGGGAAGGGCAATTTGTTTTCCTTCGTATATTCCTGCTTCCAGCATTCCATCCAGAAAATCATCCGCAATCGGATCTTTTTCAGCCTCCCACTTCTCAACCAGATCCGTCAGGTCCAGCGCCTCACCCATTGCCGCGTAATTCATAAGGCCATAGTAGGCAGCTGTGGTAACATCCGGTGGTGAACCGGCTGCAATAGCGGTCTGTATCTGCTCAATGAAGCCGCTCCAGCTCATAATCTGAAGTTTTACCGTTGCACCGTGATCCTCCGCGTTATACTGGTCCACAATCCGCTGCAGCGTCGGATCATATGTGTCGCTTGGTCCATATGGCAGAGCCCAGTATTCTATTTCCACCTTTTCTTTAGCTGAACCGGCGTTTTCTCCGGTCCCCTCCGTGGGAGCCGCCTTTTGTCCGCATCCAGCGGACAGAGCCATAACTGCTGCCGTGAGGATTGCTGTTGCTGCTATTCTTTTTTTCATTTTCATACCGCCCTCCTTAAATATCACAGGAGACTTTCATTCGTCCCTCTGATTTACAGTTGTCATTATTATAAACCCATTTTTCTTTATACAAAACTCACAGATTGTAACAGTTTTTTTTCATCTCCATCTTAATTTTCAAATTATCCATAAAATCAACTATCTTTCCAAAATTTCAACACTCCAGCATAAGCTCCTGTCACAGCATGTCTGTCCAACTCACAAAAAAAGGACAACAATGCACATTGCAGTGTGTCCTTTTTTCTAATTTTATCTTATTCCGGCAATTCTCTTCTGTTCTGAGTGCGGAAATCCCTGAGGGAGCATCCTGCATATTTCGTGAAACACACTGAAAAATATTTATAATTACCGAAACCCACTGCCTCGGCAATGTCCATGGTACGCATCTCAGTGGTCTTTATCAATTCCATGGCGCAGTCGATGCGGTAATGATTCAGCCAGTCACTGAACTTACATCCCATCTCCTCCCGGAAAATACGCCCCAGATAATTTGGGGATATAAACATCTTTTTTGCCAAAGTCTGCAATGTGATTTCTTCACGATAATGGACTTTCAGATATGCAATGGTCTTGGCAATCAATTGGGAGTGGACCCCCCACCGGTTCTCACCTTTGCGGGAAGCCCCCAGGTAGTCTCTGACCCATTTCTCCAGGTCCTCAGCATACAGGAAATCATCCAGCTGATATTCTTCAAAATCTCCCAGCCCCTCTCCCTGGTCAGATGCTGTCATCCCTCGGTAAAATGCAATCAGCTGGCTCAGACATCGCCGCAGTTCACCAATATCTGTCTGCTCCCTTCTGCAGATACCGAACAGGCGGGATACATCTCCGGTACAGTCACGTCCCGTGGCAAGCGCTGAAAGGGCATGCTTCAGCGTAAGCTGCGCCTCCGCGGAAAGCTTCCCGCCAGCACCTTCATCCGAGTAAAATATCTGTTTTTTCCGGTTCCAGGCTGAAGCCCGGAACGCCTCCTTGGCGGTCCTGTAAGATTCTCCAATGGCCATAAGCCCGGTCCCCGCGGTGCCTATGCCGATTACAACATGCCGGCCGTCATTATGGCCAATTTCCACTACCAGGCGCTCCGCCATATCAGAAGTTCTCTGTTCTGCCTTATCCGGGCTGTCGGCATTTATTAATATAAAGTATTCTTCCGGTGCGAGTTCACAGAAAAACTCCCTGTCTCCCCCGCATATAGACTCAATCTTTTGTATTAGCTGCCAATAGATCATGTCCTGCTCAACCTGTGAGCCGCACTCGTCCCCATTCTGCTTGCTTACATACAGAGTCATCGTCTGGAATACAGGACCGTCTAAAGGCACTCCCAGCATTTTAGACTGATGGACCAGCCTTTTGTTCTGTTCCATATTGCCTTTGAGAAGGTCACTAATAAGCATCATCTGCAGTATGGGTATACTTTCATCCAGCAAAGCATCCCGGGTCAGCTTCTGGGCTTTCCTGTTCTGCTCCTCCACGATCTCCTCCTTGCACTTAAGCACACTGGAGATAATTTTATCTGCGCTGGCAGGCTTAAGCAGATAATCATGCACACCATTTTGCAAGGCTGCATGAAGATAATCCGTCCTGTCATACCCTGTAAGCAGGATAATACGCAGGCCGGGCAGCGCATCTCTAAGCAGGCTGCACAGCTCCAGTCCGTCCTTTTCAGGCATTCGGATATCGCTGATTAGTATATCCGGTCTTACCTCCAGAGCCCGTCTGAAGGCTTCCTCTCCATCAGACGCCTCCGCTTCCAGCGATATTCCCCAGGCATTCCAGTCAATATAATGCTTTAGCCCTCTTCTAATACTGGATTCGTCATCCACAATCATCAGCTTAATCATATACCCCTCCCTGTATCAGAGCATGTCTGAACCGCAGGCTTAAATGGCTGTGTCACTGTTATCACCGCTCCTTTTCCCTCTCTGTTGTAAAAAGACAGGCCGTAGCCATCTCCGCAGGCAAGTCTGATACGGTCATTCATATTCTTGATACCCAGCCCCCTGTTATTGGTTTCCACATGTTCCAGCAGTTGGTTCATGTCATCCACATCAATCCCTGCCCCGTTATCTTTTACCTCATACTTGAGTGTCTCCCCGTCCCGGAATATATTTACTTCCACCTTCCCATCCTTTATCCCGCTGATTCCATGAAGGATGGCATTCTCCACAAGCGGCTGAAGCACCAGCTTCACAACCCGGCAGCCCAGTGTTTCCTCCTCATAATCCAGTTCAAAATCAAAGGATGTTTTCCCTTGTCTCTTTAGAATAATATAATAACGCAAATGCTCAATTTCATTTCCCACAGTCGTAAAATCATCATCCATTATCAACGCATGCCTGAAAAATTGAGATAAGGAATCAATCATCTCGCTGGTCTGGGACGCCCGCTCCATCTTAGCTGTCCAGTAAGCAATGTCCAGAGTATTATACAGAAAGTGAGGATTAATCTGGGCCTGAAGCGCCTTTAATTCAGCTTCCTTTTTGCGGATGGTTACCTCATATACTTTCTGGATTAAATCCTGTATCTGGTCGGCCATCTGGTTAAAATGCCGGGCCACAAGTGCTGCCTCATCATTTCCCCGTACTTCAATACGGGTTGAAAAATCCTGGTGCCCAAAGGTATCCATATGCCGTATTACCTCGGACAGAGGTTTTAAAATCCGCTGCGACACCAGAAGAGCCAGCGCGGCGCACACCAGGAAGCAGGACACGGACAGGCCCAGAATCAGCAGGAGGGAAGCTGATATCATGCTGTCCACGTCGCCTGTTCCGGATACCCCGCACAGAATCCACCGGCCTGCTGCCAGACCATAGGGCGATAGGTAATATTCATCCTCTTTTGCCTGCTCCTCCGTCCGGTAACATCCACCAGTTCCGGTCAGAAGGTTATTGTAATTCAAAATATCCCCTTTTTCCTCCGGAAAGCCGGTATTAAACAATAACCTTCCCTCTTCATCCAGAATCACATAATTCATGGATGGCTCCATTTCACTTCTCAGATAATCCGAAAGTCCCCTGCTGTCCAAATATAGCTTTGCTGTTCCGAGATGGTGTGAAGGATTTTCAGTGTCACGCAGCAGGCGGCATAGGTATAGATACCGCTCTCCATAAATGTCCTCATCCTGCCCCCAGAAGGATTTACCATTCAGGGCATCTGCACGCTCCCGGTCAGCCCGGGTAATATTAAGCGGCATAGAACCATTGGCCAGCACTTCCCCATTCGCGCCCTCTATCTGAATGGCTTTGATGTAATCACTATTATTCCTAAGATAAATCAGGGTATTATATACATCATCTAATAACTCCTTATCCCCTGTGGAAAGATAGGTCCTGATATCCTTATCCCCAATCATAAACAAAGATGCCCGCTCTAATTCACGCATGATTGTCTCCACAGCCTGTCCTACCTTTTTCATGGAGGCCTGCTGGTAATTTTCATGATTCTTCTCAGCTGTCGTAACCGTACGCCCCATGACGAACAAGCTCAGAACCATAAGCGGAATAAGAATAATTGTAGCTGAAAGCAAAAAGATCTTTGCCCTTATCCCTCTCTTAATTGCCATCTCTTCCTCCCTCTTCATTTCTCCATATGTACAGGTTTCGGTTTGATGTTCAGCGTATGCCTCAGCTCCTCCGCACGTTCTTTACAGCCATAAAATTATTCAGTCAGCATCTACCCACAAATGATAAGCCAGCCAGTATTCACCCTGCCAGCTTGCATATCCCGGAGTCCGCTTAAACAATTCCTCTGTTTTTTGAGGGTCGGAAACCAAGCCGCTTTCCGCATCCTGAATAAAACCACCCCTCAATTTTTCTGCCGCTTTCCCGTCTGATATACACTCCAGGCAGATACAATGAACATTATCTATACAATACATAGTACTACAGTATTCATTCACTTCTTTTCCACAACACTGACAGATGCCGTTTTCATGTTCAATAATATCGTTATCATATACGTTGGGGTGATACTTAAACACAACCTTCTTTTCCATATCATTACTTCCTCGTAACATATAAATAAACGCTGCTATAACTTTCAATTCAGGTAAATTATACCACATAGCAGTCCAAAAGAACATAACGGAATCCATTGCCAAATAACGGATTAAACATGCACGAAAAAGCAGGGCTTCCCATGCGCCGCCCAATGCTGTGCATGCTGAATAAATATGCGGACCGCCGGAAATAAGCGGACCGCATATTTATATAACTCTGTTCAGACACATCCGCATCCATGGGATTGTTGTGGACGTGGCCGAATATATTGCATTCTGGTTTTTCTAACACTGCTTACGGCAGGTTCAGGCTTTTTCCAATGGGCGGTCCAGGATATCACACAGATCGTCATAATCCATCTCGCCGTTAAACCTCAGTACTTCCTTTCCATTCCGGAATATGACTACGACCGGGATACCTCCCACATTGTAGGTGTCCACCAGCTCCTGGTTTGCATCCACATCCACATAACGGATTTCGTATGCCCCGTCATATTCTTCCTTCAGGGCCTCTTCCAGCACAGGGTGCAGGGCCTTACAGTGAACGCAGCGCTCTGCGCCGAACAGTACCAGGACCGGTTTATCCTCCACTGCCAGGACCTCATCCTTCCAGCTGGCCGCGCCGGCGGGATGGAATACCTGCGTATCCACCTCAAAGACCTTTTCCCTCTGTGACAGGTCTTCCTCATCATCCGTTGCCACACAGAGCGCCACATCCTGATAATACGGCAAAGTCCCCTCAACGTCAATCACCGTTTTTGCCCCAAACGCGCCCGCGCCCGGAACACGGTAAGTCACATTGTCAATGCGCTCAATCGGTACCTCTGCCGGAACCGGCTCCTGCGGCACATAACTGTAGGGGTAACGGTAGGCCCTGTAAATCATATTATTCCTGGGCCCCTTTTCATTGTGCGTGTAATACGGCGAAATCCACTCCCAAACAATCTCATGGTCCGGCGTTACCTCAATGAGTCTGCCGTCTGAGCCTTCGGTTACCAGGGTATTGCCGTTGGGCAGGCGCTGTGCGCTGCTGACATAGGGGCTGTAGAATTTGCTGGCGTCCGTGGGAATCGCATGGCCCAGCTCCTTGGGAGTCAGTTTCCATACCACTTCCAATGTAACAGGATTGAACTCCAGCACACGGCTGTAATCCCTCAATGCATTTTTGATGCCGATTGGAGAAGATGGGTTGGGGGTCCCGTAGCCGCCCCAGCCGCCGTTATCAAAGACCATCAGGTTGCCTTCGCCCGGCAGACCCTTGGGAATCATGTGGAAATGATGCTGTCCGATAATCCATCCCAGCTTCTTAAGCTCCGGCGCTGCGTTAAAATCAGGTCCGATCCGCCATACAATCTTTCCGGTTTCCTTATCCAGGATTGCCAGGATATTGGCTTCCCGGCAGTCAAAGATTATGTTGTCCGGCTTAAAACGCATATCTCCCTGGTCATACCATTTATTGGGTCCCAGATAGCTCATGCAGTTCACATGCAGGTAATCGCCCACACCGCCGTCCGATGCGCGCAGGTTGGGGTCGCGGAACAGCACGTTCTTGGCGGCCTCGTCAAATCCCAGTTCGTCAAAATGCTCGCTGATGGACCATTTCCATAGGATATTTCCATCCCAGTCCACTTCAATCATGGCGTCATCCAGCAGTTTTTTATCGGAAATCTTGGGATTGTGGATGGTCTGGTGGACCAGGATCAGGGTGTTGCCTGAAAGTGGCTTTGCATCCATTCCGGGTACGTAATAACCAACCGGATTGCCCTCCCTCTGGTAATCATGATGCTGGCGCGCCATCCATCTGTGGTCCCTGCCAGGATCGTCGATATTTTCAAAATGGTCAAATTCCCATACAATATTGCCGTCATAGTCAATCTCAATCAGGTTGACCCCGTCCTGCATGCCATAGTCAGGATGGCGGTACCCGGAAAGACCCATCACATATCCGCCGGGAAGAAGCTTTGGCGGCATGGCGTGCATATTCCAGCGCCTTACCTCGTTGCCGTTCATGTCAAACAATAACACGCCATCATTGATTAACGGAACAATCGTATAACCGCTCCAGCATTTTTCAGGGTTGTAAACAGTGACTCCGTGTGGAAAAACAAGTGGCTGTCCCATAATTCATATCCTCCATTTAATTATTATTATTTGTTAAAAAGCCTGTTTGATTTCAACCAGCTTTCCGTTATCGTAAAATGCCCCCGCAACCGTCCGTTCCAGCTTCAGGCTGTTGTAGAGCAGGCTCTGCCTTGTGACGTCCTGCCTGTATACCCTCCACTGTCCGCTTAACTCCTGTTCCAGCTGGGCGGTCTTCTCAATCTCCTCATTGCTGTACGGGTTGTAGAATAAAAATACGGTCCTGCCCGAATCCGGCCCCAGGATTCCCTGTATCTGTTCCAGTTCCTTTACATAGCGCTCCGATGCAACTGCCGCCACCGCGCCGTCTGCCGCCGAGGTAACTACCTGACGCAGGAATGTCTGGGTACAATCGCCCGCCGCATAAAGTCCCGGCACATTGGTCTCCATTTTCTCATTGACCTTAATGTAACCGGCCTTGTCGCAGTCCACCATGTCCTTCACCAGTCCGGTCTGGGGCACCATGCCCACAAACAGGAACAAACCGTCTGCCTTCACCTCTGTTTCCCGGCCCGTGTCAACATTCTTTAATACCAGTGACTCCACATGGTCGCTTCCCTTGATTTCCTGTACCGTGGAACTCCACACAAAATCAATCTTCGGGTTCTTATAGGCATGCTCGGCCGCAACCTCGTTACAGTCCAGATGTCCTTCCTCATGAAGCACTACAATGGTCACCTTGGATGCAAAGCCGGTCAGATAATCCGATTCCTCAATGGCCTGGTCGCCGGCGCCCAGCACATAGATTTCCTTTCCCTTGAAGAATTCCGCATCGCAGGTCGCACAGTAAGCAACCCCATGCCCGGTAAATTCCTTCTCGCCCTTGATATTGAGTTCCCTGGGCCTGGTGCCCAGATCCAGGATGACGCTGCGCGCCATGAAATCCCCCCGCCGCTTTGTCTCCACAATGAATGTATCGTCCTCTTTCCGGACCTCTGTCACGGTGGTGCGCTTAAGTTCTACCGTGGGATGGCCGGCCGCGTGTTCCCTAAACAGTTCCATCAGGTGCTGCCCGCTGTCCGCTTTCGTTCCCGGATAATTCCTGATTTCATACGTATCATTAATCCTTCCGCCATAGCTGCCCTTTTCCAGCAGCAGTGTCCTGCGCTCGGAACGTCCGGCATAAATGGCTGCTGACAGTCCTGCCGGTCCGCCGCCAACAATAATAAGATCATATACTGAGTCCATAAACAACTCTCCTTTCTATCATAAAACACGATTTTGGTTCACATTATTTTCTGGTTCATATCATTCTCTGCTTCAGCTCCCCCTTACCGGGGAAATCTCCTGTGCCTTTTGATGTCCGCCCTTTCCAGCCCTTTCTCCCAAAACCACCCAGATTACACAGATTCCCGTAAGGAACAGGCAGTAAAATGCCGCACTGAAAATCTGGAATGGGGATACCGTTGGAAGATAGCTATGCTTTTGCACCATCTCATTGATAATTGTCACGCTGCCCATGACAAATGCACTGTTGATAGGAATAATAGCGCTGAAGTTGGTGGCATTCGCTGTCAGGAGAATGCTCCTGCGTTCCGGGGATATGCCGCTTTCCTGCCCAATCCGGTCCGCCATGCCGCCGAACATCAGGATAGACGGCAGCACACAGCCTGCCAGAAGTATATTGGTAATGACGATTCCTGCTGTCAGTACGGTCTCAGAGCCGCGTGTGGTTCCCATGATATTCCTGCGTAAAAGCCAGTTACAGCACCGTTCCATCATCCCCCCATCCACAGCCACTGCAATCAGCCCATACAGCAGGATGGTGGAAACCACCACATCCAGCATTCCGCTGATTCCCTCAAAGATAACTCCCTTGAGCCCCAAAGTGCCATAGTCAATGGCCACGATGTCGGAAGGGGCAAGAACCCCTGTCAGAAGTCCCACTGCGAATCCTGACACAATTGCAAAGGACAATCCCATAAACAGATTTCCGGTCCTGAAACAGACAAGCAGCAGCACTGCCAGCGGAACCAGCATCCAAAGTCCCTGGGGGGAGGACATGGCTGATATCTGGGAAATATCCCCCATGGCACCTCCGCGTCCGCCAAAAATCAGATAAACCACCATGGCTGCCCCGCCAGCCGCCAGGATATAGGGGGTTCTCATCCTCAGAGTCTTCAACAGGTCTGCGGGCCGTCCCGTCACGCCGTCATGCTGTATCATCACAGTTGTATTGATGACCTGTGAGCTTGGGGAGATTGCATCCCCAAAGAAAATACCGCTGATTAAGGCCCCTGCCAGCATGGCCGGATTGGCTCCCAGCAGGATTCCCGGCGGATAGAAAATCGGTATCACTGCAAACATGGCTGCAATCGGTGCACCTGCCCCCATAGAAATCATGGCTGACGCCAGGAAACTGAATACCACGAATCCGCTTCTTGAAATACCAAGTTTGAGGCTGAGCCAGATAAACCCGTCCCCAATCCCTCCTGTATTCATCAGCTTGGAAAAAATACCGATGACCATAAAAACAAATATCAGCCTGGAATTGCCATACTGGGCCAGACCATGGACCACGCTGTCCCAATATCTGTCCTTCTCCCTGCAAAGGAAAAAGCCTGCAAAGAGGGAGACCGCCGCTGCAAAGGACAGGCCCTTCATGGAATAATAGTGAAGTCCAACTGAAAATGTCCCGCCGATCAGTATATATCCCACTAACGGCAGCATGGCAAACGCCTGGTTACCATAAAATGTAAGTTTCGTTTCCTCAGTCTTCATATTCGTTCCACCAATCCCTCCCTTAAGATAGTTAAAATTATAACAGGTTTTTTTCGGGGGATGTGTTGGAGCTCCAACACTTATGAAAATTTTATAATTTATTATCGTTTTTTTAACATAGCAGAGTCATTAGTACGTATATCATTGGGAAGCAGTTCGTCAATCTCATGTCAATACTGCTATTATATGTTCTTTCATTCGTTTTTAATTGTGCATAATTAACCACTAATTTTTATAAAAAAAGAGCCCCCACATCCGGCCGGATGCTTGGAAGCCCTTTCCATATCAGGTTTGCTCATCTTTTTATCAGTTGTTTGTCTATTTTTCAACGTTTCAGACAAAAGGAAACAATAGGAAGTGGAGCCGCCGGACTGCAAACGGCACGCGAAGTGCGCACACAGAACAGTGGTATTTGCTACTCCTTCGTTGGCCAGATGGATTGACCCAAATGGACTTGCCCGAATGACTTGGCCCTATGACCGCCCTATGGGACCTTAGAATACCTCCGTTTCAAATACCGATTTGTCCAACTCCCCACGCAAGCCGGACATTTATTTTGAAGGTCTTGATTTCTCCTGAACCAACTCACTTTCAAAAGTAACTTTTACAACAGCATGATTTATTTTCGTTCCAGTAAACCGCACATCGTACTCTTTCTCTTTTTGTAGATTATTGAGCGAAACTGTGATGGTATCACCACTTACTTTTTCATCCCATGTATTGCTCCATAAAACTTCGTCTGCATTTCTATCTTTTATTTCTACAATACCCCTTTCACCATCCATCTGAAAATAGACCTCTGCGTCTAAAGTTTCTATATCCTCAGACACACAAAATAAGCGTCCATTCTCAAACGGATCTGAATTACTGTAATTTGCATTCATTTCCATTTCAAGAACGGTTTTTTGTGTTTCCTCAGTATCTGATACATTTGATTGATTAGCGCTGGCTTTTTGACACGCGAACAAGCTGACAACACTAATAATGCCAACTAAAAAAAATAGCAATTTTTTTGTGCTAAACATTTCTTTACCTCCCTTACAAACATGGATTTAGATAAATTATAACACATAGCAATCCAAAAGAACATAACGGTACCTTCTGTGCATATGTATAATCCTGTCCCATGCTCCATCCCCATTCAAGCAATCTTAAACAGACATGGGCAAAACAACTTCCAGAAAAAAGAAAATCCCCTGGTCTGCTGCCCAAACCAGGGGATGTCATCTACATCACAACTCCAACCTCCGGGAGAGTTGTGATGTAGATGACTATGCCTTTTTAGCGTATTTTAACCATTGATGTAGATTCACACTGGATACTCTTGAAATCAACCATTCACTTTAAATTTTATCTCTACTACATGAATCTATCTTCTTTTTTTATGCTCCCACAAATTAGAAACTGATTCAGCAGTAAAAAATCCACTACTAAAATATTAATTCGAAAATTTCCTATAGAATAAAATCTTCCTTCTTCTATGTATTTTTAACCCCACTAAAATATGAATTTAATAACTATATACTTACTTTCCTTTGTTTTGTGCGTTCTGTCGATGGTTTATTAAGCTTTAAGATAATATTATTTTGATTTTCAACTCTTTGAATAATTTTTTCAATTTCCTCTCGATCAAATTCAATAATTCCTTGGAAATAACTAACTGGTCGTTCAAAAAGGTAACATCCTTGCTTTACCATCTTAATTAATATCGTTGGATAAAAGCACACTATTATATCTGTAATATCATCTTTTTGTTCAATGGACAATCGATTTTTATTTTCAATTTGAGAAGAAAGTTTATCTATTAGGCCCTTTACCTTGTATTCTTTCAAACTAAACACAAGCCGTATTGGCCTACTTCTAGCAATCGATGCGATGTCACCACTTACTTCTGATAAAATATCCGTCAAATCCTCACCAATTATAATCAATTGTTCAAACCCAAATTGTTGAAAATAACGAAAGTAATAACTATATTCTTTGTTATCTATTATGTACCTTGATTTGCAAAAAAGACTATGAGCATTGAATGGATCAACATCTTCTGATAGTTCCAACATCTCTCTAAATTTTTCAGTATTTCTTTCAAGTATTTCATCCTTTTCATCCGCAATCCTAGACAAACCTTGCACAACATGTTTGTTTAATTCGAAAAAATTTTCTAAACATGGATATATCCCCATTTTTATTTGATTATAAAAACAGTTAACATATTCTTCATGCAAATCATTTGTAATTAAAATCTGTATATCTTTTGTTTCCCTATTTTCATATATTAGCAGCTCGCTTCTGGAATAAACTAATTTTTCATATGCCACACCTAAAATCTTATATAATTCTTTTGATACAATGGATTCCTTAAAAGTATCATCAGAAACTTGCATATCTTGATATATAGCATTTATCTGTGCAAAATGAGAATCCACAAACTCTTTACCAACGCTTATGACTTGATGTAGACAAATAGACTGTCTATTAACTTTAGTGATTTTTAGAGCATCAATACTATATATGTCTCCAGTTATCAGATTGACCGCCAATTGATTAACGTTCCGCTTAGTAATGACTTCTGATTTTCTAGTTTCCAATGCAATTTTTCCTTGTGGAGTCATTTTCAAATGGCCTGATGAAGTAATAAGTAATTTTTTACCAATCATATCTACAATAACTTCTTTCATGACTTCATCCGAAACTCCTAAAATATTACCAATTTCTGATACTACCGGTACCCCAACATCTATCAACCTTAATACTGACTCATAAAACAAATTAAGCTCAGATATATTTCTTATCAATGCTTCAATTCCTATCTCTAGAATTGGAATATATATTGCCTGTCTTTTTATACATATACATCCGTCTAAACGCTTTGGATAATCTTGTTTAATTGCTTCAATTATTCTATTCATATTTTTCCTCTTTAGAAATATACATTTAGCCTCTTTTTGCCCATTCTAATAATTTATAACCCTACACTCATCTTCCTGTTGAATATAATTAATTATCTCTGGAAATTTATTTTTACGTATATTCTTATTGTTTAAAAAATCCATATCACCAACAATAATCAGTAAACATTTGGCTCTAGAGAAAGCAACGTTAAGCCTTGCCTCTGATTTCAAAAAACCTATGCCATATGGATTTTCGCTACTTCTAACTGTTGAATAAATAATTATTTCCTTTTGGCTACCTTGGAAGGCATCTACAGTATCAACATCAACTTCTATGTTCTTGTATACTTGTTGTTTTACCATATTGCTCAATAAATATCGTTGTGCGCTATATCCTGTTATCACTGCTACACTTGTTTTTACTTCTAAACTTTCATCGAGTTCCTTTAATTTCTCCTTAATTATATTTCTCTCTAGATTATTTTGATAAGTCTCCTTATTTTTAGCACCAGTTACAATTTCCCGGCGCTCCCCATCTCCCCTCATGGATGTACTGATCCACTCAATTGCAATATTCTCATATCCCTTAATAGAAAGCACTCGCTCGGTTCTATCAATACCATTTTGAATTTCATCTCCATAGAATACATGACTAATAAGAGTTCCAATTCTTGGGTGCATTCTATATTGTAATGTAAGTCGATGTCTATTTGAGTCAGGAAAATTATTATATAAATACTCAAAAATACCATTAGCTAAATCTTTTTCATTTATCTTATCTTTATTTTTTCGTATTATTTCTGTATCCAATACAGGAGGAAGTTGCATATGATCACCGACCATAATGATTTTTTCAGCTTTATTCAATGATACAGCAAGCTCTGGAAATGTTGCCTTTGCTGCTTCATCAATAATAACAATGTCAAAATCTACATCTCGTATGACTTTATTAGAAACAAATCCCGTACATGTTCCTGCAATAATTTCAGTGCTCTTTATATTATATAATTCAGCTTCTTGGCATTGTGAAATTCTATCAACCCATTGTTTTTGTATTTCTAATATTTTTCTTAATCTTTCATTTTTTAAACCTGCAGTTTGTTTTTGGAACTCATGTATAAGTTCCAAATTCACTTCAGCGTTTAGATTCTCTACCTTTAATTTTTCC
Organism: Enterocloster sp. 210928-DFI.2.20; assembly: GCF_020554465.1. Taxonomy (NCBI): domain Bacteria; kingdom Bacillati; phylum Bacillota; class Clostridia; order Lachnospirales; family Lachnospiraceae; genus Enterocloster; species Enterocloster sp. 210928-DFI.2.20. The sequence continues at coordinate 209,292 of NZ_JAJCHK010000005.1, forward strand.
ATTTCTATATAGTAATTGTCAAAAGACTCTTTAGTTATATTTAATTCATCCAATAGACACTGGCTATATTTGTCACACGTTTTTTCAACCTCTTGAACCCATCTATCTTTAACATAAACTAATCCATATTTTTCACGTATAGACTTATTTAACTTATTATCTCTTCCAATTCTAACCAAACTCAAATTATCACCGCACACTTCAATTAAATCCTCAAGCATTTTATCTACTGCAGGATGCGACTGGGAAACCAATAAAATTTTCTTTTTTTCCAAATCAGGATTTAATCGATTTTGTCTTAAAATTTGTCTGATAATTTCTATGATAACTTTAGTTTTTCCAGTTCCTGGAGGCCCCTGTATTATAGTAATTGAATCCGAATTTAATGCTTTTCGCACTGCCGTCCTTTGCGGAAAATCCAAATTTTTATTAAATGGTACAAAGTCACTTTCCAAAATAATATTTTTAGGTTCCTCTACACCTGCCAGTATTCTCTTTAAATTAAATGTACAACTATAATCTTCCCTTTCTAGAATGTCTAACGCTTCTAACTGACGTTCTACATTTATCAAATCCTTTTGATAGTCTAAACAAATTGCCCCTCTTGACGGTAATTTTACTTTTAAGGTACCTCGCAATTTTAAAGTTAAAACAACATGCCCCTTTTCATAACTATCATTTTCATAGTACCCAATTGTTACAGGCTTGATCTTATCTTTACTCGTTCTTGAACTCTTTTCATAAGCAAAGGCCTGCTCTTTATCAAGCTTATCCTCATCAAGAAAAACACCTTTTGACAATGTAAAAATAATATTATCTCTATCCTTTTTATAATAATCGTAGCTAAGTCGAACTATATTATTTTGGATATTTTCTTTTACAAGTACTAACAGTTCCCTCCAAATCCCATAATGTTTACGATATTCCAAATCTACATTATTTTTTGAAATGTATTCGTTATAATAATCTTCGATGATATTTCGAATTTCTAAACTATCATTTATAGATTGCCTATGTGCAATTCTTTCATCTACAAAAGCTACACTTGCTACAATTTTTGCATATCTCTTCTTTAAACCATCAGCATGATAAGGAACAATTTTTTGAAAATCAATAACTTGAAATACATTTAACTGACAATTAAATATGCAATCCATTGTATAATTAAATCCAAGAAAAGTATATATATCATTTTCCTTATCTTCTTTTTTAAAACCATACAAATCTGCAAAATTATCTGGTAAATTGTTATTTACAACTTCCTTAAGGCCTATTCCCTTAGGTATTAATCTTTGCGCTCGCAGTTTTTGGATTTTTTCATAATCTGCAGTAAATATTGCAACTTTATGTATTCCCAAAAAACGTACAAATACTTTACCAAAGTCAACTCTTAAATCATAAATATTCGAATATCGCTCTTCCGGGTTTTCTGCAACCATCTTTTTAATAATTGGTTTTAGATCAATATCGATACCATAAGTTTTATCTAATACCTCCTGAAATTGCGCTGGTAAGGGAGGCTCTTTTCCGGTTACCAGATAATATATTACTGCCCCTATTGAATATATATCACTTTTTTCTGTTGCATTCTCACTATGCAAATGTACCTCCGGCGCAGAATATCCACTAGTTCCCAATTTGAAAAGAGTAGCAGAATTTATCATATCTTGAATTTTACATATACCAAAATCAATCACCTTAACATTTCCATCATTGCTAATCATTATATTATTTGGATTAATATCCCGATGAATAATACCATTAGAATGCGCTATTGCAATTGCTTCAATTATTTGCTGAACTATTTTATACTGTTTTTTAGAAGAGAATTCACTTATAGGAGCCTCCCTTAAAGTAATTCCGTCTATATATTCTAAAAAGATTACACCAACCTTTTCACCACTACGATTTTTCATGTTTTTATGCCCTAGAATGCGAACTATATTCTCACATTTATTCAGCTTATATAAAGCCCTTATCTCTCTAGTAAAAACTGCCTGATATAAAGGTGCATCAATGCCATATATCGCCTTGCGAACAAATAAATTGTCTGTTTCTGTTTCTTTAAATAAATCTACCTTTGAATTGGTATCTCCTCTATCACTTAACTTTTTAACAAATACCAAATCTTTTAAATCTGCCATTTTTTCCTCCCTATATTTTTGGATTTCCAGAAATAACTAATAGTATTATACCCCCCTTGTCTCTGCAAAACAAGATTACTAATTATAATTTAGTTATAATTAGATTAAAAACCCAAAATAGCAAACAATAATGCAACCAATTTCTTACAGTTGTAGCTCTATCTGCATCCCCGTATTCAATTCCATCTCCGCCCGGTTCTTACTAATAATCCGTACCTCCCTCACCAACTGCCGCACCAATACATCATCATACTCATCCGTCTGTTTAATACCTTTCATAAACTTATCAATCTCCGCAATCTGCCCCTCATGCTCTTTTTTCTTTTCACTAAGCTTTTCCAAGTCATATTTCTGTTCCTTCAGTTGCTCGATCTGTTTTGCAATCAGCCTGAATTTATCATCATATTTCCGGGAATTCATATCTTCCTTTGCAGTTAAACCAGCATATCTTAACAGTTCCTCCTGTAGATTGCAGATTGTCAAATCAATCTCTTCGGGCGTGGTTCCTCCGGTTAAATCCGCCATGGTGTTCAGTATATCCTGTTTCAGTTCTTCTTTAAAATGCAGATCATCGTCACCATATAGTATTTCAGATAACCCTTTCATGATAGCTGTATGTAGCGCTTCTTCCGGCACAGTGGGCGAATCTTTACAGTATTTTGTTCCATTCTTCAGGCGGTTAATGCATCTCCACACGACGCGTTTCTCCTGTTTCCGTTTGGGGTTACTCCATGTGGTTCTTCTATATCTGGAGCCACATTCCGCGCATATAACAATCTCCGTCAGCGCGTATCTGGAACTATAGGCGCCCTTCAGCCTGGCCCGTTCCGCCCGCTCCTGCTGTACCATATAAAAAATTGACCGCGGAATGATTGCCGGAATCGCATTCTCCACATAGTATTGCTTTCTCTGGCCCACATTCTGTTTTCTTTTATGAGTAAGGTAATCCTCTGTATAGGTTTTTTGAAGCAGCGCATCTCCCATATATTTTTCGTTTGATATCATTCTCAATATTGTAGTTACATTCCAGTTTTCTTTTCCGGTAGCAGTCTTAACCCCTCGTTCCTCCAGCTTATGTTTTATTTTTTCACAGCTGTCACCTCGCAGATACCAATAAAAAATACTTCTTACAATCGCTGCTTCTTTTTCATCTATCACATAATTTCCATGGATGTCCTTCGTGATTCCCATGAAATGCTTATAATTCAAAGAAATTTCACCCTTCTCAAACTTCCGTCTGAATCCCCATGTCACATTGGTGCTGATGGAATGGCTCTCTTCCTGGGCCTGGCTGCTGAGTACGGCAATCAGCATTTCGCCCTGGCTCTCCAGGGTATTAATCCGTTCAGTCTCGAAATAGACCGCCACTCCGATGGCCTTCAGTTCGCGGATTGTAACAATACTGTCCACTGTGTTGCGCGCAAAGCGGCTGACTGACTTTGTAAGGATCATATCGATCTTTCCTCTGCGGCTGTCGTTAATTAAACGATTGAAATTATCTCTCCGGTCCAGGTTTGTACCGGTTATGCCGTCATCTGCATAAATACCTGCAAATTCCCAATCCGGATTGCTTTTAATGTACTGGGTATAATACTCCACCTGTGCCTCATAGCTGGTCTGCTGCTGTTCCTGCTCCGTACTTACACGGCAATACGCTGCTACCCGCTTTTTTCTTTGATTTTCCTGTTCATAACTTCGTGTATACTCCTGCCGTTCCGGAATAACGGATACCCTTCTGGCCTCTCTTGGCATTGAAATTCCCCTCCCTGTAAGATAATACCACTGTTATAAATGGATATCTCCAGGTCCCGGACTGTCATTGCGGAAAATGATATCCTTTCGCCAATGATTTTATCCATGAGCCTGTTTCATCTTCCGTATCCCATATTCGCAGGTATCCTATAAAACAGGCATCCCCATTCCATTTGTAAATGTAAGTCTCATATTTCCATCCTGTCTGATCCGTATCTCTTTTATAATTTCACAGAAAACTCTTTTGTCAAACGATGTGACCGGATATTCCAGCGTATCAAGACACTCTGCGATACGTTTGGTCCTCTCGTTAATTCCTTCTGTTTGTAATAATCGAAACCGTTCTTTTGCTAACTGGAAACAAATTTGGACCGCCTCTCTTATATCTTCATCAGACTGGAAATCCAATCTATTCAGGCTCTCCTCTAATTCCTGGGTTTTTACATTTTCAAGGACAGCTTCATGATTGTTTGTATTTCTATATACCGCTGGACAAACCAGCATTTGATTAATAACAGTCCTGTAAATATTCCGGATCTGTTCGTCCCTAATTTTTATATAAGCCTGTCCCTCCCCCTGCTTACAGACAGGGCAATACCAATAAACGCTTCCATCCAGTCGTCCATCCGCATGACAGCGTCTCCCCTTAGAATTTCGTTTGAATTGCGAGCCACAGTCACCACATATTATCATATTTCCATAGACATATCGCCCTCCCATGATTACATCCTCATTCCGTTTGTCAGGAGTTTTATCTGTTTTATTCCTGCGTTTCTCTTTCACTCGTTGAAATAATTTTTCTTCAATGATGACCGGATAGCCATCCTTTCCGCAATATGCTTCTTCCTTCAGAATGTCTCTTATTTTTCTGGGCTGCCATCTGACATTCCCCAGCCGGTTCTTCAGCCCCATTCCTTCCATATCCCTGCAAATTTGATTGACTGCAATCCCTTTATCCACTTTTTGAAACACCATCTGAATGACAGGCGCAATGCGCTCATCAATCACGATTATTCCATCACATAGTCTGTACCCCCAGAGTATCCGTTTGGTTTGTCCCATATATTCCCTCGTCTAAATCTACAATCAGTTCCAATCCACAGGTCATATCAAACTGGAAGATTCGTTGAGCCAATACTTCTATTTTCTTAATCAATTCATACAATACCTTCTTTTTCACAATCGGATCCAAACCCGCTTCCAGGTCTAAAAAAGTAATGAGATTCTTTAATTCCTCTATCTGTTTCATACAGGAACCTTTGCCCTGTAACAGATTCTTTTCATCCATGAGTTTTCTCTGTTCCTGATCCAGGTTCTGGTTCCGGGTCAAAAAAAGAGAAGGTTCCATATAACCTTCTGCTCTCATTCTCAGCAGTACATGACGCTGCATCTTAACCTCTGCCAGTTCCTCTTCAATTTCTCTGATTCTGCCTCCTAAGCGCAGCCTCCGTTCCATGGCTTCCAATTGCTTTAACAGCGGTTGAAAAACAAGCGCCTTTCCCCTTTGCATTTTTCTCGGAAGCCGCTGCATTGCTGAACCCAAATCCTCATCCCGGACCAATTTTAATGTGCACGTCCTGTTATTGCTATGACGGTTTTTACATCTCCAGATTATTTTATTATCACCCCTGACCGTCCCGGCATATTCCCGGCTTAATTTTCCCCCGCATCTTCCACATACAATATATTCACATCCGATGGATGATGCCGTTAAATCCCTTCCAGCTTCCGATTGTCGAACGCTTAAGATAAAATCTATCTTTTCCTTATCTTCACGGCTTAAGATCCCTTCATGGTCATCACTGATAAGATACTGTCTGGCCTGGCCTTTATTGGTCAGATGCCTAAATGGTACGATTCCATTTGTGATTCTCTTCTGCATCAAATAATCCCCGACCATTTTTTCATTTTTCAGGATTCGCAGCACCGTTGATTGATACCATTTCTTTCCCGTTGGCCCGGGAATTCCGGAACTGTTAAGCTTCCCGGCAATTGTACCGCAGCCAATCCCATCCAAATAATCCCCCGCAATCTTGCGGACAATTTCTGCTTCCGGCTCGTAGATGATTAATTCCTTCTCTTCATCTTTTCTATACCCATAAGGCGCTTTGGAGAGAACAAACGTACCATTCTCAAATCTACGGACACAGGCCCAGTGCGCATTTTTAGATGTACTCATAGATTCTTCCTGTGCTACGGTTCCCCATATGGTCAGGATTCGTTCATTTTCCATGAGTAGTGTATTTAACCGCTCCTTTTCAAAATACACTGCAATTCCCATGGCCCGCAGCTTTCGGACTGTACTGATACAGTCCACCACATTCCTGGCAAATCTTGTAATCGACTTGGTTATGATTAAATCAATCTTTCCCTCTTCACAATCTTCGATCATATCATTGAAGCGTTGACGCCTCTGTCGGGATGTCCCTGTAATTCCCTCATCCGCATATATGCCGGCAAACACCCAATTTTCATTCTTTTGTATGTAATTGCTGTAATACCCATACTGAGCATCAAATGAGTGAAGCTGTTCGTCGGTGCTCGAGCTGACACGGCAATATGCACACGTCCTTAACCTCCTGTTTTTTATTTGTTCCTGGTAAGGCGCCTGATTTGCAGGAATCTCTATTATCTTTTTTTCATTCGATGTATTCTCATCCATATGATATCCTCCCCACATCCAGGAACGTTCCTCATCTTCTCTTATGCTTCGCTATTTCAGACGCATATCTGTTCTGATATTTGGCAATCAAAAGCTCATAGACCACAGGTGTGATAAGGTTGATGGATAGCATCTTTTCTAATATGGTAATCGCTTTTTGGTAACGGAATTCTGTCATTAATTCTTCCATACATTGATTCCTCCCAAACACATCCAACTATAGTGACATTGAAATGACTTCCCCTTCAATGGGTTCTCCCTTCAGCTCCCGCTCCGTCATCACAGGCCTTCACGAATTTAAATTGAATATATAGCGCTTATATTCTGGGCTTTTAATGCAAACATAAGGAGCAGATCGGAAGATTGCATCGAATAAATTTTCCATTGAATCCCCAGCAGTTTATCATACTTAAAACTTACTGTTATTTCAAAACGACTGTCATCTGTAAATGGTAACGCATATTCTTTAAGCCAGATATCTCTTTTACCGCAACTTTTAACATGGTTTCTGTCTCCTGACATCGTTTTTTAATTGTTACATTATTACAAGGCCTTAATTCTGTTGATAAGCACTAGACGAACCCCTCCCTGTTCACACCCTTTTGCAGGGCTTAAATCTGCATAATACATGTCACTTTTGCGCAGCATATTGATTCTCTCCCTTCATTCTAAACCTCCGGTTCTCAATACCACACCCACGCAGCCGTCTAAGAACAGACAGCTGCGTAATCTGGCATTGAAATCACCTTCTCTCCAAATCTATTCCTCGCTTCTATTCGACACTACTCCCCGAAGCTTGTCCGGACAGTCTACTGGATCCGGGCAGGGCAGCCAACCCGCCTGCCCGCAGCTGACAGGCATCATAGGAGTTCCACCTCCGCCAGGTTCTCTGGCGGCCGCCCTCATTGCGTGGTCCCCGGCCAAGGGGGCTGTGACTGGACGGAAGTAT